>JAQVYD010000002.1:24945-45277 GCA_028709105.1 Clostridia bacterium
TCTATCTCATTCCAATTAAATGTATAACCCATCTTTATACCTCAAGAAATTCGTTTAATCTCATCACCTTAATAACCTTGGTTAAGTCACCGTCACAATATCTAATCCCTCTTAAAACCCAATAGTGCGTATCTCTTTCTGATCTAGGATTCAAAAAAAATTCAAGGTCATCAAAGTACTCATTGGCATAATTAACTGCATCTTCAGCCAGACTGCGAATAGCTTCTTCTTTCGTTTTCCCTACCCCGTAAATCCGTAACTGTTCATTCCAAAGAGTCCAGGTTTGATTCATCTCATCATCAGTAATCCTATCACCGGGTTGATCCAGCCATTCATAAGTAAGATTAGCCAAAGCTTCATTTGTAATTTTGTCTAGCAACTCTGTGGCAATTACTGAAACAGAAGCCGTTTCAGCTCGTTTATGATCGACAACAATAAATTCATTACCCTGGGCGGCTAACCGACGCAACTTAGGAAAATTATTTTTAGCCTCTGTAACCGTATATACCTCCATTTAAATTACCTCCCAGTTTTAATGTCATTTATATTATATCTTATTATGTCCATTATGGCTACGATAAATTCTAACGTAATTGTACTGCTTTTCTTTCTACCAAGTCAACTAACCCATGTGCCTTGACCATGCCCTCGGAGAGCGTATATAACGTATCCTTAATATAGAGAAGCCTTTTAATTTCGCTGTCTGGCTTATAAGAATGGAGTCCCGCTTTCAGAGCATCTTCCGCTGTTAAGTGTGTGATTTTACCTCTTAACTTAAAACCATCTGTTAAATTAAGCTGATAAATATAAGCACCTTGAAAAGCGAACTGTCCGTACGCCGGGAAATTGTTGCCTATTTTCTCCCCCTGTATCTCCATCACCGTTACAGGAAAAGCTAACAACTCTTTCTCCTTATCAAAAAGCAAAGCCTTATGATTCCTTAACAATTCCGAATCGGTGCCCCGCGCACCAATGACCTCTTTAAACAATTCCCGCGGATTATGCACATCACGGACATCAAAGAGAGCCAGCTTCATGCCCTGATAATAGGCTTGGGAACCTAGCACATTACCTCGGGCATCTTTATTACTAAGTTCGATGGTATCCTTACCAATGCCGATAATATGGTTTTCATCATAAGGATGGAGATAATCACTATAGCCCGGTATCTTTAAAGCCCCCAAAATACGCGGGCTGGCAGGCTGCTTTAAATCAAGCACAAAGAACGGATCCGTATCTTTAAAGGTCACCAGATAAGCGCGGTCACCAATAAACCTAGCCGAGTAAATTCTTTCCCCGGGGGCAATATTCTCGATTTTCCCCACCATGCTCATACTTTCATCCAGAACATAAACATTATTTTGCGATAAATTCTCACCGGAACCCCAGGTATTACCTTTTGTTGTCGCAATCCGCAGATACTGCTGATTTTCGTCCATGGAAAACTGATTAAGCAAAGTTCCCGGCACTTCTCCTTTGGCTAAATAAGTAACCTTCCCCTGCTCCAAAGAAAACTTATAAACAAGCGTATTGTCTTTAGCAGGTAAAGTCATTATTCTCTTTAAATTTGCCTCTTCCCTCAATGGCCTGTACTCATGTTTTCTTAAAGCGACATATAAATTATCCGGCGAAACATAAAGATTATCTCCCGCCCCTAAATAGGTGGAAACCTGTACTGCTTGATCCTTCTGTGCCAAATCTAAACCAGCAATCACCAGATAATTAGCCTCGGTCACAGGAGGAATGTATCTAATATCTTGATAGGGCACAGGGATAAAGTCCTCTTGTACCACTGTATCCCGATATGTAGGTACAAGATGCTCCGTCCCCTCGGCTTCAGCATTACCCGCCGACGGTTTCTCTAAAATATGATAGTAATCAAGCGGGTCATTCGCCACCAAATACAAATACGAACCTATTTTACGCGAGGATAAATAACAACCGTCTATCTCTACTTCCCTTATTTTAGTGAGCTTACTTTTATCTTGCAGGTCATATATTAAAGCCTTGACCCGATTTTGTGTATAACGAGGCGGCCATATCTCTGCCCGCATCTTAGCAACCGGAGCGTCTGTATAATCATCACCATAACCATAATAATTACGGCTACTGCCAATCACTACTAAATACTGGTCATCAACATAAATCTCCAGAGGCTGATAGTTCTCCTCCGCAAAAGTTAATGTAGAAACTACTTGCATTTCTGCCGACGGATACGCTTTAAGGATCAGCACCCTCCCCTTATTGACCTGATAAAGATATTCTCCGTCCGTCTTCACCAAATCAGCTTCATCCACACCGGCTACTTGCACATTGGTCTCCGAATAATCATCCGCCATACTCTCTTCTTTCATTTTTCCTACATTCTGCACACTTTTTGCCAGATCTCCGGCTATGGATACTTCAGCCCCCCGGCGATAATAATTATTCTGATTTGTATCGGCAAGTAAACTACGCAGTTGCTCCAGCGAACCCACCGTAGGAAGATTATTCACCTTCGCAATCAGCGTATCTAAAAGCGACTTTTCCGTATCTTGATTAAAGGGCTTTTCTTTCTCCCCCAGAACAATCAAACCGCGGTCATAAAAAACCTTCTTCCCCAAGGCTTCACTAATCGCCCGCACCGGGACGAAAGTTCTACCCTCAACTATTTCCGGCGGGCACTCTATCGTCACCTCACGGCCATTAACCTGCATCTTTTCTTGACCGGGAATAAATTTTACCGTCTTTGCGCCGATATTTAAAGTAACTACTCCTGTCTGCTCCTCCCACTTTACTTGAGCTTCTAAATTCTCGGCCAAAAAACGCAAAGGCACCAAAACTCGCCCTTCCCTAGTAAAAGGGCAAATTTCCGTATTTTCATTATCTATTTGACTTTCCATATTTTTGACTAGAGCTAAAGGACTGCCTGTATAAAGAACAACTGCCTCGCCCAGCCTTTTCTGCAAGATGGTCTCCGCATCACCCACCTCACCTTGCGCCACCATGTGCTTAGGGCTAAAAACAATAACCAACCCTACCACCAAAAACAGAATAAAGGCAAAAATTAAACTTCTCCGCTCTCCCCAACTTTTCATACCTTAAATCACTCCCCTTCTTAAAAAATAATTCATAATTAATAATTCATAATGCATAATTCATTGATGAATACCCGAGGCAGTGCCTTGGTTAAAACCACTGAACAGAAGCACAGAAACGGGAAACGCACCTCTTTCCCCTCCCCCAAAGAGAAGATGCTGTACCGTTTAACGTTTCTTCCCTCCATCACTATACTTCTAGGAAGTTTTAGCCAAGGTACTGCCGGAGGGTCACTTAGCGAAGGTCAGCCAAACGTTCTTAGCGAAGGTGAGGTTAGTAATGACGAGGTGACGACAAGGACGTCGGCACCAGGGCGAACTGAGCATGGAGGCGAATTGAGCCCGTTCGCCATTACTCTGAGCCGAGCTAAAGCACGTTCTGACTGTAGCTACGGAAACCCGAGGCAGTGCCTAGGTTAAAACCACTGAACAGAAGCACAGAAACGGGAAACAGTACAGTATCTTCTCTAGTTCTATATTATAGTAGACGTTTCCGTTTCCATTTTGTTCCCGCAAAAAACAAAACTGGGGATGCCCCTACAAAACTGCATCCCCAGTAATATGCTTTCTCTAACCATTATTTCTGCTGATAATCAACCAAAAAGTCCTCTAACCTGCTGATCGCCGTTTCCAGCTTAAACACATGGGGAAGAAAAACTATCCTGAAATGATCCGGCTCCGGCCAATTAAATCCTGTCCCTTGTACCAATAACACCTTTTTCTCTCTTAAAAAGTCCAAAACAAACTGATAATCATTAGTGATCTTAAACTTTTTCGTATCAATCTTCGGGAACATATAAAAAGCACCTTGCGGCTTAGTACAAGTTATGCCGGGGATCTTATTCAGCATTTCATAACAAATATCCCTTTGCATCCGCAAACGCCCCCCCGGCAGCAACAACTCCGTAAGACTTTGGTAGCCCCCCAAAGCCGTCTGAATGGCAAACTGTGCCGGGACATTACTACACAAACGCATTGTCGACAGTATATTTAAACCCTCAATATAGTCCTTGGCCACCGCTTTATTGCCGCTCAGCACCATCCATCCTGCCCGAAAACCGGCAATGCGATGGGATTTAGACAAACCATTAAAAGTAATAAACAGCACCTTATCAGAAAGTGTTGCCGTCGAAACATGAACGGCCTCTTCATACAAAATTTTATCATAGATCTCATCAGAAAAAACAATCAACTGATGTTCTTCCGCCAGATCCACGATTGCCTGCAAAATCTCTGTCGGATATAACGCTCCGGTAGGATTGTTGGGGTTAATAACCACAATCCCCTTCGTCTTATCGGTAATTTTACTTTTGAGATCCTCTAAATCAGGGATCCAGTCTGACTCTTCATCACAAAGATAATGCACCGCCGTACCACCGGAAAGATTAACCGCCGCCGTCCAGAGGGGATAATCAGGTGCGGGCAGCAAGATTTCATCACCATTATTCAGTAGCCCCTGCATCGCCATAACAATCAGCTCACTGACCCCATTACCTGTATAAATATCCTCAATCTCAACTCCAGCAATATTCTTCTGCTGACAATACTGCATAATCGCTTTACGGGCGGCAAACAAACCCTGGGATTCTACATAACCTTGCGCATTATTCAGATTAAGCATCACATCCCGAATAATCTCATCAGGTGCATTAAAGCCGAATGTCGCCGGATTACCAATGTTTAATTTAATAATTTGATACCCGTTCTCTTCCAATTGTTTCGCTTCATCCATAATCGGACCTCTGATGTCATAACAAACATGATCCAATTTACTTGATTTTTGAAAAGATAACATTAAGCCCACCCCCTTCATCCCAATATACTTAATTAGAATTAAGTATATTGCTTATTTTACTACAATACAACCATTGACAACGAACTTTTTTAATCTATTTTTACCGTACTGGTTTGGTCATCCCAAACCACTATTGCCCCTAGAAATTCCCCCACATAGCGTAAAGGAAGCATGGTACGGCTATTTTTAATCACGGGGCAGGTATCCATCGTTTGAGGTATACCATTGACAAGTGCCTCTTGACAATCAATCACAAAAAGCACCTTTTGTCCCTGTTTAGTAAACTTAACCGTTCTTGTCTGCTCATCCCAATCCACCTGTGCCCCCAAAGCTTCCCCAATAGCCCGTAAAGGAACCATTGTTCGATTATTTTGATCAATAAAAGGCTCGACATCAAAATCAACCCTTTGCCCCTGCACATATACTGTAATTACACGATAGGGGTCTTGACCATAGATTAAATATTTTTCCCTCTCCTCTTTAAAACTATTTAACCGAGGTGTATATTGCGCTTCAATTTGTTGCGGAGTCAGCCCCTGTTCTAAATAGTTACCGATTTTATCCGTCCCCATAATTTTATCAAACATCACCATCGTCTTACCGCTTTTCGGAACCTGAAAGTTATTCAAAGAATGAGCATAAGCAAGGGCATAAAGACCTGTTCTGGCCGGATTGAACAAGCGATAATCAGTAATCGCCAACCTAACCCCTCCAGCTGCTCCCTGATACTCCGGCACAAAAGTGACCCCGCCCAACCCCGCTTGATTAAGCAATTGGGCAAACCTAGCGGCCTCTATCCCCTTACCCCCGATCCATTTAAACTTATCTGCCTGATAAATACCTGTCCCTTCCCCTAAACCTGTCGCCGTATAACCAAAAACAGATTCTATATCGGGAATATTAGGCGAAGTCGCCACCCAAGGGAGACCGGTATCTTGATAAATCATCTGCCGCATATAACCTTCCATCGGAATAACCCTTATCTCCGCTCCAATCTCCCGATTAAAATAAAGAGCCAACTCCCCTACCGTCATGCCATGGGCTGTCGGTAAAACATCCACCCCTACAAAAGTTTCAAAAGGTTCCTCTAAAACCGCTCCATCTACTATTTCTCCGCCGAGAGGATTCGGTCTGTCCAAGACAATCAAGGTTTTTCCGTATTTTTGTGCCGCCTGCTGACAATAATTTAAGGTTGAAATATAAGTATAGGTTCGCGCCCCAATATCCTGGATATCATAAAGCAAAACATCTACATTGGCCAACATCTCCGCCGTAGGCATTCTAGTGGGTCCATAAAGACTATACACAGGGATACCAAGTTTTTCATGTGTATAAGACTCCACATAAGCACCTGCCCGAGCTTGTCCATCAAGACCATGTTCCGGTCCATAAAGTGCAGTTAACTGTACGGTAGGATCATTAGCTAAGATGTCAATCGTACTTTCGCCTTTACTATTCACCCCGCTCTGATTAGTGATTAGCCCTACTCTTTTCCCCGCGATCAAATGATGATATTTGCTCAGCAAAACCTCATTACCTAATTTAAAAGCAACTGCCGAATCTTCCGCAGAAATTGCGGAAACGGAAGAAACTGTTTGTGCTGCAGCCGCAGTACAAACAAGGGGTAATATCAAGACTACTGCTAGAATACTAATAATTTTTCTCCTCATTTTTCTTCTCCTTATCTTCTTACTATTCTAAACATCGTTCTTTTTCCTTATAAACTTAACCCGGACTCTAAGGCCTTAATATTCAATTGATGCAGTTTAGGAGGAAGATATTTCTTTAAGATCTCCACCCAGTCCAACTCTTCCAAACCCAGGGCCTTAATCACCGCACCAAGTAAAACAATGTTCTGCGCCTTCGTGTTACCTAATTCGGCGGCAATATGATTAGCATTTAACACCTTACACTTCTTCACTTGTTTCTGCAAAAACGCCAACACATCGGCAGGATATTGTTCTTGTCCGGTTAAAACCGGTAAAGGATAAATCTCGTGATCATTAACTACTAAAGTCCCCTCTTCCTTAAGATAAGGTAAACATCTTACTGCCTCTACTTTCTCAAAAGCTACAATCACGTCAGCCTCAGCAAGTCCAATAATCGGGGACGATACTTTTTCCCCAAATTTGATCTGGGTAGTAACACTGCCCCCCCTCTGGGCCATGCCGTGTATTTCCGACATTTTCACATCATAGCCTTGTCTGACCAAACCTTCACTTAAAATCTTCGAAGCAAGGATCGTACCCTGTCCGCCAACACCTACTAATAATAGTGCTTTAGTCATTTTCTTCACCAACCTTCGTAATTGCCTCAAATTTACATACCTGCTGACAAAGACCACAACCATTACACATCTCCGGATCGATGAAAACCTGCTCTCCCTTCAGCGCCAAAGCCGGACAACCGACACGTAGACAAGCCTTACATTTTTTACATTTCTCTGCATCAATCGAACAATAAAAACCGCTTCTCGCCCGTCGTACTTCTTTAATCAGAGCACAAGGCCGCTTTGTGATAATCACGAAAAGCTCCTCGGCAAGAGAAGCATCCCGGACTGCTCCTTCTGTTTCCGCTAAATTATAAGGATCAATCACCCTGATGTTTTCCTCTTTTACTCCTACAGCCCGCACCAACTGTTCAATATCTATCACCGGAGCATCTTCCCCCTGCAAGGTTTTCCCTGTTCCCGGATTTTCTTGGTGTCCGGTCATCGCCGTAATCCGATTATCCAAAATGATGATACTGAGCTTACTCTTGTTATAAACAGCATCAATCAAACCGGTTATCCCCGAATGAAAGAAAGTAGAATCACCGATACAACTAAAGACTTTCTTCTTGACCTCACCTTGCTGAAACGCTTTTTCAAAACCAATCCCTGCTGAAATACTTGCCCCCATACAAATTACCGTATCCGTAACCCCCAAAGGAGGCACCAACCCCAACGTATAACAGCCAATATCCCCAGAAACCACGACATCCTTCAACTTACTTAACGCATAGAAAAGACCCCGATGAGGACAACCGGCACAAAGTACAGGAGGTCGGGACGGTATTTTTAACGTAGCCTCCGCCACACAACTGTTTTGCTTTTGCTCTTCTGGGAAAAAGGCTTGCCGAATAATTCCAGGATTCAATTCACCACAAATGGGGATTAATTCCTTACCCTGGCACTCTATACCCAACGACTTCACATAAGTCTCCAGATAAGGATCATTTTCTTCAATAATCATTACTTGCCCTACAGCCTGCGCAAACTCTTTAATTAACCTTTCCGGCAAAGGATAAGTCAACCCAAGTTTCAGATAAGAGACCTTCCCTCCAAAAACCTCCCGGGCATACTGATAAGAAATACCGCTGGTTATAATCCCGATTTTTTTCTTACCCCACTCTATTTTGTTCAGAGGTGAATTATTACTATATTCCCGCAAACGAGCAAGTTTTTCCTCAACAAGCACATGTCTTACTTTAGCATGGGCAGGGGTCATCGCATATTTTTTTACATTTTTACAATATTCTTTTACCCCTACTTCTTCTCTTTCTTCAAGTTCCACTAAACTTTTACTATGACAAACCCTCGTGCTAACTCTCAAGAGCACCGGGGTATCAAATTGCTCACTTAAAGCAAACGCTACTTTGGTATAGTCCTTGCACTCCTGACTATCCGCAGGCTCCAACATTAGGACCTTCGCATGTGGAGCATAGTACCTGTTATCCTGTTCATTCTGCGAGCTATGTGTCCCCGGGTCATCTGCTGTGATAATGACCAGCCCCCCATTTACCCCTTCATAAGCCATCGTAAATAAAGGATCGGCGGCAACATTCAACCCTACATGTTTCATGGCGGCAAGTGCTCTCGCCCCTGCTATCGCCGCACCGCTGGCTACCTCTAAAGCCACCTTTTCATTGGGTGACCATTCCGCATATATTTCTTTATAACCGGCCATATTCTCCAAAATCTCCGTACTGGGCGTACCGGGATAAGCCGCCGCCACAGTACAACCGGCTTCATAAGCTCCTCTGGTGATTGCTTCATTCCCTGTTAAAAGCTGCTTCATAAACTCTCCTCCTCATCAAAGACACAATCTTATTGTATCATTAATTCCCCCTCGCTTCGAAGTAATAATTTAACAAACAGCTAAAAAAGAAACAACCTCCGGATTTTTCCGAAGGTTGCATAATAACTGCCTCATTTTTCTTTTAAAAAACATCTAGTCAGCTAAAGACCTGTCCAGACGAGCCCTTACTTCTTCCAAAAATTTAATCGTATTTACTGCTCCTTGTACGGGAGGCTCCGCCATCTCCGCCAAATCCTTGGTCAGATACCCGTCCTCCACCGTTTGCCGGGCTGCCTTTTCCAGACAGGCGGCAAAGTTAACCAATGGAACCAACCGATCGAGTTCACCACGTTTGCGCAAAGCCCCACTCCAAGCAAAAATGGTCGCCATCGCATTTGTGGAAGTTGCTTCACCTTGTAAATGCCGGTAATAATGGCGCTGCACCGTGCCATGCGCCGCTTCATATAAATACTCTCCCTGGGGAGAAACCAAAACCGAAGTCATCATCGCCAAACTGCCAAAAGCAGATGCTACCAAATCAGAAAGAACATCACCATCATAATTTTTACAGGCCAAGACCATTCCCCCTGTTGAACGCATGAGCCGGGCTACGGCATCATCAATCAGAGTATAAAAATACTCAATCCCTTGGGCAGCAAATTTTTCTTTATACTCACTCACAAATATTTCGGCAAAGATATCTTTAAAGGTATGGTCATATTTTTTGGAAATAGTATCTTTGGCCGCGAACCACAAGTCTTGTTTGTGTTTTAAAGCATAATCAAAACAAGACCTCGCAAAACTAGCAATGGACTGATCAAGATTATGCATCCCCAAAAGAACGCCGGACCCTGCAAAATTATGAATAACCTCTCTTTTGATTTTACCTTGCGCCGAAGTAAACACAAGTTCCGCTTTCCCTGCTTCTTCAATCCGCAATTCCACATCTTTGTAAAGATCGCCATAGGCATGACGGGCAATCGTAATCGGTTTTGTCCAAGTTTTCACCAAAGGTTTAATGTTCTGCACTAAAAGAGGCTGACGAAACACCGTCCCATCAAGAAAAGCCCTAATTGTGCCATTAGGACTTTTATACATTTCCCGTAAACCATATTCCTTCACCCGAGTAGCATTAGGAGTAATCGTCGCACACTTCACCCCGACCCGATGTTTTTTTATCGCTGAAGCCGCTTCAATCGTTACTTGGTCTGCTGTTTTCTCTCTATTTTTTAAACCTAAATCATAATACTCCGTCTTTAAATCAAGATACGGTAAAAGCAGTATCTCTTTGATCATCCGCCAAATTATACGCGTCATTTCGTCGCCATCTAGTTCTACTAGAGGGTTTTTCATTTCGATCCGTAAAGCCATTTCTGCCCTTCTCCTTACTTTAGCTTATTTGTAAAACGCTATCTTCCAGAAGATAGCGTTTGCTTTCCACTTAACTCACTCCCTGTATTCCGCCTTCTTGCGCGTATAAGGCAAGAGCCCTCCCGCTAACAAAATCTCTTTTTGTCGTGCCGAAACAGTCAAGTTAACCGGAAAAGAATAGCCACCGGTTTTATTCTGCACCATAATCATCCCCCCGGCTAAAATCTGCCGGAGCAAGTCCTCCATGACCAATTGATCACCCTTTTGCAAACGGGCATAATCTTCTTTCTCCACAAAGGTAAGCGGTAAGATGCCTGAATTAAGCAAATTCACCTTATGAATCCGGGCAAAGGAAAGAGCCAGTACCCCTTTGATGCCGAGATATAAAGGTACGAGAGCCGCATGTTCCCGGCTCGAACCTTGCCCATAGTTTTCACCTGCCACCAGAAAGCCTCCCCCTTTTTTCTTAGCCCGACTAGGGAATCCCTCGTCCACAGGAGTCAGACAATGCTCAGCCAGAGCCGGAATATTCGAACGTAAGGGCAAAAGATGTGCCGGTGAAGGCATAATATGGTCTGTGGTAATATTATCTTCCATGACCAAAAGCACAGTTCCTTCTAAAGAAGCAGGAAGAGCCTTATTCACGGGAAAAGCTTTAATATTAGGGCCCTTCCTCAATTCTACCTTCGTCCCAGCGGCAGGAGGCTGGATAATCAGATTATCATTAACCTGAAACTTGACGGGGCAAGGTACGGCGAGAGGCTCTAAGCTGCGCGGATCCGTTATTTCTCCACGCCAAGCCGAAACTGCCGCTACTTCCGGACTGCATAAATAAACACCGGCACTGGCAGTCCCGCTCCGTCCGTAAAAATTCCGGTTAAAAGTACGCAGAGAGACCGCTCCCGTGGCCGGAGCCTGTCCCATCCCGATACAAGGGCCGCAAGCACATTCCAAAATTCTCGCCCCGGCATTAATCAACTCGGCCAAAGCCCCATTGGCGGCAAGCATCGTTAAAACCTGCCGCGAACCTGGGGCAATGACTAAACTAACGTGGGGAGGAATCGTTTTTCCTCGCAAAATAGAGGCTGCCTTAAGCAAGTCTACATAAGAAGAATTAGTACAACTGCCGATACAAACCTGATCAACCTTCGTTGCAGCAAGTTCCCTAACCGTGACAACCTGATCCGGACTATGCGGACAAGCTACTAAGGGTGCCAGACTAGAAAGATCAATTTCGATCGTCTGATCATAGCTAGCCCCTTCATCGGCAGTCAATTCCCGCCAGTCTTCTTCCCGCCCTTGGGCTTTTAAAAACTGTAAAGTTACTTCATCACTAGGGAAAATCGAGGTTGTTGCTCCCAGTTCCGCCCCCATATTAGCAATCGTCGCTCTTTCCGGCACAGTAAGTTGGGCTAACCCTTCCCCGGAATATTCAAAGATTTTCCCTACCCCTCCTTTAACCGAAAGCCTGCGGAGAAGTGTCAGGATAATATCTTTCGCACTAACCCAAGGGGGCAGCTTCCCTTTTAAGTGCACATTCACGATTTGGGGCATATTCAAATAATAAGCACCTCCGCCCATCGCTACAGCCACATCCATTCCCCCGGCACCTATGGCCAGCGTCCCCATCGCCCCTGCCGTAGGGGTATGACTGTCAGAACCAAGCAGGGTCTGCCCCGGAACAGCAAAACGTTCTAAATGCACTTGATGACAAATCCCATTTCCTGCCCGTGAACAGTAAATCCCGTACTTAGCCGCCGCTGATTGAATAAAACGGTGGTCGTCGGCATTTTCATAACCTGTCTGTAAGGTATTATGATCCAGATAAGCCACTGACTTTTGGGTTTTTACCCGGGGGAAACCGAGAGCTTCGAACTCCAAATAAACCATCGTCCCGGTCGTATCCTGTGTCAGCGTCTGGTCAATGTGTAACGCTATTTCCTCACCCGGCACTAACTGCCCTTCTGCCAAATGAGTACTGATTATCTTCATTGTTATATTTTTAGCCACAAATGCTCTCCTCCTACTATTTTGTCAACTCCTGATACAGCTGCACCAATTCCTTATCAAACAAGGGCCGTTTTAATTCCACCGCCGATTCTCTTACTTTTTCTAAAAGCAATTTGCTCATTTCCTTAGAAAGTTCTAGATTAAACTCCTGAAACTTCTTTTGCAAAGTTGCTGTACCGGAATGTTTTCCCACAATGATTTGCCTAATCAAACCGACCTCTTCAGGATCAAAGGCTTCATAAGTAAGCGGATTTTTATAGGTCCCGTCGGCATGGATTCCCGACTCATGTGTAAACATATTCTTCCCGACAATCGGTTTGGAAAGGGGCAGAGGACGGTCAGAAGCCTCAGCGACATACTGGGAAAGCTCTAAGAACCCTTTTGTCTTCAAAGGCATGGCACAACCCATTAAATGCTTCAGAACCATCGCTACTTCTTCCAAAGCAGCATTCCCGGCCCTTTCTCCCAAGCCATTAACCGTAACTCCGGCAAAACCAGCGCCCGCCTTGATTCCGGCAATAGTATTGGCTGTAGCCAGACCAAAGTCATTATGCATGTGCATTTCCAGGTCAATATCCACTTCGCCGAGCAAACGCTCAATCTTGGCAAACGCCATAAAAGGCTCCAGGATGCCCACAGTATCACAATACCGCAAACGATCCGCGCCTGCTTCCTTGGCCGTTTTAGCAAACTGAATTAAAAACTCTTCATCGGCACGCGAAGCATCTTCCGCATTAGCCGAAACATACAGGTTATGCTTTTTAGCAAAATCCACAGCACGAGCTATTTGTTCCAACACCCGTTCGCGACTCGAATTAAGCTTATATTCGATATGAATATCAGAAACAGAAATCGAGACAGCTACAGCATCGACACCACAATCAAGAGAATGTTTAATGTCTTCAATCACAGCCCGATTCCAGGCCATGATACTGGAATTAAGCCCCAAGTTAACAATTGCTTTTAATGTCTCCTTTTCATCTCCGCCCATGACCGGAATTCCGGCCTCAATCTGGTCTACCCCCAGTTCGGCAAGCAGCTTGGCAATTGTTATTTTTTCACGATTAGCAAAAACAACACCGGCTGTCTGTTCACCATCACGCAAAGTGGTATCCACAACATGAATTTTTCTCCCTTTATATTCGGTCGCCACCATAGACAAAGCCTCCCTCTCTACATTACATCATAAGTTATTTAGACTATATAGTATCTATTTTAGAAATAAAAGGCAACACTTTTCCTTCATGTATTTTATATACTTACACACAAAACTATAAAATAGAAAATTGGGGCAAAAATCTAAATATAATAAAAAACATCCTAGTCTTGATACTAAGATGTTTTGAAGCAAAACATACATCTCTTTTTACTCGTTTTTTACCATGGAAGTTACAAATCAAAATAAAGTTCGTATTCCTTAGGATGTGGGACGATACTCACTTCATTAGCCGCTTTTCTAATACTCAGCAACTGTTCTTTTATCAGCCTTTCCGTAAAAACGCCCCCCTTAAGCAAAAACTCATAATCATTCTCTAGAGCATCTGCCGCTTCCTCTAGAGATTTTGGCAGTGCTTTAATCTTCGCCCTTTCTTCGGCGCTCAAGTTAAAAACATTGACGTCATAAGGTCCAAACCCTTCTTTCACCGGGTCAATCTGCTGCTGGACACCATCCAGAGCAGCCATCAAAAGAGCAGTATAAGCCAAATAAGGATTACAGGTAGCATCAGAAGGCCTAAACTCATAGCGTTTCTCTTCCGGATGATTAGCATAACCGGGGATTCTGATGACCGCACTCCTATTGGCCGTAGCATAACAAATACTTACCGGCGCTTCATACCCGGGCACAAGCCGCTTATAAGAATTCGTACTGGGATTAGTAAAGGCTAATAAAGCAGGGGCATGTTTCAAGATTCCCCCGATGGTATAAAGAGCGGTCTGACTCAACCCGGAATAACCTTTTCCATCATAAAAAACAGGCTGCTCCTTCTTAAAAAACTGGAGATGAACGTGCATCCCGCTTCCTGCTTCCCGGAAGAAAGGTTTAGGCATAAAAGTAACTGTTTTACCATGTGCTACAGCCATATTTTTGATTACATATTTAAGCAGCATCGTTCTGTCAGCCATCTGCAATAAACTACCAAAACAAACCTCAATCTCCATCTGTCCCGAAGAACCAACCTCGGCATGATGATATTTAACAGGTACCCCCATCTCTTCAAGTTGCAGTACCATCTTTTTTCTCAGCTCAAAATTAACATCATTAGGTATGTCGACATGATATCCTTTTTGATAAGGAACCTTAAACCCTAAATTTTGATAATCATTATCCCTCGTACGCCATTCAGCCTGTTCCGCATCCAATAAAACACTAATCTGATTACGTTGCACAGTATAAGAGATATGATCAAGCAAATAAAACTCAAATTCCGGACCAAATAAAACCTGATCAGCTATACCTGTACTCTTTAAATAAGCTTCCGCCTTTTCCGCAATATACCTAGGGTCTCCGCTGAACCGCTCCGTCTTTTCACCCAAACTATAAATATTACCGATAATACTTAATGTCGGTATTTCACAAAAAGGATCTTCGAAAGCAAAACTAAAATCCGGTTTAAAAACCATGTCTGATTTCTCCAAGGTCAAAAAACCATAACTAGACCCATCAAAACCAATCCCCTCTTCAACTATTTTCTCAGTTAATCTTTCCACAGGAATAGTAAGATGATGCCATCTTCCTTCAAGATTAATCAGCTTAAAATCAATAGCTTTAATTCCATTTCTTACACAAATCTTTTTACATTCCTGAATATCAGCAAACATTGAACTATCCCTTCCCTTTTTCTATAAGTTCATCCTTAAACTAATTTACGAACAGGCTTCACTCTGTAGCATAATTATCAAAATAACCCTGAATCAAAACTACCGGGGTGCCTTTATCACCACTTCCGCTCACCAAATCACAAAGACTTCCTAAAAGGTCGGTCAACTGTCGGGGGGTAGTGCCTTGCGAAGCTGCCGCCCCCACAAGATTAGCCTTTTTTTGTCGAATGTACTCTTTCATCGCCGTTTGACAAGTCTCCCCACTTAAGTCCTGCAACTGATTATCAGCTAAATACTTCAGCTTAATCTCATTAGGAAGACCACGAAGCCCTGTCGTATATGCCGGAGCTACCACAGGATCTGCCAATTCCCAAATTCCTCCTACCGGATCTTTAAAGGCACCATCCCCATAAATCAAAACCTCCGCCTGTTTTCCGGTTATCTCTTGAAGACCTGCTTGTACTGCTAAGACAAACTTCTCACCATCACGGGGAAAAAGCTTAATCTTTGTCTCGGTGGCTTTATTAGAACCCAGCAAGCCGTACTGACTATTGTAACCGCTCCCCCGGAAAGCAGAAGTACAAATATCATCAAGTCCCAGCACGATTTGCGCACCGGCTTGCTGTAAAATCTTCTTATTTCTAAATCTATTGTGAACATCCGCTACCAATACATCTTGCGTATATTGTAAAATTACCCGCGGATCATTGGCTAAAACAATCTCTAGTTCCGCCCCTTCTCCTGTAACGAGATCATGGTACATCTGCACATAATCTATCCCTGTAAAAGGATGTTTAACCTCCGCGCCGAACAGTTCCCTATATTTAGCCTCACTAAGTATATCTACATACGGATTAAGACCTAATTCAAACATTTTTTCTTCAGCCATCAAATGATTGCCTACTTCATCCGCAGGATAACCTAACTGTAAATAAATCTTTTTGGCAGAACGAGCGATACCCTTTAAGATTGGCGAAAAGCGATTACGACTAAGAATAGGAAGGACAATGCCGAATTCCTGCTTCCCCTTAAATTTCCTCCGTACATCCTCCGCCACATCAGCCAACGTTACATAATTGCCTTGTGCTCTGGCTACCGCCGATTCGGTAATCCCCACCACATCATGATCGCGGATTAAATAACCCTCTGTTTCCGCAGAAACTTTGATCGCTTGGACAACCATCTCCACTAAGTCATCACCGGGCTTAATAATCGGCAATCTTATTCCACGGGCTACGGCCCCGACAGTTCTAACCATCAGCTACACGCTCCTTGACCTGCTTTTATCGCTACTCCGATAAAACAAATTTTCCGTCTTTTTACTTTAGATTCTCCCTAACAAATTCTAACAGACTTTGACCGAAGAGGCTATAAGAAATTATTTTTAACCCATAATTTCTTGTGTTGTTTTAAAATGCAGTTTCGCTATTTTACCTATTTCCTCCCGACCGTACTTAGCCAAAACTTGCTGCCCTATATTCTTCACTTTTTCATTACAGCCTTTAGGAATAGGCAAACCATATTGCTGCGATAATTCCTCCAGCTTAGTCAAGAAAAGATCTCGAGCTAACACAGAAGCTGCAGCAACAGCGAGATCCTGTTCGGCACGAGGGATTTGAATTAATTTAATTTGACGGCCTTTCTTCATTAAAGCTTGCTCAATAAACCTTTCATCCCCAAATTTATCCGCAACAGCATATTCACAGTATCCATTGGCGGAGTTTATATTTTGTAAAAGGTTTTCTATTACTCTAGCATGTCCCCACGCTAAAAGTTTATTTAAATTATTTATTTGGGAATACAATTCATTATACTTTTCCGGATTAATGAAAACAAGATTATATCTGTTTTTCAAAAACAGTCGTAGCTTTGGGGCAATTTTCTTAATCTTTAAATCACTGATTGTTTTACTGTCGGCTACTCCCATTTCCCGTAAGTTCGCTGCATCATCGGGCTCCACAAAGACCCCGGCAATAACGAGAGGTCCAAAATAATCGCCTTTCCCCGATTCATCCGTACCAATATGGGGCTCAGGTATGAGCATAATTTGGGCTGGGGGCTTGTCCGCTTTCACCTGTTTAGTTCCTTTTTTACTAACCGCTTCTCCTAACTTTTGCGCCAATACTTGTTCTAGCTCTTCTGTTCCTTTTTCCAACACTATTTTCGATGAATAATTTTGCTTATTAAAATAGATAACCGCAGAGAAGGGGCTCTCCTGATACTTAGCCTTTATTTTCCGGCCATAACCATTATTAACAATCTGCTCTTCCAACCATTCTATCTCCATATTGATAAATAAGTCTTTAAACTTAGGCACCGCCTGTTCCCGCGGTTGCACAAACTGATAAGTTTTACTCATAACAACCCTCCGTCTTTTTCCCCTTCTATATTATAGCTTATTTTAAACCAATTTATAAAGCCACATTAAGCCCTTGCGTGAAATGTATCTTTTGAAATAATAATATATTTTATTATACTTTAAATTATAATAATTCAGGTTATAATATATGTTTGGGAATTCATTTTTAAATCTTTACTTAAAGATAAAGCAGATACTAAAAAGACGTACAGGGCAGATTAAATTAAAGCCACTACCTTTTAAACATTATCAGGAATTTTTTCCCGGTAAAAGTCATCAAGAGCTGATCGAGTATTATGCCATTACCGGTGGCGTGCCTAAATATATCGAACTATTTTACGACAGCCCGGATATTTACACAGCAATTGAGAAAAACGTGCTTTCTAAATCCAGCTTCCTCTATGATGAGCCGAATTTCTTGTTACAGCAAGAAGTTCCCACAACCGAGGATAACCCGCAAAAAAGCAAACGGGGTCTTTATAAAATCAAAGACAATTTTATGCGTTTTTGGTTTCAATTTACCTTCCCTAATCTTAGCTACATTGAATCCGGGAATGAAGAACTGGCGATGAAAAAAATCCGCCAAAATCTTGCAGATAATCATATTAGCTATATCTATGAGGATATTTGTCGCGAGGAAATGTGGCAATATAATGCTGAAGATAATCCGAGACAAGAAAAGATGTACTGCTTTTTCTATAGCCGACCATTTAATTTTTTTATAAAACACCTATTGGTATATACACATTATTTGTGTATGATATAATTGAGAGGTGAGGAAATGAAACGTAAAGATCTAATAAAACTCTTAGAGAATAATGGCTGGTGGTTTAAGAGAGAAGGGCATGACCACACTATTTATACAAACGGGAAGGACAATGAACCAATACCAAGGCAGACAGAAGTTGATGAAATACTGGCAAAGAAAATAATCAAACGGCGAGGGCTGAAATAAGCCCTCGCCCAAAGGGGAGTGTATAGAATGATTAAAGCGTATCCTGTTGTTTTAACCCCGACAGAAAAAGGCTATGTTGTGACTGTCCCAGACCTAGATATTAATACGCAGGGAAAAGATATCGCAGAAGCAATCTACATGGCCCGTGATGCTATCGGCCTTTGGGGTATTACAGAACAAGACGATGGGAGAGAAATTCCTGAACCATCAACAACTGAACCAGCACATGAAGCTAACGAATTGGTTGCCTGGGTAGATATTGACTTTGATAAATACCGAAAGGCAAACGATATGACTACTATGCGCATTAACGTCTCAGTGCCAAAATACCTTAAGGTCTTAGGAGACGAAGCTGGATTCAATTTCTCTCAAATCCTCCAAGAAGGTCTAAAGCAGCATCTTAAAATTAAGCAGCCATAATCGGCTGCTTTTTTCTTTTCACCTCATCACCCCCGCCCCGCGGCTACCATTTGCGCCACGAAACGGCAGATATTCATACGAACTAAAAAAATTGAAAGAGAAATTATATCAAGAGTTTATGTCTCTATGAAAAAAACACCAAGCGCAAATTAAAGTGAGCTTGGTGTTTTTTGCTATTATAAAAATTTGGTGGAGGTGAAGGGAGTCGAACCCTTGTCCGAAGGACCGACCACAGAAGCTTCTCCGAGTGCAGCCTGCATTTTCAATCTTACCCTCCGGACTCCTACAGGCAGGATTCCTTCAGGCCAGTCTTCTTAATTTCCTCTTGAGTTAGAAGACACTGGCTCAAGAGTAGCCCGGTAAGATGACCCCTTATCCCTCACCCCGGGCGCAGAAGGTAAGAGGTTTAGCTGCAATTAAGCAGCGAAAGCGTAATTATTTTCGTTTGCGTTTAACATTTGCGCACCGTTTTACGGGCAAGTGCAACCCCGACTCGCTTCTTCTGCCACCGCTTCCCCCGTCGAAACCAGTACACCCCCAAAATTTGATTAACCATTTACTTCATCCCGCAAATTTATCTTAATAGCGGTCTTTCCCGCGCAAAGCCCGTTCCACCTCTCGCTTGGCGTCTCTTTCCGCCAGCGCACTCCTTTTATCATAAACTTTTTTCCCCCGCGCGAGAGCCAATTCCACTTTGGCGCGACCTTTTTGAAAATACACCTTCAAAGGCACCAAGGTCAACCCCTGTTGCATCACCTTACCGAAAAGACTGTTGATTTCTTTTTTATGAAGCAAAAGTTTACGCGGTCTTACAGGATCGACATTAAAACGATTCCCTTGTTCATATGGGCTAATGTGCATATTAAAAAGGAACATCTCACCATTCTGCACTTGCGCATAACTATCCTTCAAATTAGCCCGGCCTGCCCGTAAGGATTTTACCTCCGTCCCCTTTAAGGCTATGCCGACCTCATAGGTTTCTTCGATAAAATAATCATGACGGGCTTTCCGATTTTCCGTAACTATTTTAATCTGTTTTTCTGCCATAACCCTTTCCACTCCCTCGGCTTAAAACCGCTAGAGCTATTATTTTATCATAGAACTTTACAACTTTCAAGAGCAGGTGGAAAAAATCAAGCACGTTTAGGGACGGTTCTTGCGCTTGTCTTTTTTCTTCTTCTCCTCCGGCACCACTTCAAAATCAATCAAGCGTTCTTCCACATTAACCTTCACCAAAACCACCTTGGCCAAATCCCCGATCCGATAAATCTTCTTCGTAAAATCCCCCACCAGCATCAACTGTTTCTCTACATACTGATAATAATCATCAGACAATGTAGAAACGTGTACTAAGCCTTCTACCGTATTGGGTAACTCCACAAAAAAGCCAAACGAAGTAACCCCGCTGATTGTTCCCGTAAAGACTTGTCCCACAAAATCTTGCATATACTCAACCTTTTTCAAATC
>JAQVYD010000151.1 GCA_028709105.1 Clostridia bacterium
ATACTGCCGGTATCGCTAAAAGGCTATAGACAATCTCCCCCTCCAACGCCGTAAATCCCGGTTTAAGCAAGGGCCACCAATCAGGCATACTGACGATACCTTTGACGATCTGAGGGTCGGGATAAATGCCTGCAAAAAGAACGATCAAAGGCATCGGCCAAAACTTTTGCAGATTATAGCCCCCGACAATTTTCCCTTCCTTTGTGGAGACATAAATAGGCAAAACAGCAATACTGCCCGTAAAATAAATCAGCAAGGCCTCTACCAAATGCAAAACAGCAACCAAAGCCATCACATGAGGCACACTAATCTGAGGGAATCCCAAAAGCAATGAACATAAAGAAAGAACACCACCGGCATAAGCAAAACACAAAAAACGCTGCTGAATAAGCATTAAACCTAACGCGGTAAAAAGTAAATAGATTCCCCCTATTTCATTAACAGAAATACCGACAAAAATTAATAAACAGCTTCCTAAAAAACCGCCCAAGATGCCAAAAAAAGCGGCGATTAGCGTTAAACGCCAAGGTGATTCCCCTGGCGTTCCAAATAAATAAAGGGATGTTCTGGTCATTTTTCGATACAACAGCCCTACAATAAGCAAAGGAATCCAAAAGATTACTTCACCAAAGATAGATAAAAAACTTTTCAGGACTAGAGGTAAAAAGTCAAAGATAGGAAACATTTACTCCCCCTCTCCCCCCTAAAATGATGCCGTTACCGCTCCAGTTGTTTCTGTAAAATTTCTAGCGCCTTCTTTAACTGAGTATCCTCTTGATCCTCATTTTTCAAGATAACCTCCAGATTAGGCTCAATACCCTTAGCCTGAATATCATGTTTGTTCGGCGTTAAATATTTTGCCGTAGTCAACTTCAGAGCATCTTGACCTTTCATCTCAATAAGAACCTGCACCAAGGCTTTGCCAAAAGATTTTTCACCAATCAAGATGCCTGAATTTGTATCCTTAATTGCCCCGGCCAAAACTTCAGAAGCACTGGCACTACCACCATTAATTAACACAACTAAAGGTACCCCTAATTTTACCGGTTGATTATTGTCCATACTTTTCGTTCGTCCCTTTTTATCTACAATATAAACAACAGGCCCCTTAGGGACAAAATACCTGGCAATATTTACAGCTGCTTCTAAATCCCCCCCCGGATTATCTCTTAAGTCTAGCACCAGACCTTCTATCTTTTTTCGCTTCAACTTATCTAAATGCTCCACCAAGGCTTCATCAGAATTACTGGCAAAGAGATTCAGCCGTAAGTAACCTATTTTCTCAGGAAGAACCTCACTTTCCACCGTAGGAATATCGATAACATCCCTCACGATCGTAAAATCCTTAATACTTCCGGCTCTGAGCACACTGATCTTGACCTCTGTCCCCGGTTCCCCCCGCATCTTCGCTACTGCTTCATCAACATCCATTTCACTGGCTAATTTATAATTAACCTTATAAATAACATCACCTTTTTGCACCCCTGCTTTACTGGCAGGAGTACCTTCAATCACCGAAAACACAATGAATTTTTCATCTTTTACACTTACATAGATACCAATCCCGCCAATCGAACCTTCAATATGCTGACGAAACTCCTGATACTCCTCCTTATCCATATACGCAGAATAAGGGTCATCCAAAGACTCCACCATTCCCCGTACCGCACCCGCCATCATCTGCTTAACGGAAATATCCCCAAGATACTGGGTTTTGATAACTGCCGCTACTTCTAACATCTTCCCGATATTTTGATAATTAGTAGTAAGAAAAATCCCCACCATCGCCGTTACAATAAAACTAATTATAACTAAAATAATAAAAACACGCTTTAAAAGCTTATGATTCTCTAACAAACCTTTCACCTCAAACCAAATTTTAATAAATCATGATTATGCCTACTTCTTATTAATATGTATTTTCATCTTACAATATTAATCCGGTTTAACATAATTCAACGGATTTTGGGGTTCCCCCTTCACACGAATAATAAAATCCAAATGCGGACCGGTACTCCATCCCGTACTGCCAACCTTACCAATAGGATCACCCTTCAAGACTAAATCGCCTACTTTCACTAAATAGGCACTAAGATGAGAATACTGTGTGGAAATATCGCCCCCATGGTCAAGAATAATGGCCTGACCGTACCCGCCTTTATTGCCCACATAAAGAACGCGGCCATTTTCGGAAGCCCGCACAAGTGTCCCTGTGGCAGCCCGTATATCAATCGCCGGATGAAAGCTTCTTTTCTTAAAAATGGGATGAATCCTATCCCCAAAATCTGAAGTAATTTTACTGTGACCGGGGAGAGGCCAACGCATTTTTCCGGAACCCATGTACGCTTCTTGATGACCGGCCTGCCATTCCCGGATAAACTTATCTAAACTTTTACGAACCTCATCGAGTTCATCGATCGAACGTACATATTCACTCTTTTGCTGCTCAATTGTCTTTAACAGATTATTCTTCTGCCGAGACTGCAACTCCATCTGACGCTGTTTATATTCTTTTTGTTTTTTAAGAAAATTAAAATTATCAACCCGCTCTTGCAAATCTGCCTTTTTTTCCACAAGATACTGCCTTGCCTGCTCCAACTCTTTTAATTTATCACTATCATTTTCTGCTATTTTTTGCATAAAATCAAAACGAGTCAGGAAATCGGTCAAACTTGTAGCTTGCAAAAGAACCTCTAAAAAACTTACATCACCCTGTTGATAGATCTGATTCAAGCGTTCATTAAAATAATCTGTTCTTTCCTTTACCAAAGCATTAGTCCGTGCTATTTCCTGCTGAGCAGCCGCTAAAAGCCCCTCTGTCGTATTGATTT
>JAQVYD010000030.1 GCA_028709105.1 Clostridia bacterium
AATACTGCCATTTTTTTGTTTTTAAAAATCCAAAAAGCACTTCCGCATAATGCAAAGTGCCTTGATCATCTTTCAGTATCTCCCTTTGATAACCACTTTTAATTTTCATTACAGCTCTATAATTGAAAATTAAATTATGGTATTTTAACTATAGGCTCTAGCTCTCTTCATCCCCCGGTAAATCACCGAACAGGATATGCGTATAATTCCGCCTACCGTATAAAATTCTTGACACGAAAACAACTTCATCTTCACATCTGTAAAATATCAAGTAATGATCACAAACAAGGAAACGGTAATCTGTCTGCATATCTAGGACGGAAGATAGCGGCGCACCGATTCCGGGATGCTCTTTCAGCCCACGTATCTTTCGAGTAATTTTAGAAATAAGTTTTATAGCTACCTGGGGATTGCAAAGCTCCTTAGAAATATAGCTTTTAATTTCTGCTAAATCATCTTTAGCTTCAGGTGAAATTTTCAGCTTATACATCCTCAATCCCCAGTTCCGCTTCCACTTCCTCTATTGTCAGCCATCCTCTCTCTTTCCCTGCCAGTTCTCCTTGGGCAAGCTGTGACATCAGCTTTAGTGAAGCCTTTAATTTATCATATTCAGTAATATCAACAATAACAAATTTTCCTCTGCCATTTTTGGTTAAAAATACTGGTTCTCCTATAGCAATATCCCGCAGGATTTCGTTGTAATTTCTTAAATCTGATATGGGTTTAATGTTTGGCATTGATAACAGCTCCCTTCTTGGCTATTATTATAAACTCTTCATTCGTAAAATACTACATCAAATTCACCATAATATTTAATGCAGCTCTATTATCTTTACTGCCTATAAGATAGCAATCTCGTATTAAGTTATTATAGCAAACGTCATCTTTCTTTTCTGGCCTTATAAAAATAAACTCCAATGGTTCCAAAGTTGATTATCAGGAAGATTGGTAAGAACATATTGCCTAATCCTTTTGCTTTCCCGAGGGCAACTTGTATCGTTATCCATTCAATATAAAGAAATGACCAAATTATTTCAGCCTTTAAAACAACCAACATATATCGAGCATATCTATATTGCACTTCGGCATTTTTCTCATTAATTTCATACAGATAATTGAAGGTATGAGGATATTTACTGATAATCGTTAATAATAGATACATCACCAGAGTCGTTATTGGGAGAATCATTAAGGTGCCTTTGCCGCCCCACGCATCAGGAGCTCCTGTAACACCAAAATGCTGCGGTATTTTCTCCGGTAAACTTTCCCATGACGTAAACAATAATGTGAAATGCAATAACACCCCCCATATTGAGATCGCCTCAAGGCTCTTTTCCCAACTTGTAAGCGGCAGTTGCAAAACCGGTCGCTTATTCTTTTTGCCTGCTTCACCCATCTTTCCAGCATCTCCTATAAAAAAACCTGTATAAAGATGACACCACGATTTCAATAATATTATATCAAATCACTAATAATAATCTTATGGTTTTTTGGGGCAACCTAGAGTGAGAGGTGATGAAATTGACCTTTACACCCAACCAAGTTTTCTATGAACCTCAAGCCCTAGATTACCCTTTAGGCAGGAATTTGGTGGACTATTTTCGACAGATAAATATTCCGGTACAAGCAACAACTTCACACAATAGAGTAACCGGAATAACCGGAAATACCCCCACTGAATTATATCAAAAAGCTAAAAAAACACTGGTCATAGGAGTCAGGCGCAGTAAAACCTTTCAAACCTGTAAACCATCAGCTCACTACCAATTACCACTGGTAACTAGTTGTCCCGGCATGTGTGAATATTGTTATTTAGCAACAACATTAGGACCGAAGCCCTACGTGCGCATCTATGTTAATATTAAAGAAATTCTGGGGTTAACTCAAGACATCATCAAAAAACGTTTACCGGAAATAACAGTTTTTGAAGGGGCTGCTACCTCAGACCCACTTCCGGTTGAAAGATACACGGGAAGTTTGAAGAAAACAATCAACTTCTTTGGAAAACAACCCCAGGCACGCTTTCGCTTTGTGACTAAGTTTACCGAAGTAGAGAGCCTTTTGGACACTAATCATCATGGCCATACAAGATTTCGGTTTAGCCTAAATTGTGAAGAAATAATAAAGAAGTTTGAGCACGGTACACCTTCTGCTCATGAAAGAATCTTAGCAGCTAAAAAGGTTTTACAAGCCGGGTACCCATTGGGGTTTATCATTGCCCCGCTCTTTAAGTTCGAAAACTGGCAAGATGAATATACTAAGCTGTTTATTTTATTACAAAAACTACTAACCCCAACCGTTTCAGAAAACTGGTCTCCGGAAAAGCTTTCTCTGGAATTTATTACGCATCGTTTTACCACTAGGGCCAAGTCCCACATCCTGAAAGTCTTTCCCCAAACTAGATTACCGCTGGAAGAAAGCAATCGTAAATATAAGTTCGGTCAGTTTGGATACGGCAAATACATCTACCCACCGGAGGAAATGAAGGAATTAAAAACCTTCCTTCTGCAATTAACAGATAAATATCTCCCCACAGCAAGAATTGAATACTTTGTCTAATTCCCTATAAAAAAGTCTCTTCTATATGACCTAATTCCTCAAATCCTAGACCATCGTCAATAAATAAATATTCACTATTCGGGGACCAAAAAATACAACCAAATGCTTGATCTTTTACCCCTTCAATGGGCTGAGGACTTTTATCTCCCACTTCCCACAAAAACAACTGTTGCGTCAAGAATTCCCGTTCCCCTTTATAATAAGCAACATAATTATTGTCAGGAGAAACACTGATTAAATCTTGGTCTATCTCCTTTGCTTTGGCTAACTGAGCTTTGATTTTCTCTATTTCACTACTACCCGTAACTACAACGTTTTTATCTTCTTTATTCTTGTTATTCTCATTCGAATCGGATAAATTTTCTTCCTCATCCGACAAGTCCCCTTCTGCATCAGGCAAATCACCTTTCGGCTCTAATTCCGCAAGATTATCCCCCTCTCCCGATTCTCGAAGATTATTTTCACCTGTACTTACAACCGGCTCCTCATTTACTGAATGCTTATAAAAAATAATACCTGCTCCCAATAAAACAAGACATATAACAATAATGCCAATTTTTTTTATGTTTTTCATTTCTAACCCCCATTTTAGTTTTCTAAATTATATAGAACCTTGCCACAAAAACTAACTAATTCCTTTAAATATTACCAATTTCTGCATACAAAATAAGGCACTTCCGTATAACTGGAAGTGCCTCTTCAGAATATAACACAGCCTATCTCATTATTTTACAGATATTGTTTGTAAACTCTACCGGATCCTCTAGCGCCAATCCTTCGATAAGTAAGGCCTGATTATACAATAACTCCGTATATAGTTTAAACTTTTCCTTATCCTTGGCGACGTAGGCTTCCTGCAAGGATTTAAATACATCATGATTGATGTTGATTTCTAAAACTTTATCCGCTTTAATCTTTTGATTATTAGGCATCGCACTCAGTATTTTCTCCATCTCGATCGTCAGCTCACCCTCATTGGACAGACAAACGGGATGACTTTTTAATCTTGTGGATGCTCTAACAGCCTTGATTTTCCCTGACAAAAGATCTTTCATCTGCGCAAACAATTCCTTATTCCCTTGTTCCTCCGTATCTGCAGAATCTTTGTTTTCTTCTGTTTCCAGTCCTAAATCACCGCTCGAGACAGATTTAAATTCTTTTGCTTGATATGTTCTTAACATGCTGATCGCGAATTCATCAACATCATCCGTAAAATATAATATTTCATACCCTTTATCCGTTACAAGTTCCGTTTGCGGCAGTTTTTCAATTCTTTCCACTGATTCCCCTGAAGCATAGTAAATATATTTTTGTTCCTCCGGCATCCTAGCAACATATTCGGCTAAAGTAACCATTTTTTTCTCTGTTGATGAATAAAACATTAATAAATCCTGCAGAACCTCTTTATTATTGCCAAAGTCGCTATAAACTCCATACTTTAACTGTCTGCCAAAAGCCTGATAAAACTCCTCATACTTCTCTCTTTCGTTTTTTAAAAGGTCTTCTAATTCATTCTTAATTTTAGTTTTAATATTTTTAGCAATGACTTGTAGTTGTCTGTTATGTTGTAACATTTCTCGCGAGATGTTCAGCGACAAATCTTCGGAATCTACCATTCCCTTGACGAAACTGAAATAGTCAGGTAACAGTTCTCCACACTTATTCATGATTAAAACACCATTTGCGTATAATTCCAAACCTTTTTCATATTCCGGCGTATAGAAGTCATAAGGCATTTTTTCCGGAATAAATAAGATGGCTCTATAACTCACTACACCCTCGGCATTAATGTGCATATGTCTGATCGGCTGATCAAAGCCATAACGTTTTTCAGAATAAAAGTTAGCATAATCCTCTGCCTTAAGTTCATTTTTATTCTTTTTCCAAATAGGAACCATGCTATTAATAATCTGTTCCCCTGTATAATCCTCGTATTCTTTATCAGAACCTTCTTTAAGTCTTGTCTCTGTAACCTTCATTTTAATAGGGTATCTGATAAAATCAGAATACTTTTTAATAATTGCCCTTAATCTGTGCTCTTCCAAGTACTCATCATAATTTTCATCCGCCGTATTCTCTTTAATTTTCAGAATGACCTCTGTGCCCACCTCACCCTTTACACAAGGTTCAATCGTATAGCCATCTGCCCCTTTGGATTCCCAGCGATAAGCCTCTTCACTGCCCAAGGCTTTACTGCTCACCGTGACGACTTCAGCAACCATAAAAGCTGCATAAAAGCCCACCCCAAACTGACCGATAAGGTTATGACCGTCTTTTAATTCGTTTTCTTGTTTAAAGGCTAATGATCCACTTTGAGCAATGATCCCTAAATTATCTTCCAACTCTTTTTTGGTCATCCCAATACCAGTATCAATAATTTTCAAGATTCTTTTTTCCTGATCAAAGCTTACTTTAATATAGTAATTGTTTTTATCAAAAACTAAAGAATCATCTGTTAAGGCTTTGTAATAAAGCTTATCAAGCGCATCACTAGCATTAGAAATTAATTCTCGTAAAAAAATCTCCTTCTGCGTATAAATTGAATTAATCATCAAATCCAACAATCTTTTCGCTTCCGCTTGAAACTGTTTTTTGACCAAAAAAATCTCCCCCTTTAATCCTCTTGTAGTCTTAGCACTCTCTTCCCTCGAGTGCTAACTCCATTTATTTATATATCAAAAGATAGGTTTACTGTCAATCCTACTGTTTCCGCGATTACTAAAGCCATCTTCTTTTCGTTTTTCTTGGATAATTGCCCCGAAGTAAAAGCTTGTCCACAGTTTTTCACAATTTTAGACAATCTTGCTATCTCTCTCTCGTTATCAATTATTTTATTTACCAAGTAACTCAAAAAAAGCAAGACCGTATTTATGCCATAATAGTCTAACTCACTTTTAAATAAACCAAATCCCTTTAAATCCATTTTAAAATTAATTTTACTTTTAGCATACTCCAGTTTCAGCAAAAACTGTTTCTGCCCCGGAACTTCTTGATGTTCTATCAATTTGGGACCATTAAAACTTTTAGCATCATTTACTTTCTTTAAATTATCACTTACCTCGAATAAGGACATCGCAAGAGCGTATCCGGCATTGGACTCCCCAAATTTAACCAATAACCTTAAAACAAAACAACAAAACAATAGTATTTCACCAAACAACTTCTCCTGGGTGGAATTCTCACTTTCAAAGATTAATGAGGCTTCATCTTGTTGATGATAATGCACCTCCAATTTCATGTAAATCTTCATTAATCTTTGCCCCCTATATTCTTCGCCCGCCTGATCAAATCCCAGGGTCTGACTGGTTTATCAACCTTAATGCAGACAATCTGCCGCGGATGAGGAGCTACCGTAATTTCTCGTCCTTCTTTATCTTGCATGACTTCCACCCTCTGGGTAAAAAGTTCTGTTTGGGGACCCATAATTTCGATTACATCCCCTACCTTAAAATTATTGCGTTGTTCTACTGTGGCCATCCCCGTATCCTCATCATAAGCAAGTACCAGTCCCACAAAGTCATAATAGCGTAAATACGCAGAAGTCTCATAATTCTGTGCTTCTGCTTGGGGCTTACCGAAAAGAAAACCGGTCGTATAATCACGATGACTTATTTTCAAAATTTCTTCATACCATTTCTCTGCAAAAACATAGCTCTCAGGGTCCGCATAATAAGCATCAAGTGCCTTCCGATAAGCATAAACTACCGTCGCCACATAATGAACGCTTTTCATACGCCCCTCAATTTTTAAACTATCCACTCCGGCATTAATTAACTCCGGTAAATGTCTGATTAAACATAAATCTTGAGAATTAAAAATATAGGAACCACGTTCATCCTCAAAAATAGGATAAACTTGACCGGGGCGTTTTTCTTCAACTAATGCATAATTCCAGCGGCACGGCTGAGCACACTCTCCCAAATTAGCATCCCGTCCCGCCGCCATATAATTGCTTAAAAGGCATCTCCCCGAATAGGAGATGCACATCGCCCCGTGCACAAAAATCTCTAATTCTGCATCCACCTTTTCCCGAATTTCTTTTATCTCGTCTAAAGCTAGTTCTCTCGCTAAAACTAGCCTTTCTACACCATGTTCTTGCCAAAACTGAGCACTTGCCCAATTAGTAGTATTAGCCTGGGTACTAAGGTGCAAGCTTAACTTGGAGTTTATTTCCTGGGCAATTTGCCAAACCCCGGGATCTGAGAAAATAAGACCATCCACCCCTATACTTTCTAATTCGCGCAAATATCCGGGTAAATTATCTAAATCCTGATTATGAGCAAAAATATTTACCGTAACATAAACTTTAGCCTTCCGTTGATGGGCAAACTTCACTCCCTCTTTAATTTCCTGCAAAGTAAAATTTCCGGCAGAAGCTCGTAAACCATATTCTTTACCACCCAAATAAACTGCATCAGCCCCATAAATTATAGCCATCTTTAATTTCTCCAAATTACCTGCCGGAGCCAGAAGCTCAACTTTTTGCCTCATTTTTTTGACACCTCTCCACTACAAACAGTACACTTAGAATATCTTTTTATTAATCTTCTAATATCCCAGCTGCGACTTGTTTCTCTTATGCTCATCAAAGGTTTTCGCAAAAACATGTTCTCCACTATTATCTTTTCTAGCTACAAAATAAAAATAAGGAGTATCGCTTGGTTCCAAAACTGCTCGTAAAGAAGCTTCACCTGGGCAACCAATCGGTCCTGGGGGCAGCCCTTTATTTCTATATGTATTATAAGCGGAATCTATTTCCGTATCTTTAAATAAAACCCGCTGTTTTCTTGTTTCCAGAACATACTGAACGGTAGCATCGGCTTCTAACCTCTGTCCTCTTTGGAGACGATTGAAAAAAACAGATGCAACAATAGACCTTTCCCGATCCAAGAGACATTCACCCTCAATTATAGAGGCTAAAGTTACTACCTCATGAGTAGTTAAACCGGTCTTATTTGAAGGAAGCTTTTTATAAACAGCATCAAAACGTTTCAGCATCATCTTAATAACATCTTCGGTAGACATACCGAGAGGTATTGTATAAGTATCGGGAAAAAGATATCCTTCTAATCTTCTTTCTGTCTTTGGTAAGTCTTGTAAAAAGGGCTCAGCAAAATCGCCCTCTTTTACTACCGCCCAAAACTCTTTTTCCGTCGCAATCTCTTTTTTCGCTAGAACTTCGGCTATTTGCTGCAGACGATACCCTTCCGGAATGGTAAAAGTTATGGAGGCCACCTTACCTTCAACAAGGTTAGCTGTAATTTGCCGAACATTCATAGCCGGATTAAAAAGAAAGTGTCCCGCCTTTAACTTATTAAGCTTACCAGTCGCTCTAGCATAAAAAGTAAAAACCTGAGCATTCTTTATTAAACCCTCATTTTCTAAATCCTTAGCAATCTGCAGAGAAGCAGCGCCCTGTTTAACCACAAACAACCTGTCCACATTATCCTGAGCATTAACCGGACCTAGTTGACTATAAAAGAGGGCCCCTCCCCATACACCTATCACCACAATCAAAACGATCAGCTTCGTAACCCTTCGCATCCTTTTTATACTTCTCTGTAAAGGAGGATTCATCTTCTTATCTCCTTCTTTCTGATTTTAATGAACTTTTAATCAGCGAAACAATTCTCGAATGATATTTTTATTATACTATAAAATTCCCGAAACAGACAAGGACTGAGGTTCTGTTGAACTTCTAATGATCTTATCTACAGGAGGGTAAAAATCTTTAGAGAGTACTTCTTTTTTTATTAATTTTCCACCCTGCTCATAAACATATCGTTCCACCCTAATAACACGCCCTGGGATACCCTCCCTTTCCAAAATATATTTACCCTCAGGTACAAGGGAATCTTCTTGGTAAATAGTGGTCGGCTGAATTAGACGTTCTAAAAAGGTCTTAATCACGACCTTCCTCTTTTTCTCCGACTGACCGAAAATCTTACAAATAACCGTTCCCTGATAAACAAGAGCCTTAATCAACAGGTATTTTTTTGAATTGTTCCTAAACTTAAAATCTCTGCTCCCATAAACAACAGTGGCATCCAGCCCTGGTTGAACATAATTAATAACTTTAGAATGAGGATATCTTTCCACAACTTCTAAATCAGCCAACAAGACAGCATTGTATAAAGTAGAAGAAACTTGGCAAACCCCGCCTCCTAACCCCGAAACAACATTATAATTTTGAATAATGTCAGCCTCATCATAACCCCTTTCTCTTGTACGGGGACCCACTACCTCGTTAAAAGAAAAGATTTCACCAGGAGGGAGAAGAAACAAATCCAACTCCTGAACCGCGAGCCTTATATTATTAGTCCTCTTTACCTTAGCAGAATTAAATTGAGTAGAAAACTTACTTAATTGACCAGAGATGCCATACCCTTCTAAGTCTTGGCGTACTTTATTTGGGGTTATCTTTTCTAGACTCAAATATAAATGGAAGTTATCACCCGAGTTCATAAGTAATTTTTGTTGCAAAGAAAGTAAAGCTGCTTTTACCGCAACTTTTTCTCCAACCTCCTCCGGAAGAATAAGCACTTGATCACGCGAAGTAATTTTAAATTGAGCATCCTTCGCTTCTACACACCAAGGTTGCCCCACTTCTTCTAAAATATTGGCAGCCACTACTTGATCAAGTATTAGATATAAAGGCAGATTAACACCCTTTCTTTTTAAACACCACCTAACCTTAAACTTCTCTAACCAAGAACCACTTCTACCCTGTGCAAAAACCTCTTGCCATATTTTTCTTTTGTCTACCCCGATACCCATGGCTGTAAAGGAAACCTCCTTTACAGTATCACTATCGGGCAAATGTAAAAAGATTTTACACAAACCTACTTTTTTATTTTCTTCTTCCAAAATACGATAAACAGCATTAATATTTTTACCACCTAAGGGAATTCCATTAACAAAAACTCCCGGATAAACGGTCTGATGATTACTATTCGCTACCGGAGAAAAAGAGAAACATCCCCAAATTATAAATAAAACAACTCCAATGTTTCTAAGAAGTGCCATAGATCCTCCGCCCAGTTATCAATTAATTCTCTTTATAAACCATTTCCTACTAAGAACATATTTATTCTTTATCCTTATAGCTTTAAAGAATTAACGTAAAAATAAAACAGTCTCCTACCCGCTTGGTAAAAGACTGAAACAAAACACTCTTGTGAAAAACATATTTACAAATTTTTCTTTGCTTCTTTATTTATTATTTTTTCTCTTTTTTCTCCTTTTTCTCTTCTTCCTCTTCTTCTTCCTCTTCTTCTTCCTCCATCAATTTTTGCCACTTATCAGCTACTTTTTCCCATTCCTCATCCTCTTCAATATCAAAAAGAATCTCTTCGCCGTTTTCATCTTTTCCTATTTTTAAAATAATAGCTTCCTTTTCTTCCTCATCATTTTCAAATGCTTCAACAGGTGATAAAATCGCGTATTCCACATCATCTACTTCCAACACATCAATAAAAGCAAACTCAAGTTCTTTACCTTCTTCATCTAACAAAACAATCTTATCCTCATCTTTGATCATTTTGCCACCTCTTTCCTATTATTCTTATAGTAATTGTACCTTTGAAATTATAACTTGTCAACTTAAACAAAAATATTCTAGAATATTACTTAATATTTCATTCTATTTAAATAACCCTGTAAAATCATCACGGCAGCTATCCTATCCACAGCCTTTTTTCTCTTTTTTCGAGAGACATCACTCTCTAAAAGAGTACGTTGTGCCGCTACCGTAGTGAGCCGTTCATCCCAATACACAACTTCCAGCGGATATTCCTCAATTAACAGATCTACAAATTTCTTCACTTTTTCCGCTTGAAATCCCAAAGTACCATTCATATTTTTGGGGAGACCCACCACTAACTTAGAAATTTGCTTCTCTTTAATAATTTCTACAAGCTGTTGAAGATCCTCTTTTATCTCCTTCCTCTTCAACGTAGGCAAACCCTGAGCCGTAATTACCAACTCATCACTCACCGCAAGACCAATTCTTTTTTCGCCAAGATCCATTCCTAAAATCCGCATTTATATATTATAAGCTCCTTTTATCTTTTTAATCATTTAAAATATTACCAAAAGAAAAAGAACTACCTCAAAATCTAGCTATGAGACAGCTCCTTTAAATGTCAAACTTGTTTCCCTAAATAACTGCGAACCAATTCTTCAAGAAGTTCGTCCCGATCTAATTTTCTTATCAACGAACGAGCCTCTTTGTGACTGGTGATGTAAGACGGGTCTCCGGAAAGAAGGTAACCTACGATCTGATTGATCGGATTATATCCTTTTTCTTGCAGAGCATTATAGACATTAAACAAGACATCACTAGCGGAAACTTCTTCTTCGGTTTTCACCCGAAACATCATCGTCTGATCAAATTTTTCTCCGCTCATTAAACATCACCTCATAAATTCAATCCTAACAAAATTACAATATTTTTAAATTCTACTTTTAATTCTCTCAGTATTATTTCGTTATAAAAATCAAATATCCTTTTATTTTTTATTTCTTTAACTGATTTCCCACAATTTCTGCAGTCTTAGCTAAAGCCTCATCTAACTTCGCCACATCTTTTCCGCCGGCTTGTGCCATCTCCGGTTTTCCGCCTCCGCCTCCGCCGGCAATTTTCGCTACTTCTTTAATTAATTTGCCAGCATGCACACCTTTGACCGTAACATCCTTTGTCACAGCCACCACAAAGTTAACCTTTCCTTCCATCGCCGCACCCAATACTACTATACCTGAAACTAATTTATCTCTAAACATATCTGCCAAATTGCGTAAGGTCTCCATATCCCGAGCTTCCACCCGACTTACCAGCAAAGAGACGTCCTGCACCTTTATAACATTAGCGAGAGTCTCCTGAACCTGCATTCTAGCAAAAATACTCTCTAATTGTTCCAAAGCCTTTTCCTTCTGCTTTAATTCTTCAAGGAGCCCCCGTACGCGATGGGGTATTTCCTGCGGAGGAGTTTTAAGTAATACCGCAAGCTCCTCCAAGCTGGATTCTTTCTCGGCAAGGTATTGCCTGACCCCCTGCCCTGTCACCGCTTCAATCCTTCTTAAACCCGAACCTACCGCACTTTCACTAATAATTTTAAACAAACCAAGTTGACTTGTATTCCTGACATGAGTTCCCCCACATAACTCTTTACTGAAATCTTCTATT
>JAQVYD010000031.1 GCA_028709105.1 Clostridia bacterium
TTTATAGCTGCAGAAGCGATTTTTCTAGAACCATACATGATTATCTACCAAGCTTTCCTTATTTTTCTTTGCTAATTTGGATTTTAATACAATCAAGTAAAAATAGCAACTACTTCAAAACAACCGCATCAAAATACATCCTGCCTGTACCTTTCACCACAGCGTTAAGTTCCGGCATAAAAATATTAGCTGTTTTTTTACTTACACTTACTTTTACCGGTAAATTCTCCGGTGGATTGAAGATGGTAATCAAATCTCCCTGTTTAACAGCCAGACTAAATTCTTTACGTAAAAAACTGCCGACACTCCTGCCATTAATCTCAATTTCTACATCTGCTCGGCTATTATAATCGAGCAGTTGCAAAGTTAAACTTGTCCAAGGAGTCAGAGCTATATTCCCAGCCTGCTCTTGCTTTATCTGCTCTTGCAGTGGTTCCCCCTCCAGATGTAAGGCTATATTAAAACGAGTTCCCATCCCTGGTAACAAGAATAATAATTGCGTAATAACCAAGATAATCACAACAAATTTAAGCCCAAGCACTAAAAGTTCTTGAATAAGATCAAGCCATTTTTCAGTTTTATCCATTAGCTTTTACCTTTTCTCATCTAAATTATTAAATATTAACTCTATCCTTTCTTTATTTTAACCTTACTGTAAAAGTAATAATCTTAGAATTGCTGTAAATCTCGCCAAGTAATTAAAATCAAGTCATTACGCGTTACCTGAAGTTGATTAACTAAACGCACAGCCTGCCGACGGATAGCCTTTTCAATTAAATTTCTTACTAAGCGGGCATTACCATGATGTTCCTGTTTAATTATTATTTTCTGAGTTAAAATATTTTCTAATTCTTTTTTAGCTTCTTCTGTAAGTTGATATTGTCTTTTCAGTAACATTTGTTCGGCAATAGCCAGTAATTCTTGAATACTGTAATCAGGAAAATCAACATGTAAAGGAAAACGAGAACGCAAACCAGGATTTGACTGCAAAAACCAACTCATCTCCTCTTTATATCCCGCCAGAATGAGAATGAGATTGTTTTTATGGTCTTCCATTGCTTTAACCATGGTATCAATGGCTTCTTTCCCAAAATCTTTTTCTCCGCCACGCGCCAGAGAATACGCTTCATCAATAAAAAGCACACCACCTAAAGCATTTTTAATTTGTTCACGTGTTTTCAAAGCGGTATGTCCGATATATTCTCCTACTAAATCTGCTCTTTCCACCTCAATCACATGACCTTTTTTCAAAATCCCCATTTCTTTGAACAGATTGCCCAGGATGCGGGCAACAGTTGTTTTCCCTGTTCCCGGATTCCCCTTAAAAATAGCATGAAAAACAAGGGGATCTGTTAAAAGGTTTTCTTTCTCTCTTCTTTTTTGAATCTCCATAAAAGCCTGTATTTCCAAAATTAGCTTCTTGACAGATGCCAAGCCAATTAAAGAATCTAGCTCCTGCAAAATCTCTTCAATTTTGGGGCCCCGTAAGGTTTCTGATTCATGAGGGGAAGGTGTTTTTTTTAAATTTTTAAATAACGCTAGAGGGGAGATATTTCCCCCATTTTTCATAAAATTGTTTGTTTCTAGATGTAGAGATTGCTCTCTTTGTTGTGGATAAAAAGTAAGACGCATCGACACAGACCAGCACCGCCTTAAAACTCTGCTTTAACAGTACAAATTATGCCGGATAAATTGATTGGTGCCTGGGCAGCCCTTTCTTAGGTGATGATAATGAAAAACTAGGTGACAGGGGGACGGGGTTGTTGACACTAGTGTGTCAACAACCCCGTCCCCCTGTCACCTATTCCCCCTGTCACCTAGTTTACTCATCAGACTCCTGATTGAAATTGACCGTTTTTAATGGCGAGATTGTAGAAATTGCATGTTTATAAACCATTTGCTGTTTACCTTCTATCTCTAAAACAACTGTAAAATTATCAAAACCCTTCACATTACCTTTTAATTGAAAGCCATTTATTAAAAATATCGTTACAGGCACATTATTTTTCCTAATTTGATTTAAAAAAGCATCCTGAAGATTGATTTGTGATTTATTCACTCTAATCCCTCCATTTTTCTGTTCAAACTCAATTTATTTATTCTACATGCAAAGAAAGAGTCCTGCCAATAAAAGACAACATTTCTGTTAATAATTGTTTATAGTTATGTTCCAATTCATCTGTAGCAAACCATTTTATCCTCGGGTCACGCCTGAACCAAGTCAATTGACGTTTAGCAAAACGCCGTGTTTCCCGCTTAATTAAAGTAACCGCCTCTGTCAAATTATAATCTCCTTGTAAATAGTTAATTAATTGCCGATAACCTAGACCCTGCATTGCGGGCAAATCTAAAGAATATCCCTTTGACAAAAGACTTTTCACCTCCCCCAACAATCCTTCAGCCATCATTTGGTCTACCCGTTGTTCAATTCTCTGATACAAAAAAGACCGTTCTAAGGTTAAGCCAATCAGAGCTAAATTATATAAGGATTTTTTAGGGGCGGCTTTTCTATTCCCGGAAATAGGCTTTCTTGTCAAGTGGTAATATTCAAGAGCTCTACTCACTCTTTTGAGGTCATGGGGATGTATTTTTTCTGCAGAGACCGGATCAACATTCAGCAAAAGCTGATATAAATAATTTCCCCCCTTTTCTTTAGCTAGGGAAAAAAGCTTGTGGCGATAAGGTAAAACGTTTTGCTGTTCGGTAAATTCATAAGGATCAATCACCGCTTGAATATATAATCCCGTACCCCCGACTAAAAAAGGAATTTTCCCCCGACCAGCAATTTCTGTAATTTTTTCCCGGGCTAATTTTTGGAACTCGGCAACACTAAAAGGCTCGTCAAGGTCTTTAATATCTAAGAGATGATGCGGAACACCTTTTGTTTCGGCAGGTTTAATTTTTGCTGTGCCAATATCCATGTTGCGATAAACCTGCATTGAATCCCCGGAGATAATCTCCCCCCCTGTCCTTAAGGCAAGATCTACCGCAATTTTTGTTTTCCCCGAAGCAGTCGGTCCCACAATAACTACCAAAGGCTGCAACCTTCCCATCCCTTCTTTCTATTTTTACCAGTTTTTCTTAATTTTATCATCTTAATTACACGCGATGAAAAGCTTTAAGTATTTCCTGATAAGTAATTTTGTAAATAATCGGTCGGCCATGTGGACAAGTCAAAAAGTTTTTTGTTTTACTTAGGTCATGAAGAAGTTGTTCCATTTCCTGAAAAGTAAGCTTAGTTTTTGCTTTAATCGCCATTTTGCAGGAAGAATGAACGAGAAATTCCTTTTTTAAATCAAGCGCCTCCATTTTACCCCGACTCAATTCCAAGTGTTCGAGCAATGAATAAAAGAAATCCTGAGGTTCCTCACGTATTCCGGAGGGAAGCGCTCGCAAAAGATAACTTCGAGGCCCAAAATGCTCTAAGATAATCCCCAAATCTGCTAAAGGCAAAATATACTTAAGCACCACTTCTTCTTCTAAAAGCGTAAGATGAAGCGCGACAGGATGAAGAAGTACTTGGCTTTCTAAACAACCGTGAGCATGCTTTTCCAGTAAATCTTCATAAATAACCCTCTCTTGCGCAATGTGCTGGTCAATAATATAAAGTCCGTCCTCACCTTCCGCCAAGATAAAGGTTTGCGCCAACTGTCCAATAACCCGACATAATTGCAGATCAGGGTCTGCTGACTGTTCACTTTTCTCGGCAATAACCGAAAAACTATTTGTTTCTTTCCCCCAATCCTTTATGGGGAAATTATTGCTCGGGGAAGGTTCCCAACTATAAAATTGTTGGAAAACTTCTTGGACACCCTTAGATTTAACTTGCTCAGAATTCGAACTTACACTAGACATCTCCTCTGCCCGAGACTCTACATAATTTGCTTGCGAAAATTTTTGCGGATCTAAAAAATAACGGGGGATTTTTTGCTGTTTAATCAAGACCTCTTGAAGCAAAACACTCATTTCTTTGGCTAGAAGTGGATTGCGTAAACGTACTTCTAGTTTACTGGGATGAACATTTACATCGATAATGGCAGGATCTAAAGTAAGGTTTAAAACACAAAGGGGGAATTGTCCTTTAGGAAGCACATTTTCATAGGCATCTTCTAAAGCTTTAAGCAATTCTTTAGAGTAAACCCGTCGCTGATTAATAAAAAAATTGATCCCTTTTCTATTGGTTCGATGATAAGTAGGTAAAGTTAGATAACCAGTTATTTTCCCTCCTGAAAGCTCACCCTTTACCTCCACTAAAGCCTCCTGGGCACTACTGCCAAAATAATGCTCTAATAAATCAGGATGGTTCTTAATGCCGATCGTATTAAGAACCTCTTTCCCCTCTCGCAGCAAGAGGAAATCCACTTGAGGATGACTAAGGGAAAATTGCAGCAAGACCTCATGAATCAGGCCACTTTCATATCTTTCGGAACGTAGGAATTTTTTACGGGCAGGTGTATTAAAAAATAAATCAGCGACAATAATCGTCGTTCCTACTGCAGTTCCTACAGGTTCGAGAGAAACATCTTTATCCCCTGCAACAGTGAGCTTTGTACCATAATTAGCCTGGGGCTCTCTAGTTAATATTTCTACTCTTGCTACGGAAGTTATACTAGGTAAAGCTTCACCACGAAAACCTAAACTTTGCAATGTCTCTAAATCAGTAATTGTCTTAATTTTACTGGTGGCATGACGTTTAATCGCCAAAGACACATCTTCCTTGGACATCCCACAACCATCATCGGTAACCTTAAGTAATTCTAAGCCGCCTTTGGTTATTTCTACCACTATTTTTTTAGTTCCGGCATCTAAAGCGTTTTCCACTAATTCCTTAACTACAGAAACCGGTCTTTCAATTACTTCACCTGCAGAAATTTGATTAGCCGTCAATTCATCAAGAAGATGTACATTGGACACACTCGTCCCCCCTCTTCCTTTCTCCTTTGCTCAGCACTATCTACGTATTTCTTCCCTAAAATATTGATCATTTTTTTTATCTTGCAGATAACAAAGATCGTATCCTTTCTCTTTCTTGGCTCTTTCCCATATTTCATACCCTTTTTCCTGACAAGCAGAACAAGCATAGAGCGGAATACTAATTCCTTTAAGATAATAATTGCGCCCGGAAGCTCTGTCACTTTGAGAGATAACCTGATAAACACCGGGACAATCGGGACAATAAGAAACCTCTTCCTGCTGCTGCTCCCTGATATTATCCGTATCATAATAAAGATGACGGCTATTTTTATAAATAAGCTTAGAAGAAAACAATTCTTCCTTACTGGGAGGTATCTCCGCCAGCTTCTTTTGCCAATAGGCAATCAGTTTATCTATATATCTCTCTACTTGAAGTTCTTGTTTGATTTGCTGCTTCTGAGCTTGTGGTTCAACTACATAGCTATAATCTTGACCGGCCAAAGCTAACAAAATACCTAGATTCACGTAAGGAAGTGCTGTTTCAATAGCATAGCCTCCCTCTAAAACAGCTAAATCAGGTTTAAGCTCCTCTGTAAGCTGAGCATACCCTTGACTACTGACCTGCATATTAGCCAGAGGATCGGTAAAATGATTATCCTGTCCGGCAGAATTAATAACTAATTCCGGAGCAAAATCTTTTAAAAGCGGACGGATGATCTCCCGCCATACCTTAAGAAATCCTTTGTCAGTAGTACCAGGGGGAAGCGGGATATTGATATTTTTTAGATAAGCCCCCGGTCCTCCAACTTCATCAACAAAACCTGTCCCCGGATAAAGTGTCCGTCCGTCTTGATGCATAGAAATAAAGAGCACATCAGGGTCATGATAAAAAATGTCTTGAGTTCCGTCACCATGATGAACATCCGTATCCACAATCGCAATTTTCCTAAGCTGATATTTCTTGCGCAGATATTCGACAAGAATCGCTTCATTATTGATATTACAAAAACCTCTATTCCCATGCACAACCCGCATCGCATGATGACCGGGAGGACGTACCAGTGAAAAGCCATTATCTATTGCCCCTGCCAGCAAAGCATCACCCAATTTAAGCGCACTGCCGGCAGAAATAAAATGAGCTGTCGTTGTTTGCGCCGCGATATTAGGAACACAAAAATGAACTCTTTGGATATCCTTTTCTTCCGCAAGACGTGGCGTATATTCAACTATTTTCCTCTGATCTAAGATCCCTTCTTCGAAAATTTGATCCCGAGTATAAAGCAAACGCTCTTCCCGTTCCGGATGCGTAGGAGAAATCGCCCAGTCAAAAGCCGGGAAAAAGATTAAACCTGTTTTAAACATCTTGCCTTGCCCCCTTAAGAAAGCCCTTGATCCCGGGAACAGTTTGCAGCCCGATTTGAAAAATTCTCCCTGTTGTCTGCCAACCACGCACAATATTAAAACCTTCCGCATAAACAGTTTCTACAGGCATATCCGGCACTAACTGCCAGTCTTTTGCCTTTTCCTGAAAAAGCTGTAGAGTGAATTCTTTTGCTTCCTCAATATTGTGCAGACGTTGAGCAAGAGTACCCTGTAAACCGCCAAGATTCGTCGTGTACGTCTTTCTTTCCGTATCGGCAAAAAAATCCAATTTTAAAGTAGTCTTAGCCAAAGCAGCTCCAATAGCATTGGCGACAGCAGAAAAAGCAGGAACAACAACTTGCCAATTTTTCTTTTCCGACCAATATTTGCCGATACCACTGGCCGGTCCTCCTAAACAAATTAAAGTTTGCGGTCTTTCTTTTTGTACGGAAAGAACTTGCCAAATCCGATAAGCCGGTTCTTCTTCCCAAGTTTTAAACATTATTTCTAGTTTTGCTTCCAACTGTGCCACAAACATCTGCAAAACCTGTTCGGAAAACTGCTGTGGCGTAAGCTGTAAAACTCGGGCTGTTTCTTCTACCGGCTCTTTAATCAGTGCGGGAGATGCAATTTCACTATACCCACTATAAACAAGGACATCAGTAACAGTAAGCACGGGGCCTCCTACACAGAGAGCGGGACCTTGCCTTGGTCCAAACCTTAACTTACCCTGCTCAATCAATAAAGAGCTATCTCCCCCCAGAGCTAATGAAGAGATGGCTAAAGAACGCACGGGAACCGGATAATTATTGATCAAGGCACCTCTTTCCGCTAAAAGCGGCTTCCCAGCCAAAAGTAAAGCCAAATCAGTAGTGGTACCACCAATATCAATGACTACAGCGGTTATTTTCTCTTCTGTACAAGCTAGAGCACCCAGCGTACTAGCGGCAGGTCCGGAGAAGATTGTTTCCAAGGGATAACACAGTGACACTTCTAAAGGTAAGGTACCGCCATCAGCTTTTAAGATAAAGAGAGGACAATGCAGACCTAGTTTGGCTAAAGTTGTCTTAATTTTTTCCTGAAAAGTACGACAAGCTTCTTGGGTGGCTAGAGTATAAAAAGCACCATTAGCTCGGCGCACCCAGTTTAATAAACCACTAACTTTATGGCTAGCTAATACTTTGCACTCAGGATAATTTTTCTGAACAAAGGCGGCAATTTCTTCCTCTAAGGAGGGATTCCTTTGGCTAAACTTACAAGCCACGACCAAATTATTAATCTTTCTGTCCAAAAAATATTGACAAGCTTCCTTTACCTCCGTCAGATTTATTGGTTTAATAACCCTGCCGCGATAGTCAACAGCACCGTTTATAATTTTATAAGCACAGGCAAAGCTAAGCTGGTGAGGATTAGCGCCAGGCCCGGGAAGAAGAAGCAGCCCCGCCTTAGCTAATTGATCCTGCATAATTAGATTCGTAATTAAGGTCGTACTTAAAGTCACCTGCTCTATCTTTTGCGGTTCAAGACCCGCCAATATTTGCTGCAAAGCCTCTTCGATTGAAAGAGAGATGTCATCATATGTAGGAACTTTAATCAATTTTATTACTTCCTGATCTGAGATCACAACTCCATCGGTAAATGTTCCTCCGATATCTATACCAACAAACAAATTTAGACCTCCTTTACCGCAGATTTATTTTTCAACTGTTGTTGTAATTGGTAAAGTTTATTTAAAGCCTCTAAGGGAGACATGGATAACAACTCCATCTCTAAGAGAGCCGTTTCTAAGGAATTTTTTTCTTCTTGCAATTTATTCATTTTCTCTAGCAATCTCTTGGTCTCCATTAACAACTCCGGGGTTTCATCTTCTTTTACAAAAGTAGCGTTGGGAATTTTCAGGGTTTTATTATTTTCTTTCTCTTTTTCTAAACTTCCTAAGATTTCTTTCGCCCTCTCCACCACTAGTTGAGGAAGCCCAGCCAACCGAGCTACTTGAATCCCGTAACTTTTATCAGCTGCTCCCGCCACAATTTTATGCAAAAAAACAATTTCTTCCCCTTTTTCTTGCACAGAGACAGAGAAATTTTCTACTTTTTCATACAAATTACTCAAACGGATTAATTCATGATAATGAGTAGCAAAAAGGGTTTTCGCCTTAAGCTGTTTAATGAGATATTCACTAACAGCCCAGGCTATACTTAAACCATCATAAGTACTGGTACCCCTACCGACTTCATCTAAAATAACCAAACTAGAAGCTGTAGCATGATTAAGAATATTGGCGACCTCATTCATTTCTACCATAAAGGTACTTTGTCCGCTGCGCAGGTCATCACTAGCCCCCACCCGCGCAAAAACACGATCACGTATGGAGATAACGGCTTGCTGTGCCGGCACAAAGCTGCCCATTTGAGCCATGATTACGGCTAAAGCTACACTCCGGCAATATGTACTTTTCCCCCCCATATTAGGACCGGTAATAATATAAAAATCACGATTATCCAACATCTCCAGGTCATTCGGGACATAAGCTGCTTCCGGCAATACTTTTTCCACAACAGGATGCCGCAGGTCTACAAAATGAAGAAGATTATCTTCCTTCTCTAAAAGTTGTGGTCTGACATAGTCATTCTGTACCGCCACTTCAGCTAAAGATTGGAGGACATCCACTTGCGCTAAAACTTGAGACGTCTGCTGCACGCGATGTGCTTCCTGCCCTAGCTCTTTTAAGAGGTCTTTGTAAATTTCCTCCTCTAAAGGAATTAACTTTTCTTCTGCGCCCAGCACCTGACTTTCTAACTGTTGCAATTCATCGGTAATGTATCTTTCCCCATTAGCCAGCGTTTGTTTCCTTTGAAAATAGTCGGGAACAAGGTCTAAATTAGTCTTGGTTACCTCAAAATAATAACCAAAAACTTTATTAAAACCAATCTTTAAAGATTTTATCCCCGTCTTTTCTTTCTCTTCGCTTTCTAAGTGAGCAATCCAATCCTTCCCCTTTTCACTAGCTTCTCTTAATTCATCGATTTGCTGATTATATCCTTTTTTAATCACACCACCATCCTTAAGATTAAAAGGTGGTTCTTCTTCGAGGGCATCATGCAAAGTAAACCGGACATCTTCTAAAAGGTCTAATTTGTTTTTTAATGTAGTAAGATATAGCGATTGATTAAAAACATTGAGAAGTTCAATAACCTTTGGTAATATGGCCAGCGAACTTTTTAAAGAGATCAATTCACGCGGAGTAGCCCGTCCATACAAAATACGGGTCATTAATCTTTCTAAATCATAAACTTTTTCCAAATAACTACGGATTTTTTGCCGTTCCGACCAATTTTGACTAAGAATTTCCACAGCATCCAAACGTTTTTCTAAAACTTTTTTATCGGTGAGCGGGTTCTGCAGCCAATGTTGTAAAAGTCTCGCCCCACAAGCAGTTTTAGTTTTATCTAATAAAGCTAACAGACTGCCTTTTTGTTCATTAGCACGTAGCGTTTTAGTTAATTCTAAATTACGAAAAGTTGTGGCATCCAAAGTTAAATATCTTTCCGGATAATAAATTTGTAGTTTTTTAATTTGCTGAGGTGCTGATTTTTGAGTTTCCGTAAGATACTGCAAAATGGCACCCGCTGCAGATACTGCTTGTCTCCTGTTTTGACAATCTAAAGCCTCCAAAGAAGTTACGTTAAAATGATTACATAAGATTTGACGAGCTTGAAGATGACTAAAAGCCTCTGCAGAATATGGGGTAAGCAAGGTCTTCTCTAAATAGGTTAATACTTTAGCAAATTCCGACTCCTTGTTTGCCGGGAGCAGTATTTCCGTCGGATGCAGATTAAGCAATTCATCACGTAACACCGCCCACCCTTCAGGACCACTTAATTCACTTAACCAAAATTCGCCTGTCGAAACATCACAAAAAGCTAAGCCCCAAGTAGATTGTTCTTGACAAGACAAGGCTACTAAATAAAAACTGGTTGCTTCCTGAACCAAGTTAGTATCAAAAGCAGTGCCCGGTGTAACAACCCTGATGACCTCCCGCTTCACAATTCCTTTACTCAGTTTAGGGTCTTCTACCTGCTCGCAGATCGCCACTTTATACCCTTTTTTAATCAATTTAGCCAGATAATTATCTACGGCATGATAAGGTACGCCGCACATAGGGACGCGCTCCTTCATTCCCGCACCCCGACCTGTTAAAGTGATCTCTAATTCCCGTGAAGCTAAGAGGGCATCCGAACCAAACATTTCATAAAAATCTCCCAAACGAAAGAAAAGGATCGTCTCGGGATACTGCTTCTTAATTTCCTGATATTGTTTCATCATAGGGGTTTGCCCTAACATACTCCTTTTCTCTCCTCCTTTTTCTATCATTAATTTATCTTTCCTCAATTATTTCCCCTTTTAAAACCCAAGTCTGGGGCACAGTAATCTTGACCTTAACAAATTTTCCGATCAGTTCTTGATAGCCGACAAATAGTACAGATTTATTGGTCTCCGTTCTGCCTTCCAAGATTGAACAATCTTTTTTACTAGGACCTTCTACTAAAACTTCCACAACTTGTCCTTTTAATTGTTTATTTATCGCCAAACTAATATTATTTTGCAGCTGCATCAGTTTCTGTAAACGCTCTTTTTTTACGGCTAACGGGATTTGACCAATCATTTTCGCTGCCGGAGTACCGGAACGAAGCGAATAAATAAACGTAAACGCTGCATCAAAATGAAGTTCTTCCACTAAGTTTAAAGTGTCCTGAAAATCAGCTTCTGTTTCTCCCGGGAAACCAACAATAATGTCTGTCGTAATACTAGCTTCAGGAACAAGTCTCCGTATTTCTCCGACAAGTTCTTGGTAATGTTCTCTGGTATACCCTCTATTCATTTTTTGTAGAATTTTGTTGCTGCCTGATTGTAAAGGAAGATGGAAATGAGGGCAAACTTTATCTAACTTACTAATTGTTGTTATTAATTCCTGATTGAAGTCACGCGGATGAGAAGTCAGATACCGAATTCTCTTTAAACCAGGGATAGCATTTACTTCCTGCAAAAGACGGGCAAAAGAAAAAGACGGTTCTAGTGTCTTGCCATAAGAATTTACATTTTGCCCCAAAAGCAGAACTTCTACAACCCCTTCTATAACCAGTTTTTTTATTTCGGCAAGAATATTTTGCGGTGCACGGCTTTTTTCACGTCCCCGGACATAAGGAACAATACAGTAAGTACAAAAATTATTACAACCATAGGTAATATTTACTCGTGCTTT
>JAQVYD010000032.1 GCA_028709105.1 Clostridia bacterium
ATTATTTAACCGGCTCTTCTAGCAAGTGAGCCGGTACCACTAACGAATTATATTATATAATAAAACAAAGAGCGAGGTCAAGTATCTTAACCAGCTTTTTATCTTTTAAAACGAAAAAAATGTTTTCTCAGGCAAATTAAGCTTTTATAAATTATTGGGCTTATTGCTGGTCTCGCTTCTCTAAATAACGTTCGAGTTTTCTTTTCACTCTCTGGAGAGCATTATCAATAGATTTGACATGGCGTTCTAAGTCTGCCGCAATCTCCTGATAACTCTTTCCCTCCAAATAAAACATCAGCACCTGCCATTCCAGCGAACTTAAAATCTCCCCCATTTTTTCCTCAATATCACAAAACTCTTCCCTGTTAATAATTAATTCTTCCGGATCCGTTATTTTAGTACCCGCAAGAACATCTAAAAGAGTACGATCTGATTCCTCATCATAAATAGGTTTATTTAAAGACACATACGAATTTAAAGGGATATGTTTCTGACGAGTAGCCGTCTTAATCGCTGTAATAATCTGTCTTGTTACACATAATTCCGCAAAAGCACGAAAGGAAGATAACTTGTCCGAACGAAAATCACGTATCGCTTTATATAAACCGATCATCCCTTCTTGAATAATGTCTTCCCGATCAGCACCAATCAAAAAATAAGAACGAGCCTTCACCCTAACAAAATTTTTATATTTGTAAATTAAATATTCCAGTGCCTTATTATCACCATTACGGGCTAAATCAACTACATACTCATCCTCCAAAAATTCAAAAGAGTCCAACCTTTCTGACTGTACACCCAAACTCATCAGATTATCGCCCCCGTCTCTATACTTGAAAATTCAGAAACCCCAAGCAAAAAGAGCAAAAAGATCCAACATTCCACCTTTAAGTTGAATTTGCCACAACCGCCAACCTGTCTACTGCATTAAAATTATTATAACTGAACCTTCCAGCAAACGTCAAGACCTTCTTGAACTTCTTGACGATAAACTTTCCGCAAACATACCAACTAAACTAAGCCGCGTTGTCGGATAATTTCATAAAAAAGCAAAGCTCCCGCAACAGATACATTTAAGGAATTAACCTGCCCCAGCATGGGAATGCTCACCAAAAAATCGCATTTCTCTTTAACTAATTTGCCCAGCCCTTTTCCTTCACTTCCCAGCACAACTGCCAAAGGACCTTTTAAGTCTGCCTCAAAATATTTCTGCTCAGCCTGAGAGTCTGTCCCTACAATCCAGTAACCCTTTTCCTTCAACCTGTCCATGATTAGCGGAAGATTTGGCACCCGAGCTACAGGGACATACTCCACTGCTCCCGCCGAAGACCTCGCTACCGCAGCCGTCAAAGATACAGAACGATGTTTGGGAATAATCACGCCATCAACCCCTACCGCCTCGGCTGTTCTTAAAATCGCCCCTAAATTCCGCGGGTCTTCCAAACCATCCAAAAGCACTAGAAACGGGTCTGTCCCCTTTTGCAGGGCTTTTTCCACAATTTCTTCCCAATCCACATACTCCTTAGCCCCAGCCTGAGCAACAATCCCTTGATGAATATTGCCAGGAACTAAAGAATCAAGCCTTTCCCTAGCGACAAATTGATAAGGGATCTGCCTTGTTCTAGCTAAAGACATAATTTCCTTAACTGAACTTTGCTTAAGCCCCTGAGCCAATAATATTTTACTAAGCGGTCTCCCCGCTTGTAAAGCTTCTAATACAGGGTTCTTTCCGGCAATAAATTCCACATCATCCACCTAGCTCACCCTCATTTCTCGACAAAAGATAAGTAATAATCTCCTCTAATCTCATCTCTGCCCCTGACAAAAATAAATAACCGATTAAAGCCTCAAAGCCGGTACTTAAACGATACTCACTCACTCCCACATTTTTCGGAACATGGCTTTTCGTGTTCCGCCCTCTCCTTACAATATATGTTTCCTCTTCAGTTAACATATCCTCCAATTGATGTAAAAAATCCGCCTGGGCAACTGCATTAACTAACGAAGAGGCCTTACTATGAAGCTTGTCCACTTTAACCAAGCCTTGCTTAACTAAATGTAACCTTACATACAGTTCAAAGACGGCATCACCCACATAAGCCCAAACCAGAGGCGGTAACTCCTTAGGGTTTTGTGCAAAATTACCCCACACAATTAAACCTCCTTTTGTTTTTCCACCATCTACAGATATTTCCATCTGACCCCCTGAGATGTATCTTCTAAAACTAAGCCTAGATTTTTCAATTCATCACGAATCAGATCAGCTGTGGCATAATCCCGGCGACTGCGCGCTTCTTGGCGTACCTTAATTAATAACTCCAGCAACCCGGTCACCAGTTGAGGTTCAGAAGCAGAATCATCTAGGGAATCCGTTTTCCCCAATTCCAATCCTAAAACCCTTGCTAACTCCACATATTTTGCTTCCGCTTTTCGTAAGAGTACCCCTTCTTGCGTATCAATCGCCCTCCCTAGCAAAGCAGAATGCAGACTGTTTAACACTCTAGCGAAATCGAAAAGAACCGCCAAGGCCAATGCTGTATTAAAATCATCATTCATCGCCTCTCTAAATCGCTGTTCAAAAGCGAATAAATCCTCGGCAAATTTTGACCAAGCTTCTGCCGCAACCTGCCCCTGTCCTCCTGCTTGTCCCTTCGTTTCCTGTAAAAGGCGATAGGCCGTCTTTAGTCTGTCTAAGCCTTTCCCCGCTACTTCAAGCTTTTCCTCATCAAAATCTAAAGGACTGCGATAATGAGTGGACAACAGATAAAAACGCACTACCTGTGATGAATACTTCTTCGTAATCTCGCGCAGGAGGAAAAAGTTTCCACGTGATTTAGACATTTTTTCTTGCTTAATCGTAATGAAACCATTATGCAGCCAATATTTAGCCATCGGGGCATCATGTAAAGCTTCCGACTGAGCAATCTCATTTTCATGATGAGGGAAAATTAAATCCAGCCCACCGGCATGAATATCAAAACTCGGGCCTAAATATTTCGTAGACATTGTTGAACATTCGATATGCCAGCCTGGTCTGCCTTGTCCCCAAGGGCTTGCCCAGCTAGGTTCTCCTGGTTTTGCCTTTTTCCACAGGGCAAAGTCACCGGGATGTCTTTTGCGCTCATCTACATCTATCCGCGCCCCAGCTTGCAAATCATCTAACGACCGTTTAGAAAGCTTCCCATATTCTTTGAACTTACTCACAGCAAAAAAGACATCACCGTCAACGATATAAGCATAACCCTTCCTCACCAAACCATCAACAAAAACAATAATCTCCTCCATATTTTGACTGACCCGCGGATGAACCGTCGCTCTCCGTACATTAAGCGCATCAGCGTCGGCAAAATACTCCTCAATATATTTTTCCGCCAACTCTAAAGGCGGCATTTCTTCCTCTTGAGCCCTTTGAATAATCTTATCGTCAACATCCGTAAAATTTTGAATATAAGTGACCTCATAGCCAAGATACTCTAAATAACGGCGTACTGTATCAAAAACCACCAAGGGGCGAGCATTACCTAAATGAATGAAATTATAGGTTGTCGGACCACAAGCATACATTCGTACTAACGGCGGCTCTAACGGTAAAAAAGCTTCCTTCTGTCCTGTCAGCGTATTAAAAACTCTTAAACCCTCTTTACTCACTCTTTCTTCGACTCCTTTTCTTCTAATTTAGCCTCTAGTTCTTCCACTCGTTTCTGTAAATTTAACAAGACATCTAAAACCGGGTCCGGCAACTTGTTATGTTCCAAATCAACCTGAACCTGGAGCTCTTTCTTCACTACCCGGCCCGGCACGCCTACCACTGTGGAATTTGACGGAACTTCCTTCAAAACAACAGAACCGGCCCCTATCTTGACATTATCCCCCACTTTAAAGGAACCCAAAACCTTCGCCCCGGCACTAATGACCACATTGTCCCCAATCGTCGGATGCCGCTTTCCCTTTTCCTTGCCTGTTCCGCCTAAAGTTACACCTTGATAAAGCGTTACATTATCCCCTATTTCCGCTGTCTCCCCAATCACGACACCGGCACCGTGGTCAATAAAAAAACCTTCGCCAATCTTGGCCCCGGGATGAATTTCAATCTGGGTAAAAAACCGATTCACCTGCGAGATAAAACGGGCTAACAGAAACCACCTTTTCGTATAAAGTTTATGAGCTAAGCGGTGCAAAATAATGGCATGAAAACCAGGGTAGCAAAGGATTACTTCCCACACCCCTTTTACCGCCGGATCGCGTTCAAAAACTACCTGAGTATGCTTCTTTAACCAACCCAAGATTACCATCCTCCCTTTTTGAAGTTCGAGGTTCGAAATGAATTATTAATTATGCATTGTCTTTTCTAACCTCTTCCCGATGCGCCGCAAAGCTAAATCTTTCCCTAAAATCTCGATAATTAAAAACAAATCAGGTCCATGCTGCTGTCCAGTCAATGCCACACGAATCGGCATATAGACAAATTGACCCTTTAATTTTAACTCCTTCATGATTGACTTCAGCAAAGCCTTAATCGTCTCCGGAGTCACCTCTTCTAAAGCAACTAGCTTATCCCGAAAAGTTCTAAGTACTAGGGGAAAAGTTTCCTGTTGTAATACTACTGCTGCTTCTTCATTTTCGATGGTTACCTCTTCTCCTACGAATATTTTGGCTTGTTCTGTTACTTCCTTAATCGTAGAGAGACGCTCTTGTAAAGCGGTCATCACCAATTCCGCCCATTCCTTTTCTTTCTGTGAAGGTTTTCCCGAAATATAACCGGCTTTAATCAAGTATGGCAAGGCTTGCTCTGTTAACTTTTCTACCGAGCTTTCCCGCAGATACATTCCATTAATCCACCGCAGTTTTTCTATATCAAAAACAGCGGGGTTTTTAGCTACCCTCTCCAGAGAAAACTCTTTAATCAATTCTTCTAAACTAAAGATTTCCTCTTCCCCTTCCGGAGCCCAACCTAAAAGAGCTAAAAAGTTCACTACCGCCTCCGGCAAGTAACCTTCTTCCTTATACTGCACGACCGAAGTCGCTCCATGACGCTTACTCATTTTACTGCGATCTTTGCCCAGAATTAGCGAAATATGAGCAAACTGCGGCTTCTCAAAACCGAGGGCTTCATAAAGCAAAATCTGACGCGGAGTGTTGGATAAATGCTCTTCCGCCCTAATCACATGACTGATTTTCATTAAAGCATCATCAATCACCACCGCATAATTATAAGTGGGAATACCATCGGACTTTACAATTACAAAGTCCCCGACTTCCTCACTCTGAAAAACAACTTGTCCTCGCACGAGGTCATTAATCACAATTTCTTGCTCTTCAGGAACACGAAAACGAACAACAGGCTTACGTCCTTCGGCCTCATATTTCTGCCTATCTTCAGCGGAAAGCAAACGGCATTTCCCGCTATACTTGGGATTACCGCCTTGAGCCAAGGCCTCCTGCCGCTCCTTTTCTAATTCCTCTTCCGAACAATAGCAATAGTACGCCTCTCCCCTGTCCAGCAATTTCTGGGTATATTCCCGATAAATATCTAATCTTTCCATCTGCCGGTATGGTCCATACGGTCCTCCGATATCCGAGCCCTCATCCCAATTCATCCCCAACCACTTGAGAGAAGCAAAAATATTTAATTCTGATTCCCGGCTAGATCTCTCGCGATCCGTATCCTCTATCCGTAAAACAAATTTTCCACCTAATTTTTGGGCTAATAAAAAATTAAAAAGTGCAGAACGAGCACCCCCAATATGCAAAGGACCCGTAGGGCTAGGTGCAAATCTTACCCGAAATTCTTTCATTAGTTCAAATCCTCCCTTATCTAGAGCCAATCTAGAGCCAATCTCGCGACTGCTCACGCTTATTGACCATCATCTATTTTTTATAATCATTCCTCAACATTTGTTTTATCAATTAAAGAACAGGCATAAGCAGCCAGACCTTCTTTTCTCCCTGTAAAACCGAGCCCTTCCGTCGTCGTAGCCTTGATGCTTACTTGTTCTAACGCTATTCCCAAAACCATAGCTAATTTTTTTCTTATTTCTTCCCGATAAGGTGCCAGTTTAGGCGCCTCAGCAACAAGCGTACAATCCACATTAGAACAAAGATAACCCTGGGATTTAAGCAGGGTTACTACTTGCTGTAATAAATCTAAACCGGAAGCATCTTTATAACGCGGGTCACTATCCGGAAACAAAAGCCCGATGTCCCCCAGCGCTGCCGCACCCAGCAAAGCATCCATTACTGCATGAGTAAGGACATCGGCATCGGAATGCCCCTGTAAGCCCTGCTCATAAGGAATCTCCACGCCTCCTAAAATCAACTTTCGCCCTTCGGCAAAAGCATGAACATCATAACCAAACCCAACTCTCATCGTTCCTTACCCTCTCCTAGATTATCTTCTTCTATTAGTATCTTTATTTTCTTTCTTGCCGTGCAGTGTTAAGATATTTAATTATTTTGTCTTTAAATTCATGGATTTCTCGCCTATCTTCCTGCAATATTTTATAAATTATTTCCGGATCTACATCCCAATATGCGTGTACTAAGCGATTGCGGAATCTAGCCATCGCCGTCAAATTTAAAGCAAATTCCGGTGATAAGATACCTAATTCACCCAGTTTTAAAAAAATATCGGCATAACTCTCCGGTGCACTGATATTTGATTTGCCTGCCTCCAAAGCAATAATTCTACTACCGATATTTAAAGAACTTTCTATAGCCAATTGCAAATAACGTTCACAAGCGCCCTGCATAATAACATCTTTTAAAAACTCATCTTTAGATTTTCGAGAAAGGTCATCTAAATATTGCAGATATTTGTGTAATAGTTTAAGCTGTTCCACAATTTTTTCATCCATTACCTAACCTCCAACTCCTAACCTTTTTAAAAACTCCCGATTAAACAAAGAACGGACAGGAGCAAAATCAAGATAATTCATAATTACTCTTGTTTCAAAATTAATTCGCTTTTCCGGATTAGAGCAAAAAACAACTCTTTTATTTTTGATCACACTATATTGAAAACGCAAAGGAGCTTGATTTAAATTAAGCGAATCAATTTCTTCTGTCCCTAATATTTTGATAGCATCGAGCAAAATTTTAGTTTCAATCTGTGCATCTTGCAGGTCATCTGCCAAAAGAAAAGCAAGGTCAATATCACTTAAAGGGGTTGTTTTTCCTTCATGACCGGAACCAAATAAATAAGCAGTTACCAAATCGGGAGCATATTTCTCCAATGCTTGCCCTAATTTTTTTATTTTTTCTTCAAAATTGCTAAAATCAACTTGCTGATATTTTATCATCAAATATTCACTCCAAAAGATAATCAACTTCCATCTTATTATATCCCATCAATAGTTAAAATTCTACCGGTGTGTCTTGGTGTGTCAACAACCCCGTCTCCTTGACACCCTCTCTCGCAAATATACGAGGTCTTCCGGAGTCGTAATCTTCAGATTATCATAATCGCCCTGCACTACAAAAACAGGCACCCCCAGCCTCTCCACTAATGAAGCATCATCAGTCCCCACCCATCCTGCAGCTTGAGCTTCCTGATAAGCTTTAACAAGCACTTCTTTTTTAAACACCTGAGGAGTCTGTATTTGCCACAAAGCCTTACGCGGAGGAGTCTCTTGCACCATAAAATCGTCCTTAACCACCTTAATCGTATCCTTAGCCGGTACCCCTACTATTGCCGCACCCTTTTCAAAAGCCGCCCTCAGCACATCCGTAATCACCGGAGTAGAAACAAGTGGTCTTACCCCATCATGAACAACTACCCATTCTATATCTTCAGCTAAAGCTAAAAGCCCCTGATAAACAGAATCTTGACGTTCTTTCCCCCCGGAAACAATCTTCGTAACTTTAGCAAAACCATACTTATTAATAATCTTTTGCCGGCAATAATCTATAAATTCCTCTTGAGTCACCACTATAATATTATCAATTAAAGGATGACTCTGAAATTGATCAAGAGTATAAGCCAAAAGAGGGCGGCCATTAATCTCTAAAAACTGTTTGCTGACACGCCCTCCGATTCTTTTCCCCTGCCCGGCAGAAAGTATTAACGCAGAAACCTTAGCCAATGGCATCCACCTCATACAAAGTTCTACTATCATTATATTTAGGTTTTGCAAAAATCATCCGTCCGGCTGCAGTTTGCAAAACGCTAGTAACCACAACATAAATGGTCTGATTAATATGTTTTTTCCCGGCATCCACCACAATCATCGTCCCGTCATCAAGATAACCAATGCCCTGTTTAGATTCTTTGCCATCTTTAATAATCTGCACCACCATTTCTTCGCCCGGAAGAAAGACCGGTTTTAAAGCATTAGCCAACTCATTAAGATTAAGCACCCGAATACCCTGAAGTTCAGCAACTTTGTTCAAGTTATAATCATTGGTAAAAATATCCGCGCCTAAAACTTGGGCTAATTTCACCAGTTTGCTATCCACTTCCTGTATATCCGGAAAATCCTGTTCATAAATCCGAACCCGCGCAATCAATTCTTTGCGCATTTTATTAAGAATATCCAATCCCCGTCTGCCCCTATTTCTTTTTAACTGATCCGAAGAATCAGCGATATGACGTAATTCTTCCAGCACAAACCCCGGGATGACCAAATCCCCCTCCACAAAGCCACTTTTGCAAATGTCAGCGATCCGGCCATCAATAATCACACTTGTATCAAGCACCTTGTATAACCGCCCGGCTTCAAATTTAGCAGAAGCAGATTTATCCTTATCCTTTCCGCCAAACTTAGGGAAAATATTAAAGATATTTAATAATTCCTCTTTCTTTTTATAACCAAGACTAAGCCCTAAATAACCAAACAAAATACTGCAAAAAATAGTCATATAGCTGCCTACAAAAGGAATTCGGGCAAGGGAAGAGCCTAATAAACTAGCAATGATAAGTCCGATAATCAGACCGATAGCCGCCCCTATCAAATCGCCCAAAGGCATCTTTTGCAATTTTTTTTCGATCCACTCTGTCATCTGCACAACCTTAGTGATAAGCCTTGGTGCAAAACTATAACCTAATAAACCTAATACTATACCGGGTAATATAATAATCGTCATCCGCAAAATAACGTTAGACGCAACTAGCCAACCACTATTCAACAAAGCATAGCCTATGGAAAGGCCTCCTGCCAAAAAAAATAAGACCACAATTACTCGGGCTACTTTCCTAAACAAATTTTCACCCCCTTTATAACCTGCTTTAATTATTATACGCAAGCATTCTTATTTAAGCAAGTTGACAAGATTTCCCCCTAAAAAGATAAAGGCGCCCCGAACTGACGCCTTTATGTTATGCTAAATATTGTTGGAGAAGATTTTTAATATGGTCTTCCTCCTCGTCCTTAGCCAAAACCAATTCACTCAGTAAAATCTGGCGTGCACTATCCAGCATTTTCTTTTCGCCGGTAGAAAGTCCTTTTTCTTTATCTCTCGACGCAAGATTCCTTACTACTTCAGCTAAATCATAAATATTACCGCCTTTGATTTTTTCCATATTGTTCCTATATCTTCTATTCCAATTATTAGACATAGGCGAATCCTCTTGCTGAAGAACATTAAAAACCTTTCTAACCTCCTCACCATTAATTACCTTTCTTAAGCCGATTGTATCAACATTATTGATCGGAACCATTACTTTCATTTCACCGATCGGCATCCGTAAAACATAATAATTACGCTTCTCCCCTAAGATTTCCTTTTCTTCGATCCCTTCAATAATGCCCGCTCCGTGCATAGGATAAACAATTTTATCCCCTATTTCAAACATAGTCTTTCACCCCCCAGTCCCAAGAGAGCTGATAGTACTATTTTAACAAAAATAAACTTGCATGTCAAAAATATTTATTATATATCATTGTCCCCCAGATAGTCAACAACTATTCAACAAACTTCTGCTTCGCCTACATTGACAAAATAAGAGATTTTTCAGTATAATAGCCTTAGGATATTAAGATACGAAATAAAGGGGTGTTCATATTGGCACAATTTAATTGCCAAGACTTTGAGAAAACTGTATCTACCTATCTACTTCGTCATCAAAGTATTTTAGACCTTCTGGCTAAATGTCAAGAGTCATCGGCACGAACTAATCGCGCCGTAACAAAATCCGTAACAAATTGTGGCTGTATAAACATCAATGCTCAGAAACAACCTTTCCCACCTGAAGCAGATCTGCAAGACCTGAAAAAATTTTTTTCCAGCCACCTCCATGGTGAGCTTTGCGCTGCCTGCCGAGAGATCATTATTGATGAACTTGGCAAAAATTTATTTTATATAACTGCTCTCTGCAATACACTGGGGATTAGTTTAGAAGAAATTATAAAAGAGGAAAATAACAAGGTAAAAACTTTAGGCAGATTTAATTTAACTTAAGCTAAAGGGGAAACATAAAATTATAATAAAGATATTTTAATCTTAAAAACGCCGGAATAATTACGGCGTTTTTATACTAAAACAAGACCCAGCGCCTCTTGAAGAGTCCTTACTTCGCTAATCTCCAAACCTTCATTTTCAGCCCGAGAACAGCTCGACTTACTGCCATAAGGAATCAAAGCATGAGAAAACCCTAACTTTTTAGCCTCATGGAGACGCTTTCCCACAAAAGGAATACTTCTTATTTCCCCGGTCAGGCCCACCTCCCCCATCACCACAAGATTAGGTAAACAAGGTCTGTTTTTTAAGCTTGAAGCCAAAGCAACAGCAATGGCTAAATCTAAAGCCGGCTCCTGTATTTTGATACCGCCGACAATATTGACATACGCATCTTGCTGGCTAAGATTTAAACCTACTCTTTTTTCTAAAACCGCCATCAGTAAATTAACCCGGTTATAGTCAGCACCCGTAGCCATCCGTCGCGGCTGTCCAAAAGCACTATGACTAACTAAAGCCTGAATTTCTACTAATAAAGGACGTGTACCTTCAATACTGGCTACCACCACAGAACCAGGTGAGCCTACGGGCCTTTCCGCCAAAAAGGCCTCGGAAGGATTAGTCACTTCAACTAAACCTTCATTTTGCATCTCAAAAACACCTAATTCAAAAGTAGAACCGAAACGATTTTTAATGGCTCGCAAAATCCGATACTGATGATGCCGCTCCCCTTCAAAATACAAAACCGCATCAACCATATGTTCTAATACTCTAGGTCCGGCGATACTCCCCTCTTTCGTCACATGCCCTACAATAATCAGCGGAATATTCAACCCTTTCGCCAAGGCTGCCAATCTACCCGTAGCCTCCTTAATCTGCCCAATACTACCCAGAGCGGAAGACAACTCACTACAAAAAACTGTTTGAATAGAATCGACAATTACCAAAGCAGGCTGCAAAGTCTCAATCTCCTGTTCCAGTAAATCGAGAGCAGTCTCTGACCAAATAAAAAGATGCTCTGCCTGCAAACCTAAACGAGAAGCCCTCATTTTAATCTGTTGTGCAGATTCTTCACCCGAAACATATAAAACCTTTTCTGCCCTCTCCGC
>JAQVYD010000033.1 GCA_028709105.1 Clostridia bacterium
AATATATCTTGCAAACTATTTCCCGATTAAACAAAAAGAGCTGTTAACCTTAGAGTCAACAACTCTTTTTTATTTTCATTTTGATGTACCTATTTTTTTTCTTCTGTTACAGTTTTTTCTTCTTCCCCTTTAATATAGTTGACGGCTGTCCGCTCCATTTTAACACGGAGATTCTCGGCAATTTCTAATTTCATTGTTGTATCATCAAGTTTAACAATCTTCCCGTAAAATCCACCGAGAGTAACGACTTTATCTCCGACTTTCAAACTGTCTAACATTTCCTGACGCCGTTTTCTTTCTTTTTTCTGTGGTCTAATCAACATAAAATACATAAAACCAAATAAAATAATTAACCAGAAAAAACTACCATAAGCACCTTGCAATTTATTTCCCTCCTTAAACTTTATTATTTAAAGAATAACCTCGTATGTTATTTAATATCTTAACCTTTTCTCAGCTTATACACAAGCCCTATTTTTCCTCTTTTTCCAGATAGCGACTAAAGAACTCTTCACGAAAGTCTAATAAAGTATCTGTCTTAATCGCTTCCCTGATTTCCTGCATTAAATTTATCAAGAAATATAAATTATGATATGAGGTAAGACGTAATCCTAAAATCTCCTCTACATTAAACAAATGTCGCAAATAGGCGCGGCTATAATTTCTACAAGTATAACAACAACAATGATGATCCAAAGGCGTAAAATCATCTTTATAACGGGCATTTCTGATCACTAATTTGCCCTGATGAGTAAAAACTGTGCCATTCCGCGCAATACGCGTAGGCAGCACACAATCAAACATATCTACCCCCCTAATAACCCCTTCAATCAAACAATCCGGAGAACCTACCCCCATAAGATATCGTGGTTTGTTGGCAGGTAAAAGCGGGGTTGTCGCTTCCAGAATTTCGTACATTAACTCTTTCGGTTCCCCTACACTCAATCCGCCAATCCCATACCCGGGAAAATCAAGGGAAACCAAATCCCTAGCACTAATTGCCCGCAAATCCTGATATACCCCTCCCTGCACAATCCCGAAAAGAGCTTGTTCCTCTTTGTGATGAGCCTGAAGGCAACGCTCAGCCCAACGTGTAGTTCTTTCCATAGAACGTTTTGTATATTCATATTCCATGGGATAACCAACACATTCATCAAAAGCCATGGCTATATCCGCCCCTAAAGCCATTTCAATCTCCATAACCTTTTCCGGTGTAAAAAAATGCTTTGATCCGTCAAGATGAGACCTGAATTCTACCCCTTCCTCACTGATTTTTCGCAAATCCCCTAGACTGAAAACCTGAAATCCGCCACTATCAGTAAGGATAGGTCCGGTCCAATTCATAAACGAATGTAAACCACCTGCCCGCTCAATTAATTCATGACCGGGGCGAAGATAAAGATGATAGGTATTACTTAAAATAATCCGCGCCCCTACTTCCTCTAATTCTTCCGGCGACATGGCTTTAACCGTAGCTTGGGTCCCTACGGGCATAAAAACAGGTGTCTCCACTACACCATGAGGAGTATACAGTCTGCCCAACCGGGCTAATGATTTTTTGCTTTCTTTAAGTAATTCAAAGGTAACAGCAGCCAAACTTGTTCCTCCTTTTCTCTCCGTGTACTAAACTATGAACATCGCATCCCCGAAACTAAAAAACCTATATCTTTCCCGTACAGCTTCCGCATAAGCCTGCTTAATCTTCTCCCGCCCGGCCAAAGCACTAACCAACATCAGCAAAGTAGACTTCGGTAAATGGAAGTTAGTAAGCAGCCCCGCGATAACCTTAAAATCATAGCCGGGATAAATAAAGATTTCCGTCCAACCTTTACCCCATTGTACCACACCATCTACAAAAGCACTTTCTAAAGCTCGCGTAGATGTTGTACCTACACCAATAATTCTTCTTTTTTCCCGAAGAGCTGCATTAATCTTCTCCGCAGCCTGTTCCGTGATTTCAAAGTACTCTTGATGCATCTTATGTTGCTCAATATTTTCCTCCTTAACAGGACGAAACGTTCCTAACCCTACATGTAACAGGATTTCCACCCATTCTACACCTTGTTCTTGCAGAGCCTTAATTAAAGATGGTGTAAAATGAAGCCCCGCCGTAGGAGCAGCCGCCGAACCAGGTTCTTTAGCATAGACCGTCTGATATCTTTCCGGATCAGCAAGACTTTTTTTAATATAAGGAGGCAGGGGCATCTGCCCAAAGCTATCCAGAACTTCTTGAAAAATACCCTGATAAAAAAATTCCATAATTCTTCCTCCCGAAAGAGTAGATTCAATCGCTACTGCTTCTATTTCGCCTTTACCAAAAACAATCCTAGTTCCCGGCTTAACCTTTTTTCCCGGACGAACTAGGACTTCCCACCGTTTCTGGTCTAATTGTTTCAATAAAAGAACCTCAATAACCGCCCCCGTATCCTCTTTTTTCCCATAAAGACGAGCAGGAATAACTCTCGTCCTATTACTAACCAAAACATCCCCCTTTTGCAAATAAGAAAGGATCTCCGTAAACTGCCGATGCTCGATCTGACCCGTAGCTTGATGCAAAACTAAAAGACGAGACTCATCACGACGGGGAAGAGGTTCTTGCGCAATTAATTCTTCCGGCAAAAAATAATCAAATTCTGAGATATGCATGAACAACACTTCTCCTTATTTTCGAGGTTCAAATAGTCAAATACTGTTTTAGCCTAGGTACTGCCAGAGGGTGACTTATCGAAGGTCAGTTCAACGTTCTTAGCGTCTGACCACAGATTGGAGAACCCGAAGATAGTACCTTGACTAAAACAGTGCCCGCCTATAGATTACGGTACAGCATATTTTCAATATGCTTGAATACGGAGCCGCCCATCATTTTTATCCTGATTATAAAAATGCTCTATAATCTCGTCATACTTTGCCCCTCTCAAAGCCATACCCCAAGCACCCCACTGACTCATCCCTAAACCATGGCCATAACCCTTCCCCTTAAAAGTTACCTCCGAAAACACTTTTGGTATCGTCTGCAAACCATCAGCACCTAATACATAATATTCTTCATTATTTCCATTAAGCGCAGTAATATATCCATCTGCATTTACTGCCTTAAGATCCTTGGTATAACTATAAAAATCCAAACTTCCAAAAGCGTTCCAAATTTTCACGGTAGAATTACAAATAACTTCGAAAAGGGTACTGCGCAAGCCTAAAACAGAACGGATCATATCCCGATAAAAACTCTTCGCACCCTTAGAACCTGTAAAACTCAATTGCGTAACTCTTCCTGAAGCTGTTTCTTTCGCTAAAAACTCTTTCGTTTGAGGGTCAACAGCCCAGCGTTTTACAGATAAATCATAGATTTCCCCAACATTAACCGCATTATTAGGATGTGCCCTATTCCATTTTTCCAGTTGATTCATTAGCTCCTGTCGACTAAAAGATTTCTCCCAGAGATAAGTTTCCGCTGTCCAAGACAGATTTTGGGCAACTTGCATTGCCACAACATCCTCAGGGGTCACGATAGGTTGTAAATAGGGCAAAGACTCCAACCAAACATTTTCACAAGCTTCTGTATATCCCCCGGAATTACTATGAAAAAAAGCTTGAATCAATTCCCGGTCATAACATATTACTTGACCGCGTGTTTCATCAACAGCCTTTTTAACTAAAGGACTACTTAAAATCTCTGTATCATAACCACCATAAACCTGCCATTGTGTAGAGATACCCAAGTCATAATTTAACTGCGGATGTTCTTTAGAATAAAAAGCATACGTTCTGGAAACAACCGCTTGCGCCTTATAGGCCTCTTCCGGAGCACCCGGCCCCATTTCCGCCCCTACAACTCCATAAAGGTATTGTTCTACATCAAGATAATTAATCGCATGAATTTTACCTTGTATATTTTCTAAGAGCAGATTGCCTCGATAATTTTTCTTGCCAAAACAAAAAACGTTTTGTTCTTGATCATTTTTTTGACGTAAAAGCAAAAGAGAACTACCCAACCCTTCCAGAGGCTGTCCATTATTATAAATCTGGATATTCGCACTTCCCGCCGGTGCTACAACCCACGTCCCCGTAAACAAATCAGAACTAATTACTCTTTGCGTCAAACAATCCACCAGTTCATAATTACCTTCACTTACGAAAAAATCCACTGAAGTCAGATTAAGGCCAAGAGCCACCCGAATTGTTGCTGGTGTACAAGCTATTTGTGCCGCCTGCACTAAAGAAGTAGACACTAAACAAATAAAAATAATGCCTAATAACATTAGCAATAAAAATAAACAAGATTTTTTAGCTGTGCCTTGCCAATTCATTGTCCATCCTCCATCTGATTTACAAAATACCCTTCTCTTTGTTCGACAACTCTTTGTTCGACAAAAGAGAAACTCATTCCTTCTTCTTTATTTTTTTTCCCTGTTCTTTATCTTTCTTTTTATCTTTTATCTGTTTTTTTAAATCCTTCTTATCTTTTATCTGTTCTTTTCGCCCCTCTTTCTTTTCCTCTTTCTTTTCCCGCTCTTTAAATTCCTTTCTCATCTCTTTTTCTAACTCTAACAACAATTTTTCTTCTTTTTTAGTTTGGGAAATTATTGCACCGGGATTACCTCCGGCCGCTTTAATTACCTTCACAACATTAGAGAATTTAACATCTTCCGGGCTAACCTCAAACCCCTCTTTCATTGCTTCCAAAATCACCGCATATTTCCCGGGAGAAACCCCAGCATTTTTAGCATTTTGATAAAACTGTGGCGATATTTCCAAAATTTCTGCTTGAACCTTAATATTTTGTTTGCTTAATTCTTTTCTTATCTCAGGCACAAGTTCTTTTTGTATTTTTTTAAACATCTCTGTTTTTTTCCCTAAGTCCTCTGCTGTCCCCCTTCTTAATTTTTTCCTACGTTCTTCTCGTGTACTTAAAGTCAAAATAATATTATTTTCCCCATCTACAGTCAAATACTGTTGTTTAATCGCTTCTTGAGCAATAAGTTTAACTACTTGGTCTACAGAAAGATTTTCAAACAGTATACTTGCCAAAAGTTCTTTCCCTTCCTTATTTAAACCCCTAGCTTCCTTTACCTTACCTTCTTTATCCAAACCTAATTCAAGACTAGGGTTAATATCTATACTCACGTAAGCAACTACTTGCTGTTCACCGAAGAAAAGAGATGCAGAAAGCAACGGTATCACTAAAAGGAAAAAAACAATACTAGCCGCTAAAACCGAAAACTTCCCAGAAGAGAAAAAACTTGGTCTAGCAAGGGAAACATTAAACTCGATTTCGCTTCCTAAGGCAGGGGTTTCCTCTTTTTGCCAAGGGACTTTAACAAATTTACCTGACGGAGTCATTACTACTAATGTCTCAAAAGTCGCCTCCATAACCAAACCTTTACACTTTTTCAACATCTTGTCTCACCCCTTCATCCCTTCTAAATAATCCTGAAGAAAATAAAATTCTCCCTTAATAATTACTACTAAAGCAATAATATACTTGCGCCGTCTTTCCAAAGTTTTCCGACTAACCCGCACTGCTTGCTCTAACTCTTTGAGAGGAAGCATTTTTGTTCTTTGTAAATAACTAAAATAATCTTCTTTTTGGCTAATAAGCCTAGCAACCTGATAAGCTGCGATTCTAGCATCTTGATGCTTCGGAGAATCCTTTACCAAATCCTCAAAATTGATGCCGAACTCTTTCAACTTCTTAGAATATTCTTTTATCTCCTCGCGCCGCATTTCTGCTGTTTCTTTTTCATAATGACATTCGACAGCTTCTTGCCACGTTAGTTTATCTATCCGTACGGCAGCATCATCTTGATCATCTCGTAACAAAGATGACCAAGGCACATCCTGTACCCCTTGTTGAGTTTGACGAAAATAATCAATGAGGCGATTTCTGATCACTGTTTCAGCAAAGGTAAAAAAAGAAGTCTCCTGCTGCAAATCATATTTATTTAAGGCCTCATTAAAAGCCAGTAAGGCCACACTCACTTCATCATCTTCCCAATAAACAAACCGCTTACAAGTACGCGCCGTGACCTTAAAAATAAAAGGAAGATATTTTTTAATCAAATTTTCCCTAGCCTCTTCCTTACCCTGCTGGACTAAAAGAATACCGCGGTTAATTTCTAAGTCCAACAATATCACCTCTCCATGCCTCTAAGTATAAAGATTCGTAAAAACACCTATATTTATGGGGGTTAGCACCCACCAACAGAATTACGCTTTGCCCTTTTTCTTGAGTAATACCTTTCTTTTTCACTAAAAATACACCCGCAATATTGCTGTCGATACATTTTTTCCTCCTTAGACTTAAGCACACCTTCCTTAAACCCTGCACGAAAATCCTCATAGTAAAAAGGCACCTCTGTTTCTATCGCGATAGAGGAAGCAATTTCTTTGATTAATTCATGCTTCTGAAAAGGACTAACCAAAAGAGTGGTAGTAAAAGCATCAAACTTGCCCTGCTTGGCAATTTGAGCAGCTTTTTTCAACCGAGAACTATAACAAATCCGACAACGTTCCCCTTCCCGAAAAACTACACTGCGTAAAAATTCTTCCAAGGCATATTGCTCATCAAGAATCACAGGTAACTCTATTTTTTGAGCATAATTCGTAAAAGTTTCCAGTCTCTTGGTAAACTCCGTATACGGATGAATATTAGGGTTATAAAAGTACCCCCTGATTTCATGTCCTGCTTGACGTAAAGTTTCGACAGGATAAATACTACAAGGTCCACAACAGACATGAAGTAAAATTTTCATAAATTACGTTCCTCCTACCATAAAACTGCTTGTTCTTCTTCCTGTCCATTAGCAACATAAGAAACCCCTAAATGCTGATAAGCTAAAGGAGCGGCCACTCTTCCTCTCGGTGTCCTCTGTAAAAACCCTAATTGCAATAAATATGGTTCGTAAACATCCTCGATCGTACTCGTTTCTTCACTAATCGAAGCGGCTAAGGTTTCTACACCCACAGGTCCTCCTTGAAATTTTTCAATAATCGTCGTTAACATTTTTCGATCAATCGCATCCAACCCCAATTGATCTACTTCTAACATATTTAAAGCTCGATCTGCTACCTCTCTATTGATAATCTTATAGCCCTTCACCTGAGCAAAATCTCGCACTCTTTTCAACAAACGATTAGCGATACGCGGCGTACCCCGGGCTCTTTTCCCTATTTCCTCGGCACCTTCCTGACTAATAGCCACTTGAAGAATACGGGCAGCCCTTGTCACAATAATCACTAAGTCTTCTGTTTTATAAAACTCCAAACGACTTACTACCCCAAACCGATCACGAAGCGGTGCCGTCAAATTACCGGCCCTTGTCGTAGCTCCTACCAAAGTAAAGGGCGGCAAATCAAGACGAATCGAACGAGCACTGGGCCCTTTTCCAATAATGATATCCAAACAATAATCTTCCATAGCCGGATAAAGAACTTCCTCCACCGTTCTATTTAAACGATGAATCTCATCAATAAACAAAATATCATGTGGTTGTAAATTAGTTAAAATAGCTGCCAGATCTCCTGCCCTTTCAATAGCCGGACCGGAAGTAGCCCGAATTTGAGCCTGCATTTCATTGGCAATAATATTCGCCAACGTTGTCTTCCCTAAACCTGGCGGTCCATAAAGAAGTACATGATCTAAGGCTTCCTTTCTCTGTTTGGCTGCGGTAATAAAAATATGCAAATTTTGCTTGATTTTTTCTTGACCGATATATTCATCCAAAGAACTAGGCCGTAAATTCAATTCATCTTTTTCTTCCTTAATCAAATCAGGTGATACAATTCTCTCCTCACTCATTTAACTTCCTCCATTTATTATTTAGCAGTATTCTTTAACGCTAAACGGATCAGATCTTCCACAGAATAATCTTGCCCCTCTTGAAGAAGAGGTACAGCTTTTTGCGCTTCTGTCAAACTGTAACCCAAAGCCAATAAAGCCGTAATAGCTTCACTACGTAGATCAGTATGCCCTCTCCCTATTTCCGAATTTTCTTCTGCCCAAGGAGCTTGCTTCTCCAATTTATCTTTTAATTCGAGAATCATCCTCCCGGCCGTCTTTTTACCTACACCTGGAATAGTCAATAAAGATTGTGTATCACCCAGTAGTATTGCCCTACGCAGTTCAGAGACAGGTACGTGAGATAAAATAGACAAAGCTAGTTTTGGTCCTATTCCTGAAACCTGTAAAAGAGTAGTAAAAGCCTCTCTTTCTTCACTGGATAAAAATCCATATAAACTTAATTCGTCTTCCCGTACATGTAAATATGTAAAAATTGTTACTTCCTCCCTGACAGCCGGAAGCTTGGCGATAGTTAAAGAGGGAGCAAACAAGCGATATCCAATCCCTCCCGCTTGAACAACAAGATAATTAGAGCTTTTTAATTGCAGCTCACCCTGTATAAACTCAATCAAGGCTCTCCCTCCTTCTCCCCAAACCAGAAAAGCAAAAATTGCTATGACAAATAGCAATAGCTAAGGCATCAGCGGCATCATCAGGATAAGGAATCTCCTGTAAATTTAAAAGAGCTTTCACCATAAATTGAACCTGCTGTTTTTCTGCCCGACCATAACCTACTACTGCCTGTTTAACTTGGAGAGGTGTATACTCATATACTGGTATCCCCTTTTGATAAGCACTCAGTATTAATACTCCCCGCGCTTGACCTACCGAAAGTGCCGTCTTCACATTTTTATTAAAAAACAATTCCTCAATAGCCATAGAATCAGGTGTATAAAGATCGATAATTCGGCTGCTCCCTTGATAGATTTCATCAAGTCGTCTGGCCATCTCCTGTCGATTACTACTGCGAATCACTCCATATTCCAAAACTTTATAACTATTGCCCTGAGCTTCAATAACTCCATAACCGGTAATCGCAGTACCAGGATCTATTCCCAAGATAATCAATCTTCTCACTCCGCTTCCCCTGTTTTGCTATAACCACTAATTATACACCTATATACTTTGCTCTATTTGCTCTAAGACCTCTTCCGGTATATCAAAATTAGTAAAAGTATCCTGAACATCATCATGCTCATCTAAATAATCTAACAAACGCAACAATAATCTAGCCTGTTCAGGATCCGTTACTTGCACACTAGTATCAGCAATCATCGAGATTTCCGCATTTTCAAATTCCAGTCCTTCCTCTTCCAACCCTTCCTTAACACCTTGAAAACTAGCTGGTTCAGTATAAATCTCTATTTCTTCCTCAACATCCAAGATGATATCCTCTGCCCCTTTTTCTAAAGCCAGAAGAAATAAGTCTTCATCACTTAAATTAAGCTTTTCCCTATTCAAAGTAAGCACACCTTTTTGTTTAAACATCCAACCAACACAACCGGTTTCACCCATATTTCCACCATTTTTAGAAAAGATATGTCTTATTTCGCCAGCCGTCCTATTCCGATTATCTGTAAGCACATTAATCATAATCGCGGCTCCACCTGGACCATAACCTTCATAAGTCAATTCTTCAAAGTTGTTAGCATCTTGCTCTCCGGCTCCTTTTTGAATGGCTCTTTGAATATTGTCATTCGGCATATTAACAGCTTTAGCCTTCTGAACCGCCACTTTAAGGCGGAAATTAGTATCGGGATTAGCTCCCCCCATTTTAGCCGCAACAATTAATTCTCTACCTAATTTAGTAAAAATCTTCCCCTTAATTGCATCCTGTTTACCTTTTTTATGTTTTATATTAGACCACTTAGAATGTCCAGACATCACAACTTACCTCCTTAAGCTTTTTTAAAAGAAAAACACAGGTGATTCCTGTGCTTTTAAGTTCTTTTTTAAGTTTATCATATTTTTTTAAGCAAAACAATTTTAACATTAGTCAGATTTTCACTCATTATGTAAAACGAAAACTTGAACCTGACGACGACCCCAGTGCAGAGCTTCTTCTTTTGTTTCCAAAAAAACATCAATCCGCTTCCCTTTAATACTACTACCCACATCTGCAGCTGTAGCAAACCCGTATTTATCGATATATAACCTTGTTCCCAGAGGAATAACACGTGGATCTACAGCTACAATACCTACACTAGGCCAAATACCTGTAGCTGTCCGATTACCCGTATGCGTATAAGCAGTAGCCGTCATCGTATGTGCTTCTGCGAACTCCAACGTATTTCCGCCTCTAGAAACCACCTGTCGTGTTCCCAAGGACACAATCTGCTTAACCGGCTTTTTAATAATAACTTTCTCTACAAAATTACGAGCAATTTCCTGCCCATCTTCTAAAATTACTTCGTATCTATTTTTTTCTATTCCCTTTTCCCCTTTTTGCAGAATTCTTATTTCTCCTTTATAAAGCTCCTCAGAAGACCTTTCTTCTGTATTAAAGGAAAGTGTCTTTTTTTCTTCTACAACTTTTCTGCAAATACGCACTACCTGTATTTTATCTTCGGCAATTTCGTCTAACGCAGGGATCACTTTATCTTCAGGATTCAGAATAATTTCGGTTTCCTCAAGAATTTCCCCGACCAACTTTTTTTCTGTATTAACTTCTAGCTCCTGCCCATCAACAATTAGCTGGACTGTTTTTATATCTTTTAGCTCTTTTTGTTCTGTTTGCTCTGTTGCATAATTTTCTTCAGTATTTTTCTCTTCAGGTGCTACAAATAAAAACAAGGCAGCAACTAAAGTAAAGAAGACGATGAGCTGAAGAAACTTTTTATGCCACTTCACTATTTACACCTCCATAAAAATATACATTCAACAAGTATTTATATTTTCCTTTAACTTTTCTCCTTTGCCAAATTTTACAAAAACCAAGTAAACGAAAGCTAAATAATTAACACTACTTTTAAAAGTAGTGTTAATAGTATACCAGATCTAAAAAAATTAATCCAATAGTCTTAAATCCTTCCGTTTAACAATAAAAAAGAACAGCTACTTTAGAAAAGTATTGTTCTACTCGCACCTAACGCTTTACCTAGCAATTTAACTACACACACATCCCATCAGAAACGTTATCTATCTAAAAAAATAATCTGCATTTCAGCAGATGTATCCCTTCTTATTAAAAAAAGCGATCCTAGCAACGACATACTCTCCCGGATCTTAAGATCAAGTACGCAGCTGCGCCGAAGGGCTTAAATTGCTAGGTAAAACGTGATCTGCTTCGTATTACTGCGTTGTTCTGCGGTCTCGGTGTGCTCATGTACAACATGTAAATTCCGCGCACCTCGCCTTGAACGCCTTGTTCTACTCGCACCTAACGCTTTACCTAGCAATTTAACTACCACACAACATCTTTTCATTATGCATTGTGAATTATGAATTATGCATTGTATTAAAAGTGATCCTAGCAACGACATACTCTCCCGGATCTTAAGATCAAGTACCATCTGCGCTGAAGGGCTTAACTGCCGTGTTCGGGATGGGAACGGGTGTGGCCCCTTCGCTATTGTCACTAGGATCATTAAAT
>JAQVYD010000152.1 GCA_028709105.1 Clostridia bacterium
TTGTAGTGGGAGATAAAGAGATGGCAGAGGGTACTGTTTCCCTGCGTGCCAGAAAAGAGGGTGATCAAGGCACGGTCGCTTTCGGCGAGTTTAAAAAGGCACTTCAGGCAGAAATAGAAAAAAAATTGGTCAATTGAAAAAGTAACTTCTACTTTGCAATAGTAAATTCTACTGTAAGGCATAAAAGTAATAAATAATTTTTATAAATCAGTTTAAAACCACCTTTTTGCCAGTTTTTTTGCTATAATTATAGGCAAAAGAGTGTGTTTCATCTGTTTTTTGGGCGCGAAAGACCGGGAGTGAAAAATATCCGTTTTTTTGAAAAGGCAAATTCCACCCCTGTTTTGGTCTAAAATTTACTTCAGATGGTGATACCTCTTGTTCAACTAATTACTATTTTTTTAGTAGGGATGGGCGTAAGGTTACTTCATCTGGGGGGATGAAACTTATGCCCAATTTTTTTAATGTATCTGCACCGTATAGGGTTGAAAATACCTCATAAGGCGTTTTGTCTCCAAGGTTTTTCCTTGGATAACAATTGATGTGATTCATCATTTTAGTGATATCATCCTGTATAAAATAATCTAAAGAGGTGCCTTTAGGAATAACCCTTCGTATGAGTTCGTGATTATTTTCTGCAGCCCCCTTTTGATATGGAGCGGATGGATCACAATAAAACACCTTGGTTCTTTGGTTTCCCTGTTTGTCTCTTTCAAGAGCCAATGGATTGGAAAATTCTGAACCATTATCCCCTAATAAAAGTGGAAATAAAGTTATGAATACCTCCCGACGCAATTCCAAGTATAGTCTGTTAAATACATCTATGACAGACTGGGAAGTATTTGCATCCCTAAGATAAGCTAGCATTAGTTGGGGAATAGTAAAGTGTATGCTCAAAAGCACTTTACCACCTTTTCTTCCTTCCACGGAATCCATTTGGGTAATGGGTGTATCGGGATGTTCCATCATATAAAGGCCAAAGTCATCGTAGGTACGTCCGATACGGCAATGCTTGTCAACCTTGAAAGAATCTTTTTTCGGCTTTCTAATGCTATAACGGACTTTTCTGGGAAGGTCGATATTCCTTACAGAAAGAATTCCGTTATCTATGTAATTATAGATGGTTCTTTCGTCGCACATGAGTTCATCCATATGATTTACACAGATAGCATGCGGAGACTGCCCTTTAGCCACTAATGGGGAAATGATTGCATTTAAACGTAAGGCTTCTTCTTCGGAAATCTGTATACCCTGCCTGGACTCGGAACGAATAAGTTCGTATTCTTTTTGTGCATCTAAAGCGGAATATATTGCTTTTTCTAATGTGCAGTTTTTTCTCTTTTTACAGCCGTTACAAACATACGGTGGGCTAGCTAGAAGCGTACAGTTTTCCTTTTTGTATTCGGTGCATACTTTGTGGCAGTGAGCACAAAATTTGCAAAAGGTATTTCTACACGCTGGGTTATCACAACAGCCGGAGAAAGTACATGTAAACCTGTGAATACAGTCATTAAATGCTCTCCCATATGCACCGGTTTTTTTGAAGTTACGACGATTTTTGACTTCTTTAGAAATGGTAGTACAACTTTTCTTAAGATCTCTTCCAATGGCCTTAAATGATAATCGTCCATTAAGGGAATGTTCGATAATGATTCTCTGGGACAAATTTAAATGTTTGTAGTCTGCCATAACTACCTCCTTGAAAAAAGAGGTATCACCATATACATCATAACATTTGAAATAGCAACTTACACTTGCCCATTTGAAAAACTTATGTCTACCTCTAAGGCATGTAAGGGTAGAATTTACTTTTTCAATTAAGGAATATCTCCGAAATTATAGTAAATTCTGATAAACACTATATTTTTTAATAGTTTTCAGGTATAATATAAATACAGATAGAAAAGCTAAAAAGCTCGAAAGGAGCGGATGAAAATAATGAAAAGGAGAGCCATGATGATTTTTATGGTGGTCTTATGTTTAGTTATTCTGCTCGGGATTACCGCAGCCCCGGTATTCGCCGGCGGCAATCAAGGTCAAGCAAAAATTAATACCGCCATTGGTTTAATGGCCGGGTGGATTGCCAAAATCGGGCTTGTCGTCGCTTTCTTCGGGGGGATAGAAACAGTGCTCGCCTTTGCCAGTGACAATGCGGAAGCCAGGATTAAAGGTTTGAAAATAATGGCGGCCGGCTTCATTCTTTATGGTATTGTCCATAATATAAATGACTTTATTCCATAAGCGCGAAAAAGATAATTTGTTTTGCCTTTTCTATTTGACAAAAATTTCCTGATAATGCTTCGAAATTTTGCGCAAATTCTAATAAACACTATATTTTTTAATAGTTTTCTGGTATAATAATAGATACTAAAAAGCAAATGTGGTATAAAAGCGGAAATTGTGATTATTGAGGGAATTCTCTGGAATAAAGCAGAAGATGATTATGTTCAATAGGGGGTGGAGCTTATGTTTCTTCCTAGTTTACAAGGTATGCTTCAGGCTATGAGTTCGGATATGTGCGGGCTTGAAAATGATTTACTGAATGTAATGGATCTTATTAAAGTAGTTCCTTTTGCTATTATTAACAATCCCAGCACGCAGCGTATGATTACTGTGATCGAAGAGGTGACTAATGCTTTATCCTCAATAGCTCTTACGCTGCTTCTTTTTTTCTTTTTCTATGATTTTTTGAAAAAAACGGTCATGTTGGAGTTCGTTAATTGGGAGAATATTGTTAAGCTTATGTTGCGAT
>JAQVYD010000153.1 GCA_028709105.1 Clostridia bacterium
GTTTAGCGGAAGAAGAGGAAGTGCTTTTTCGTGAGGGGCAGCCAGCCCCTGTTGTTCTTCCCCGGGACTCGCAAGGGTTATATTTACTACGGCGAATTCGTGATGAAGCCCATCGTTTTGCGGTAACCTACCATCGTTTATTAAGGGGGAAGCGTAATCTTGCTTCTGTTTTAGATGATGTACCCGGGTTAGGACCACAAAGGAAAGCTGCGTTACTGCAACATTTTCAGTTTTCTTTGACCAAGATTCGCCAAGCTTCTCGAGAAGAATTAGAAGAAGTAGAAGGTTTGGGGCGAACTACCGCTTATCAGGTCTGGAATTTTTTTCGTGCCGGTGAGTAATCTCTTTAAAGGTGTAAAAAAAGAAGAGTTTAGCCACATAGATGTCAATTAATAAAATTATTTACAAAAATTACTACAAATTTTTTTAAAATAAGCAGGAAAAGGAAAGGGGAAAGTCGAATTTATAATTTAGTAGATAAAGCTCATACAGGACAAGGAGGCGAAAAAGATGGCTGTTCAACAAACAGAGGAGCTTCTGCTGGAAATGGAAGAATTGCGAAAAGAATTATACGTATCAGCTGATAGGTATAGCCATTTGTTGACCTCTAAAGAGATTTATCGGGCAAGTACTAATCTGGACAAGGTGATTGTTAAATATTTAAAAGAAAAATATTGTAGAAATTTGCAATGATTAAGAAGAGCTTTTATAGTATGTTGTCGATCCCCTTTACAGGGGATTTTTCTTTGGGAGCAGAAAAAAAGAATAATAATTGATATAATAAAAATAAAGTAAGATGGGGGGTGTCGAAAAGTGGAAGAGGTCGTTAGAAAAAGTGGTGAAACCTATTTTTATATTATTACAGGCTTGTCTGGAGCAGGGAAAACATATACGATCAGGGCTTTAGAAGATTTAGGTTTTTTTTGTGTTGATAACCTCCCCCCCGTTCTTTTACCAAGATTTGCCGAGCTTTGTCTACAAGGCGGGGACATTATTGATCGGGTGGCAGTGGTTATAGATATTCGAGGCGGTCACTTTTTTAATGATTTGTTTCAAGCTTTAGATGAGTTGGAGGAACAAGGGTGTCCTTATGAGATTCTTTTTTTAGAGGCCACTACGGAGGTTTTGATTAAACGATTTAAGGAGACGAGAAGGCGTCATCCTTTTTCTGGTCGTGGTCCTTTGTTGGAAGAAATACGGCGGGAAAGGAAGCGCATGGAGGAATTGCGAGGTATCGCTAATAAAATCATCGATACCTCGGAGCTTACCCCCAATGAATTAAAAACACAGATTTCTGATCTCTATGGACCGGATAATGATAAAGTAAAATTGCATATTACGGTAATGTCTTTTGGCTATAAATATGGTATTCCTTTGGATGCCGACTTAGTAGTTGATGTTCGTTTTTTGCCTAATCCTTATTATGTGGAGGAGTTACGTCCTTTGACCGGTTGTGATCGGCAAGTAGATAAATATGTGCGGAAATTTTCGGCTGCGGAAGAATTCCTGCAAAAATATAATGACATCTTAACTTTTCTTTTGCCTAATTATGTTTGTGAAGGGAAAACTCATCTGGTAATCGCGATTGGTTGTACCGGGGGACAGCATCGTTCTGTAGTTTTAGCCAATTGTTTAGGTGAACGTCTGTCTTCACAAGAATATCGAATTATGATTAGACACAGGGATATTTTAAAAAGAGTGTGAAGGGGAAAGGCGGATGGGAATACGGGGAAAAGTAAGAAATATTTATCAACGGCAGTATTTGAAAAAGGGTCCTCGAATTGTGGTCATAGGGGGGGGGACAGGGCTTTCCGTTCTTTTACGGGGGTTAAAGGAATACACCTCCAATCTTACGGCAATTGTATCTGTGGCTGATGATGGGGGGAGTTCAGGGCGGTTGCGCGGACAATTAGGGGTTTTGCCTCCGGGTGATTTGCGTAATTGTTTAGTAGCTCTTGCCGATACAGAACCGGCGATGGAAAGTCTCTTTAATTATCGTTTTACTGCAGGAGAGGAACTTGCCGGTCATAGTTTGGGGAATCTCCTGCTTGTGGCGCTGGCAGATTTGACGGGAAGTTTTGAAACAGCTCTCCGTGAGGCGGGAAAGGTTTTGGCTATTAGGGGGAAGGTAGTACCGGCTACTTACACCGATTTAGTGTTGGGAGCCGAGCTGGAAGATGGCTCAATTATCATGGGGCAATCGTTTATTGCGCAAACAGAAAAGCGAATTAAAAAGGTTTTTCTTGAACCTGCTCTTTGTGAACCGGCGTCAGAGGCACTTGCGGCCATTAGAGAGGCGGAGGCCATTGTTTTAGGACCGGGTAGTCTTTATACGAGCGTCATTCCTAATTTGCTGATTCCGGGAATGGTAGAGGAAATTAAAAAAGCACGTGGGCTGAAAATATATGTATGTAATGTGATGACTCAGGTCGGAGAAACCAGGGATTATACTGCAGGTGCTCACTTAGAGGCTTTGTATAATCATTCTGAACCAAGCTTTGTTGATTATATGATTGTGAATAATAAAAAGGTGCCTCCCGCTTACTTAGCTAAATATGCTTTAGAGGGGGCTAAACCTGTGGAAATAGATCAGGAGAAGATGGCGAAAATGTCTGTGAGGCTAATTCAGACCCCCTTGAGTCAGGAAAATGATTATATTCGTCATGACTCATTAAAACTGGCTTCTTTAATTTTAAAGTTGCTTTTAGAAAAAAGGGAGGAATAGCTGTGTCTTTTTCTACAGAGACG
>JAQVYD010000034.1 GCA_028709105.1 Clostridia bacterium
CCGGATGAGTACCTAAAACATCAATTAATGTAATTTCATTGCCTTCCTTATCAACACCGATGGGATCATAAAGCGAAACCTCACCTTTATTTTTTTTTGTCGCTCGCAAATGCATCAAAACCTCATTTTCAATACAACGTGCGGCATAAGTTGCCAGCTTGGTGCCTTTGGTAGAATCAAAAGTATTTATTGCTTTGATTAAGCCAATCGTTCCTATCGAGATAATATCATCTTTCTCATCACCTACTCCTTCAAACTTTTTGGCAATATGAGCCACTAACCTTAAATTATGTTCAATTAGAATATTTCTAGCAGTAAGGTCCCCACCTTGAACTTTTTCCAAATAAAAACGTTCTTCTTTTTCAGAAAGAGGGTGGGGAAAAGCGTTATTATTCAGATAATAAGCAAGAAGTAAGACACTGTTAATTAAAGTTACCGCAGCAATAATTATGGTACCTAAACCCATCACCGTTTCACCTCCATATTTACAGTCATTCTAAATCATATGGCGATGAAACCAATAATGTGCTTATACAAAAAAATAAAATATTACTGGTAATTTTTTAAATAACGCAGGAGCAAACGAGCAAGATAACCCGTAGCCAATCCGGTAGGCAATCCGGCTAAAAGTAAAACAGGAAGGTAATAAAAAAGATACGGCGTTTGAATTAAGAACGAAGCTGTCAGTAATTGTCCCACATTATGAGATATTGCTCCAACCATACTTACGCCAATAATACTTAGTGCGGGAACATATTTAATTAATACTGCCATTACCAAAGTACTCAAGACCGCACCGGAAAAACTAAGGAAAAAACCTACCGAAAGGAAAGTTCCCCCTAATAAGGAAGCGAACAGAACTCGCAACAAAGATACTGCTAATCCTTCCTTTAGACCATAGACATAAAGTACCAATAAAGTAACAAGATTAGCCAGTCCTAATTTAACCCCGGGCAAAGGAAAAGGATTAGGTAAAAGCATCTCTAAAAACCCTAGCGCTGTAGCCAAGGTCACAAAAAGAGAAAAATAAACTAGCCTTCGTGTTTTAAGCATCAGCAATTCACCTTATTTAACCGGTAGTAGCATCAACAGAAGCCTCTTCATCTATATAAATAACGACCTCATTCGGCACACAAACAATTGTTTGCCGCGAACTTTCTATCCAACCTTGTTTAACGCAAATCTGATCAGGGCAAGGAGCTTCCAACATCCGTACTTTTTGACCTTTTGTTTCCACAATAGCCTGGCCTCTTTTACCTTTGATGGTAAACCTTTGTAAAGGGGCATCTTCTTGCAAAGTTAAAATTTTTACTATTTCGCCCTCTACTTTTATCACCACTTGACTTGGCGACACTTGGGGATGAGTATAGAACTTACTCCAAACAAAAGTAAGCAAACCGATTAACAATAACACTAATAATAGTTTTTGATCAGTTCTAGTCATAACTATATTCCTCCCCCGGTCTAAGTTCTATCTTTCCTCGCAGACCAGGACTACATAAGATTTTTTTATCCGCAGTAACAAGAACTACTTCCACTTTATTTAGTTTTGCAGCAAACTCTAAAGCCTGTTGCGGTTCTAAAAGAAATAACGCTGTTGAAAGCAAATCAGCCTGAGCCGCATCACGCGTAACTACAGTTACACTGATATTATATCCGACAGGATAACCTGTCTGGGAGGAAAGAAGATGATGATATGTTTTTCCGGCAATTTGAATCGTCCGATTATAGTCCCCAGAGGTTACCACCGCTTCATCTTCTAACGAAAGTATGCCCATTAAAGCAGAGGGAGTACGAGGGTCCTGTATCCCTATTTTCCAAGGCTTCCATTTTTCTTTTTTACCTAAAACCCTAATATTCCCTCCCGCATTAATCAGAGCTTTCTCCACACCCTCTTTTTCTAACACTTGAGCAGCTTTTTCCACAGCATAACCTTTCGCTACCGCTCCTAAATCCAGCGCCATCCCCTTTTTATTCAAAAAAGCACTATGTGCTTTCTGATCCAAAATCAACTTCCTGCTATCTACTAGTGCCAACGCCTTTTGCAATTCACTGGCTGTAGGTACTTTTTGTTTTTCTCGGCCAAAACCCCATAAATCCATCACAGGACCAATGGTCACATCAAAAGCGCCCTCTGTTAGGCGATTATATTCTTGAGCTAATTGTAACATCTTAAAAACATCCTCATCAACAACAACAGGTTTTATTCCTGCCATTTCATTAATGCGGATAACATCACTTAAGGCAGCGGCAGTTATACTGGGTAAAGGAAAACGATTGGTTAAATCAGCAATACGCCGTATTTCCAGAAAAGCTTTTTGCGTAGCCTCTTGTAAAAAGTCAGTATCAGTACCATAAGTACTAATACTGACTAAAGTATCCATCAAAAATTCCTCACGCATTAATTCGCGCTCTTGGCTCTGAGCAAAAAAGATTATTCCGATCCCCAAAACTAACCCTAAAGAGATGATGACTAATGCAAGACGGAATTTTTTCATCGATTTCCACCTGGCTTCATAAAAATATTTCTATTGACAAAGACCACAATGTTGACAACCCGTAGGGGGCTGACCGGCAGTGAAATCTTTGTTCTGCACAAACGAAGTTGTTAGGGGTAACATTTTTTCAATAACCCTCGTCGGACACTTTTCTACACAAATCCCACAATTAGTACATTTTGTATAATCAATTACGGCGATGCTTCCTTCAGCATCAGCGACTACACTAATCGCACCTTCAGGGCAATTCTTTTCACAAAGTTTACATTTAATGCAAGCTACTGCGCAGGCTTCTTTAGCCTGTTTTCCTTTCTCCTTGTTACTACAACGAACGTGAACAAGATGAGACACTTCGACAAGTTTTAAAACATGCTGAGGGCAACTATTTACACAGACACCACAACCTGAACACAACTCATAATCAATCACGGGTAATTGATCCGCCCCCATCTGAATACCCCCGAAAGGACAAGCCTGCACACAACTACCTAAACCGAGACAACCATAACTACAAACCTTAGGTCCTTTAAACATGGCAGCGGCTACATGGCAGTCCTGCACACCTTCATATTTGTAAAGAAAAGCAGCATTCTCCCGCCCTCCTTTACAAAGAAGCTGAACAACCTTACGTTCTTTAGCTGCACCCACAGCAACCCCCATTATGGCAGCAATCTTGTGGTAAACCTCTTCTCTGCCCGGAGTGCAAGCATCAAGAGAAACTGTCCCGGCAACGATTGCTTCTGCATAGCCACTACAACCAGGAAAACCGCAATTTCCACAATTAGCACCGGGTAAAACTTTAGTAACAGCTTCTACGCGTGAATCAACTTCCACCGCGAATTTTTTATTGGCTACACCGAGAACTATGCCAAAAAGCGCGCCTAGGACAGCTAAACTCAAAACTGCATAAATCATGACCTTCTACCTCCACCCTCGTTATAAAAGACCGGAAAAACCTAAAAAAGCAATCGACATTAAAGCGGCGGTAATCAAAGCAATCGGCATTCCCTTTAAACTCTGCGGAACATCTGCTTCTTCCAATCTCTCCCTAATCCCTGCAAATAAAACCAGCGCCAAAGTAAAGCCCAAAGCGTTACCTAGACTATTGGCAAATGTTTGCATGAAGGTATATGACTTTTGAATATTAATAATGGCAACCCCTAACACAGCACAATTAGTAGTAATCAAAGGAAGATAAACCCCTAATGATTGATAAAGGTCGGGAGTTTTTTTGCGCATCACCATTTCCACAAACTGAACAAGTGAAGCAATTACCAAGATAAAAGCAATGGTCTGCAAATATTCGATATGCAAACGATTTAAAATACATATCTGCACCAGCCAAGTAATTAAGGAAGCCAGCGTTAACACAAAGGTTACGGCAACGCCCATCCCTATGGCTGAGGAAAGTTTCTTGGAAACCCCTAAAAAAGGGCAAACACCTAGAAACTGAGCTAAAATTATATTGTTGATTAAAACGGCACCGATGATAATAAACAACATTTCACGCATGTAAACGACCTCCTCCCCTAATTACTACTTATTTGCTGAGCCGCCTGCTGTTTCATCCTCAACTGAGTAACACGATTTCTTTTCGCCATCTTTCTGTTTTGCATCAGATTAAGAAAAGCCAAAACACATCCCAAAGTGATAAACCCTCCAGGAGGAAGAATCATAATCAGGGCTGAAGGTACAGAATCAGCGAAAAGAGGATAACCCAGAAATGTTCCTGCACCTAAAACTTCTCTGAAAGTAGAAACTATGACCAGGGCTAAAGTATAACCGATCCCCATGCCTAAACCATCCAGAAAGGAAGGCAAAACCGTGTTTTTGCTGGCGAAGGCTTCTGCCCGCCCTAAAATAATACAGTTTACCACAATTAAAGGAATAAAAATACCTAAGCTTTCAAACAACTCAGGCATATACGCCTGCATCAACATTTCTGTCACAGTAACAAAAGCAGCAATAATGACAATATAACAAGGAATACGAATACTCTCCGGAATAATTTTGCGCAAAGCGGAAATCGCCATATTGGAGGCTAGAAGCACACTAGTAAAAGCTACTCCCATCCCCAAAGCATTATTAACTGAGGTTGTAATCGCCAAAGAAGGACACATCCCTAAAGTAAGACGGAAAAGAGGGTTTTCCCGCAAAATCCCTTTACTGAATTCTTTACCCAAACCCATAACCACAAACTACCTCCTCTTTACAAAATAACACTGGCAAACCAAGGAACTTACTCCCCAAAATTATCTAAGAAATGCTGCCGAGCTGCATTAACCCCACTAGTTACGGCTTTAGAAGTAATCGTCGCCGAAGTTATCGCTAAAACCTGATGTTCTCCTACAGTCTCTTTGGTCACAACCTCTAGTGGATTTTCGGCACTTTTCTCCTGAAAACGGTCTCTAAAAAAACCTTCCGTAGCTTTGGAGCCAAGACCCGGTGTTTCCGACTGACGCAAAACTTTAATCGCCGTAATTTTCTTTTCTGCCCTCTCAAAGCCCACTAATAACTGAATTTTTCCATTATATCCCGAGGGCTCCACTATATAAATAACACCCGCCGGAACATGATCTTGATAAACAACATTTACTTCCGTAAGCACAGGGTCGGAATTAGCGTTTAAATATTGCTTACTCTCGTCTTTAACCTCCTTGGCCCCCGGATAAACCTCCTGAAAACTGTTTAACTTATTTTCCTCCATCTGCTGTTCGATCAAAGGAGAAGTAAGATTATGAACATAAGAAATAGCCAAGCCGGCAATACCGGCAATAATAAACAAAAATAATCCTAATTTTAAGGCATTACGCATGTTTACTCACACCCCCAAATACACGAGCTTTCGTATAACGATCAAGGAGTGGAGTAACCATATTCATTAATAAAATAGAATAACAAACACCTTCCGGATAACCACCCTTCAAGCGAATAAGCACAGTCAAAAGGCCACAACCAAATCCAAAAATAAACTTACCTTTTTTCGTGAGCGGACTGGTGACCCAGTCCGTAGCCATAAAAAAGGCGCCTAAAAGCAAACCACCGGCCAAAAGATGATAACAGGGATACCAAAGCCCTTCCCCCTTAAAGGCACCAAGCAGTGCAGTCAAAACAAAAACTGTACCTAAATAAGAAAAGGGAATCCGCCAATTGATATGACCTTTATAGAGCAAATAAAGCGCACCGATAATTAAAGCCAAGGCACACGTTTCACCCAGACTCCCTCCGACATTACCTGTAAACAATTGCCACAAAGACGGGAGCTGCTCAACCATTCCTCCCTTAAGCATTCCTAAAGGAGTAGCCGTGGTCACACCATCAAGCGAAGTTGTCCAAGTAGTCATAGCAACTGGCCAAGAAGCTAAAAGAACAGCCCTGCCGACCAAAGCCGGATTAAAAATATTGTTACCTAATCCTCCAAATAACTGTTTCCCAATAATAATGGCTGTACCCGCACCAACAGCTGCCATCCATAAAGGAAGGGTCGCCGGAAGACAAAAAGCGAGCAGTAATCCGGTAACTACAGCACTGTAATCATCAACAGTTACTTCCTTCTTCATAATTTTTTGCGCAATAACCTCACTTAACACCGCCACAAAAATACACGTCAGAATAACTTTAGCTGCAGCCAAACGGAAAAAATATAAAGAAGCAATGAGAGCAGGCGTCAGAGCAATTAAAACATCGCGCATCGCCGTGGTTACACTATTCCTACTATGGAGATGTGGTGAAGAAGAAATAATTAATAAATTATCCTGATTATTCATTATTTTTCACCCCCCACATTTTTCACCTTAGCCCTAGTAACGGAAATCGCTTGTTTTGCTCGCCGTAGATATTGGACAAGGGGAATTCTCGCCGGACAAACATAAGCACAAGAGCCACATTCGATACAACTCAGCGCATTGTTCTGAGCGGCTTCTTCCCACAAACCACGTTTAGCCAGCTTCACAATCGTCGTTGGTTCCAAAAAGAGAGGACAAACCTCCATACATTTACCACAACGAACACAATTATATTCCCTGATTTTTTTCTGAATCACTTTTTTAAGGACAACAATACCGGAACTACCTTTAATTACGGGGATATCCGGAGTAAAAACTGCTTTTCCCATCATTAAGCCACCGGCAATTATTTTCTCAATTTCCCCAGTATACCCACCACTTTTCGCAATTAAATAACTAAACAAAGTACCCAGCCTCACTAGATAATTAGCCGGTTTTTTAATCCCATCACCACTTAACGTAACAACACGTTCAATCAGGGGTATTCCTAATTCAACAGCATCGGCTATAGCCACAGCCGTACCTACATTATTAACAATTACGCCTACGTCAAGAGGCAATCTTCCTATCGGGACCTCTCTTTGCGTACAAGCATAAATCAGATGTTTTTCCGAACCCTGAGGGTATTTTTCTTGAAAAGCTTGTACCCGAATATGTTTATCAGAAGCCACAACCTTTTTTAAAAGAGCAATGGCATCAGGCTTATTTTCTTCAATGGCAATAATCCCCTGCTGGCAGCCGGTACTCTTTAAGATATAACGTAATCCTGCCACAATCCGTTCTGCTTTTTCCAGCATCAGACGATGATCGGCCGTTATATAAGGTTCACATTCCACGCCATTTAAAATAATGTACTCCACCTTTTTTCCTTCAACCGGAGCATATTTCACATGAGCAGGGAAAGTCGCCCCACCTAAACCAACTATCCCCGCCTCAAAAATAATCCTCCTTATTTCCTCTGCCGTTAGATCTCCCGGATGAAGATTAGGTTTTACCGTATCAGCCCATTCTTCTTTCCTATTATTCACAATAACAAGACAATCCACAAAATTTCCGCCGGGATGCTGCTTTTTTTCAATAGCCACAACCTGACCACTAACACTAGCATGAATAGGCGCAGTTACAAAACCTTTCCCCGCAGCAATCTTTTGCCCTTTTTTCACCTCAGCGCCTATTTCCACAAGAGGAATACAAGGTGCCCCGAGATGCTGAGAAACAGGAAGGTAAACTTTATCAGGAATACTAGCAGGGACTATAGATAGTCCTTGTGTCCCTTCCTTATACCCGGGTAGATGAAGCCCACCCTTAAAGGTACTTGTATTCATTCTCCTTCACTCCTAATTTAAAATAATATTAACGTAGTTCTTAACTTCAGATTATCTCTGTTGTTGATTCTATTTTGAATCAACAATATCATTTTACACTATCTTTCGTTCTAATTAAACAACTATTTTAAAATTCTCTCAGCTATTTCCCTAAATATTGGAGCTGCTACATCTCCACCTCGCAAACCACCCGCAGAACCATGTTTTTGCTCTTCCACCATCACGACAATAGCTAAACGAGGATTTTCTAAAGGCGTAAAACCGGCAAACCAAGCAATAACCTTGCCCGCTTCATTAGCTTGAGCCGTCCCTGTTTTTCCTGCTGTTCCCTTCCCTTTCAGCCAAGCTTGTTGTCCCGTTCCTTCACGCGTTGCTGCAGCTAAAGCATCTTTTAAAAAAGCACAAGTAGATGGTTTTAAGACTTGTACGGGAATTTTATGCGGAAATTCCTGAATCACATCTCCTTGATAATTGCGAACTTGAGCAACAAGGTGCCAAGGGCGATAAAGCCCCTCCCGACCAATCGTCGCATACAAATTAGCTATCTGTAAAGGGCTGACCAAAACCCCTTGCTGCCCTATCGAAGCGTTACCCAGCAAAGCCGGAGGTGACTGATGATTGATTTTAATAGTAAAACCTAATCTTGCTGCATAGTAAGCTAGTCTAACATTCCCTAGCCTTAAACCCAACTGAATAAAAGTAGTATTACATGACTTTTTTATAGCTTCTCCTAAGTTTACCTCACCATGTTCACATAAGCAATTAATTGCAGTATGGTCAGAAAAAGTATATGTACCCAAACAAGTAAAATTCTCTTCCGGCTGAACCAAATTTTCCTCCAACACACCTGCCGCCACCACCATTTTAAAAACAGAACCGGGATAAAAAGCAACCCTGTCTGTACGGTCAAGTAATTCGTCAACCCCGGCTAAATGTTTTTCTACATTATTTTGGTCAAAATCCGGTCTGCTGGCTAAGGCCAAAACATCACCGCTTGGTATATCAATTACGACTACGGCCCCCCGCTTAATTTCTCGCTCCATCACCCTTTCCACAATTTCTTGACAACGCCTATCTAAGGTCAAAATCAGATGATTGCGCCAAGCGTCAGCTTCTTCTTTTTTTATTTTGTACCCCAATCCCTCGAGCAGCTTACCCTGAGCATCGGCAAAGCCAATAATTCTATTTTCAGGCTGTGAACCTTTTAATACTTCCTCATATTTACCTTCAAGACCGGCCACCCCAATTCTATCCGTCAGACGATAAGCCGTCGCTAAAAAACTATTTGTTTCTACAGTTTTTTGGGCCCTCGTAAATTCTCGCCACCGTTCAGAACTAATACTATTTAAATATCCCACAACATGCCTTGCTAAAGAATTAGGTCCATATCTGGTTTTTACAGGAATAATTGCTATTCCCGGAATCTTATGTTCTTGATACTTTTTTACTTCTTCCGAAGTTAAATTTACTTTTAAAATCAAAGGAGTACGACTACCGTAGTTTTCCCGACTTCTGCAGATGTTCACCTCACTTTCTTTGGCCGAAATTTCCAAAATTTCCTCCAGCTTTTTACAGGTTACTGCTGCGTTTTTGATACTGCCCGGAAAAGCTACTAATGTCGGTCTAATGCCACTATCTGTGAGAGAAAGCAGATTCCTATCCAGAATTTCCCCGCGATAATATTCCTCAGCAGAAAGATACTGACTGCGAAACTTTAAAGCTTTTTGGGCTAATTCCCGACCGGAATAAGTACCATTAAAAACCTGCAAATAAAAAACTCGCCCCGCAACCAAAAAAAGCAAGATGGCGAAAGTAAACATTATTATAATAATCCTTTTACGCATAAAATAAAACCCCCTAACCTTATCTTTACCAAGGAAATTTTTTTCTAACCACTAAAATTAAATTTTAAAATTTAATTTCTTTACATTATCATAAAACTATGTTAATATAAACATTACGTGTTAAAGAGTTTCAAAGATAAACCTGTTTTGGCCTCTTTTTTTAATTTGTTGGTCAAAGGGTATTTGAATGTGACTTTTTGATCAGTCTAATGGTAAAGGAGGTTTTAAAATGCAAGGTAAAGTTAAATGGTTTAATGCAGAAAAAGGGTTTGGTTTCATTGAATCAAACGAAGGTGGAGATGTATTTGTTCATTTCTCCGCAATTCAAGGCGATGGATTCAAAACTCTTGATGAAGGTCAGGAAGTAACCTTTGACGTAGTTGAAGGTAATCGTGGCCCACAAGCTGAAAATGTTGTTCGCAACTAATTAAGCTAAACAAAACAAAGGGAGTGTCTCCGAGGTTAAACTTTGGGACACTCCCTTTTTTCACTTATATTTAGTCATTCGCCAATCTCTTCAATCCTAAGCTCATTTACTAATAGACAGGGTAGTCTCCAGCCCCTTCTTTTAAAAAATGGCTGTGCACCCTCGCGGCAATATAATGTTAGCCGAAGTATTTTCCTATATACATTTATAATTTACTAATACAATTTTTAAGCAGGATTTTCCTCCTTTTTGTTTAATTATGGTAAATGGGTAGGAGGATACTATTTTGAAAAAGAAATTTGACGATATATTCAACAAATTAATTGGTATTAAGAATTATGACCATCGACAATTTATTATTCAGTTGGAGCAATGGGTTAACCAAATCTCTCATTTTTATAATGTAATCGTTAAAGAGGGACAGAATCCATCAAAAGTAATTTATAAAATCCCTCTTTCTTTAAGACCAAAAGTTGGTCAAGTCGCATATATTAATCTCAGGAGAGGTTATCCAAAGGAGATATTTGATGGGCATTGGTGTTATATTCTGAGTGATTTTGGATCAAAATACATTATAGTTCCAATAACATCAGAAAAATCTGATTCACCCCCTCTTGACGAAAGATTTGAAATGTATATTGATATTATTGGTTTTGAAAATGGAATAAAGAGAAGGTTACAGATTACTGATATACGTTCCGTTGATATAATGCGTGTACATACAGGCAAAAAGCCATATGATGTTAATACTGATATTTCCCTGATTCGAAATAAAGTTAGTAAAATATTATTTGACATATAGATTAAAATCATATAACATGAAATTACAGATAAAAAAGTCCTTTTAGGACAACATTTAACGAACCCGAAAGGGCAAAACTTTTGAAAAGGCCTCATGCAAATGGGGTCTTTTCTCTTTATTTTCAACTCAAATTACATTATGACCCCGCTGAACTCGCTAATCCGCGCTCCCGCGGGAATGTAGTGTTCTCCGATGCCACACGCCCCGTAACTCAGAGGCGACAGGACGTCGCACCCTTAAACATCTCTGCTTGATTTGTGTTGAAATAATGTAAAGAAGGTAAGTTAATAATGCTTATTTGGCTAAGTTATTAAAAGAATAAACATACCGTTAAATACTGCCATTTTTTTGTTTTTAAAAATCCAAAAAGCACTTCCGCATAATGCAAAGTGCCTTGATCATCTTTCAGTATCTCCCTTTGATAACCACTTTTAATTTTCATTACAGCTCTATAATTGAA
>JAQVYD010000154.1 GCA_028709105.1 Clostridia bacterium
AAGGATATGAAGGATAATGCCTCCCGTGTTCGCTTTATATACACAAGATTTGTTTCGGATAATATTAAAAAAGGGCTAAACTTCAGCCCTTCGGATACACCGGATGAAACGGTGAAACGTATAAATTCTATGGAAAAGGATAGCTCTATTAGCCATGAGAGAATAAGAACTGAGTATAATATGGTTCGCTATGGAGAAAAAGTGCCGTCTGATGATACGGTAAATGAGCTCAAGCAAAAATACATCAAATAACACTTGCGAATACATCAAATGACACGTTTAATTCGTCATATAGCATTTAACTCCTACTTCGGATTTTATCAAAATTCCAAGACCCCCACTTATAGAAGTGGAGGTCTTGGAATTTTGATAAACGAAGATACGGAGGACTTCTTGCTAGCAGTTGTTAAAGTAATACTTATAGTATAACCTAAATTCCCATAAAATTTATACACGTGCTAACGAAAAATGCTTCTATTCCTTATTAAAACAGGAGTTAGAAGCATTTTTATTTTATAAAAAACCTTGACTTTTTATACTTACTAGTGTATAATTTATACACTAGTAAGTATAGGGGTGATTGAGATAGGGACGAAAGATTTTACAGTTGACGTACCAAAAAAACGAATTTCAATTAAGACCATCGGTCAAACAAAATACGTTTACTACGTTATGGAATATTATAAAAATAAAAATGGATACTACACCAACCGGTCGATTTCGATTGGGAAACTAGATGAAAAGAACCCAGCACAATTTTTCCCTAATGATAATTATTTTAAGTATTTTGATGTGACACCTCCAAAGACACTGTTCCCTACACGGTTTATGCATGCCGGACATACGGTATTTTTGGCAAATCGTCTACAACAGTTGGATGTCGCCCCCATATTATTTACGCTTTTTCCAGAAAGTTATACAAAAATATTACAGGTTGCTATTTATATGATGTGCAATGGAAATGTCATGCTTTACATGGATGATTTTTATACGAAGCACTTAAATCCTTACAAAGAGATCATTGGTCAGAGACATTTAAGTGAGTTATACGAAGAGATCACGAAAGAAAAAAGATGGGCATTTTTTAAAGAATGGAAGAACCAGGTGGTCTCTTCCGATGAGTATATTGCGTATGATGTAACCAGTATTTCTACTTATGCGAAAGATATTCCATTTGCAGAAAGAGGCTATAACCGCGACCATGAATTACTTCCACAAGTAAATGTAGGCCTGTTTTTTTCACAACATCAAAAACTACCGGTGTGTTATGAATTATATAATGGAAGTTTGACCGACCAGACCTTTTTGCCAACGATGATGACATTCGCTAAAGCGTTTGACATTCAACCCTTTTTATATGTGATGGATAAGGGTTTTTTAAATACGAAAAATATTCAATATCTAACTGAAGAAGAGATTCCGTTTTTATTATCGGCTCCTAGTCATCAGAAGGTATATCAAGAAGCGCTATTAGCGGCTCGGAAAGAGATTCGTCAGATGAATAACTATATTGATTTTGCGGGAGTATTTGGTGTCAAAACCACCGTAACTATTGATCAGGAGGACTATACACTATTTTGCTATTTTGATAGTGAAAAAGCTAAAACTCAAGAACGTACTTTGTTTGAACAAATTAAGGAGCGAGAAGAACAATTAGCCAAACAACTACAATGTAAAAAACGTCGAAAGAAAGAGCCTTATTTCAAAGTAGAATTAGAAGATGAAAAAATGATTCGTTTTTCGCGAAATAATGAGGCGATTGAAGAGGCTTTAGCACTGACGGGGATGTTTGGACTGTTGAGTAATCAGCCTGAAATCGCCCCCGCTGAGGCACTAAGTATTTATCGGAGAAGAAATGCGATCGAAAGTCATTATGATAACATGAAGAATTTTTTAGACTTTGATCGACTACACACCCATCGTCAACAGACGACCGAAGGAAAGTTTTTCGTTGGCTTTATTGCACAAATCCTCCAAGCGGATTTACTTCGAGTAATGAACGCTCTCCCTAAAAAGACGGTGCCTACCATTAAAAGTCTCTTGCTGGAACTGGAAAAAATTCAATGTGTTCAATATGAAAAGGAATGGAAGTTAATGGCACCAATCACTAAAAAGCAAAAAGATATTCTAGCTCTATTTGATATCTCACCTGAAACAATGATGGAGCAAATCATCAAAAGTGCTAATAAAAACTCCCCTAGTGTATAAACTCTAGGGGAGTTTAGGATGTACACTTATTATTTCCGGCATAAGTGCTCCCTCCTTCCTGTGGTTTCCAGCATAGCATCTTTTTTTTCGTTTGTGGGCGCAATCACAAAACTGTGATTGCGTTTTTTCAGAAAGGATAGATGGATTCAATGTTGCCTGTTTTTACGCCTGCTTTTCATTCGTCGGACACTATGCTAAAATTATAGTTACAATTACGTAAAGAAGGAGGAAACTGCCATGGCAAAGGGAACAAAAGCTTTTTGTTTCTCGGATGTGATACAAAAACATAAGCTTCCATTCATTCTGCTGGCAGCGTTTCTCACCCTGGCTGCGCTGACGGCGCTGGTCAGGCTTGCGTGGGCGTGGTTTGCAGGTGCAGAATACCCAAGCATCACTGTCACGGAGCAAAATGGTGTTTACGACCTGACCGGGATAACGGATTTAGATAAAACGGTTATCCGCCTGGTTCCCG
>JAQVYD010000155.1 GCA_028709105.1 Clostridia bacterium
AAAAACAAGTAAATCAACTGAGATTAAGCAGGAGAATTTTAATGAATCTCGTTGAGAAAATGGAAAATGAAAAAAGGAGTTTGTTTAATCAGTTAGAAAAAGAAAAAGAACAGCTTAAATTGAATAACCAACGCTATGCTAAATGGCTGATGCAGAATAATTATAGGTATATGGAATTGCAAGCTAATCTAAAAAAAATTAATCATTCTAGAAAAGATGATTGATTTAAATGAACTATTACTCTTTTACTTGACCTAAGAAGGGTATTATGTGATATAATGCCACTAATATTAATAACACTTAAGCTTATTAAGGAGGTGAAAAAATGGCAGACACGAAATTTTCCGAAATTGACAAAAGTAATTTTGCAGAAAAATTTGCTAAAGTTGGCTTAACCTTTGATGATGTTTTAATGGTTCCTGCACGTTCAGAAGTACTTCCTAGAGATGTTGATGTTAGTACAAGCTTAACTAGGAAAATCAAATTAAATATTCCGATAATAAGTGCGGGAATGGATACAGTTACTGAATCTAGGGTGGCTCGAGCTATTGCTCGAGAAGGTGGTCTTGGTGTTATTCATAAAAATATGTCTATTGAAAAACAGGCCTTAGAAGTAGATCGGGTTAAACGTTCCGAACATGGAATTATTACTGATCCTGTATATTTAAGTAAAGACCATATTGTCGCTGAAGCTTTAGAAATTATGGAGCGCTATCATATTTCCGGTATTCCGATTACAGAAGGGACTAGACTTATTGGTATTATTACGAATAGAGATATCCGTTTTGAAACAGATTTTACTAAAAAAATTGATGAGGTCATGACTAAGAAGAATTTAATTACTGGTCCTGTGGATACGACTCTGGAAGAGGCTAAAAACATTCTAGGTAAATATAAGATTGAAAAGTTACCTCTTGTCGATGAGGATTTTAATCTCAAAGGTTTAATTACGATTAAGGATATAGAAAAAGGGATTAAATATCCCAATTCGGCTAAAGATGAGAATAGTCGACTTTTAGTTGCTGCAGCAGTGGGAGTAAGTGAGGATACCTATGCACGCGTTAAAGCTTTAGTTGAAGCCAAAGTTGATGTGATTGTGGTTGATACTGCACATGGTCATTCTCTAGGGGTACTTCAAACTGTAGAAAAATTACGTAGCCTTTATCCTGATTTAGAAATAATTGCCGGGAATGTGGCTACGGCAGAAGGAACACGTGACCTTATTCATGCCGGCGTAAATGCGGTTAAAGTGGGGATAGGGCCTGGTTCTATCTGTACAACACGTGTCGTGGCGGGGATTGGTGTTCCCCAGTTGACAGCAATTTTTGAATGTGCTCAAGAAGCGGCTAAAGAGGGTATTCCTGTGATTGCTGATGGCGGTATTAAATATTCAGGTGATATTGTTAAAGCGTTAGCAGCAGGGGCAAATGTCGTAATGATTGGCAGTCTCTTAGCCGGTACGGAAGAAAGTCCGGGAGATGTAGAGATTTATCAGGGCAGAAGCTATAAGGTGTATCGGGGTATGGGTTCACTTAGTGCGATGAAAGAGGGTTCCTGTGACCGTTACTTCCAAGAAAATGTTAAAAAATTAGTTCCGGAAGGTGTGGAAGGGCGCGTCCCTTATAAAGGTTCTGTGGCGGATACGCTCTATCAGCTTATTGGTGGTTTAAGAGCAGGAATGGGTTATACCGGCTGTAAAGATATTGAAGAATTAAAGACGAAAGCTTGTTTCATTCGACAAACACCCGCAAGTCTTAGAGAAAGCCATCCTCACGATATTCAGATCACTAAAGAGTCACCAAATTACTCATTATAAATAAAAAAACATCTGGTTGTCCAGGTGTTTTTTTATAATATCTTTTCCTCTCCTCGAATAAACATTTATAAATAAAGAGTAAGGAGGGGATTATTCTTGATTATCTTTCTTTCTAAAAATAAGTTATCTCGTTTTCTTTTAGTTCTAGTAATTGTGATGGCTATGCTAACGGTTTTTCCCATTCCTTTGAAAAATATGGCTGAGGATGTGGTTAGTGTTATTGCCGGAGGCAGACTTGTGCCAATCTATGCCGTAGATACTCCGGAAAAAATTATTGCTCTTTCTTTTGATGCTACTTGGGGGAGTACGCGCACTCCTCAGATTTTGCAAATTTTGGATGAACACCAGATTAAGACTACTTTTTTTCTGACCAATATTTGGATCAAGCAGTATCCGCAGTTAGCCAAGGAAATAGGGGAGAGGGGACATGAAATTGGCTTGCATACAGCTAATCACCCTCGCTTAACGGATTTAGAGGAAAGCAAAATCAAAAAGGAGCTTATAGATAATGCGCAGCTGATTACGGAGGTAACAGGACAAAAACCATATCTTTTCCGACCCCCTTTTGGTGCTTATAATAATTTGGTCATTAATACAGCCACAGACTTGAATTTAATGACGATTCAGTGGAGCGTTGATTCTTTGGACTGGCAAAACCTTACGGCCGAAGCGATGTATGAGCGGATCACCAAAAAAATACATCAGGGAGCGATTGTGCTTTTTCATAATGATGGTGCCAGTACCCCCGAGGCTTTAAAGCGTCTACTTACTTATTTTAAAGAAGAAGGTTATAAGGTGGTACCTATTTCGGAGTTAATTTATAAAGAAAACTATTACATTGATCATCAGGGTATTCAGAAGGT
>JAQVYD010000035.1:0-7292 GCA_028709105.1 Clostridia bacterium
TAACCAGTTTTTTTATTTCGGCAAGAATATTTTGCGGTGCACGGCTTTTTTCACGTCCCCGGACATAAGGAACAATACAGTAAGTACAAAAATTATTACAACCATAGGTAATATTTACTCGTGCTTTAAAAGGAACTTGACGTACCGCGGGCAGGTCTTCTCTTATTTCCGCCTGATCAGATAAAATTTGCATCTGTGCTGTTTTGGTTTCCTGAAGCTTGTTAATCAGCTCCGGTAATTGCGCCAGATTATGTGTACCAAAAATCAAATCGACCTGAGGAGCACGGTGACGAATTTTTTCCGCTGTCTTTTCCTGCTGCACCATACAACCACAGATTCCGATAATTAATTCAGGATTTTGAGCTTTTAATTCTTTTAATTCGCCGACCTTACTTAAAACCTTATTTTCTGCTTTTTCCCGAATACAACAGGTATTAAAAAGAATAATGTCTGCTTGAGATAAATCATTAGCCATAACATATCCCATTTTCTCAAGTAAACCGGCGATTGTTTCTGAATCCCTTTCATTAGCCTGACAACCAAAAGTCGCAATATAATATTTTTTATTCATAACTAGATACCTCTTTAAATCTAATTAAATTATCAGTATTAGTCTGTTTATAATACGCTTATTATAGTATATCACATTAAGTATATAGCAACTGTTTTATTCGTGGTAATACCTCAAGAGTAGCCTGATATCCGCATTTGACAAGATAATCAATTTTACGCATATCACCATGATGTACGTAATTAATCGCCGGAGAAATAATCAAGTCGGCAGACTCAATACTAGGTCTAGTAATTTGATAAATCATCAAATCAATCGTCTGCAGAGCAATTTCTAAAATATCATCTACTCCGGGTACAGGATTACCGCTATAACCGAGATTAACAGCAATAACCTTCTGTGCCCCCATCATCCGCGTTATTTCTACAGGCAAATTAGCCCGAACTCCTCCATCTACTAATCTCATCTTTTTAATTATTTTGGGCTGAAAAATACCGGGGATAGAAATACTGGCTCTCATCGCTTCAGCTAAAGTAGCATCTTGCACAAAGAGATAATCACTCCTCAATAAAAGACGATTAGGCAAGGAGGTAAAAACGACGATGTTGGTATTGTTAATATCTACAGCAGTAATCGCTAAAGGGATTTTAATGTTTTTTAATTTAGTTCCTTTCGTTAAAGTATAAAAATATTTTTCTAAGCAATCACCCTGAATAAGTCCACTAATTGAAGGCTCCCCGGAAAAAAAGATATTAACGAGTGAAGAAATACCTCCCCAATAGTCTATATCAAAATATTTTTTGTTTATTTGTCTGGCCAAAAGCTTAATCTCCTGGGGAGAATAGCCATAGGCATATAAACCGGCCACGATAGAACCGGCACTTGTCCCGGAAATAAAGGCAGGTTGAATCTTCGCTTCCTGCAAAGCCTGTAAAACGCCAATATGTGCGCTTCCCCGCACGCCACCACCTGAAAGAACCAACCCTAAACTCATTAACGTTCCCCCTCTCCGTTAGCTATTATTACACTATATGAAAAAGAATAGCACTGTGATTTTATATAAAAGAACAATACTTCTTAAGAAAGGAGGACCCCTTTATTAAAACTATTAAAATCAGGAAAATGCTTTTACTTTTCGTCTTTTTTTACTTTTTTTTCTGTCTAAATACAGCAACACAAGGAAAAGAAATAAATTGTTTTATTGAAAAGAAGCAAAGCTGCTGTCAAGAGGATTTCCCCGAATTATGCAGACATAAACAAGATAAGCAAAATATAGCTATACAAGAATTACAACAAATACTTTTAAGCCTCGGATATTATAAGGGCGAAATAACCGGCCTTTATGATGAGCGAACCATAACAGCTGTTAGCAGCTTTCAAAAAGAAGCAGGCCTGGCCGTAGACGGAGAGGTCAAATATCATGTCTGGTTAAAACTTGCTCAAGCTACAGAAAATAAAGTAATGAGAAAAAAAACACCTCCCCCCTCAGGAGAAATCTGTTTAGTGATTGATACCTTTCGGCGCAGACTAATAGTCATGAATGATCATAAACTATATGCTCAATTTCCTGTCGCTATTGGCAAAACCCATACTCCTTCGCCTCTTGGTAATTGGAAAATCATTAACAAAGGCTTTAATTGGGGCACAGGTTTTGGTACTCGCTGGCTAGGTCTCAATGTTCCTTGGGGGGTATACGGCATTCATGGAACAAATAAACCGTGGTCAATTGGTTCCATGGCTAGTCATGGTTGTTTTCGAATGTTGAATAAAGATGTGGAAACGATTTTCCCTTGGATAAAAAACGGCACACCCGTAATTGTGGTAGGCAATCCTTTCGGTTATATGTCAGGGGGAATACAAAGGTTAAATGTGGGTGATAAATGTGCGGCGATAACTGTAATTCAAGAGAAATTATGGCGAAAAGGGTTTTACAAAGGAAAAGCTGATGGTATTTACGGTCCTGCTACAGAAAAGGCGGTAAAAGAACTACAAAAAATTTACTCTTTGCAGAAAACAGGGCAAGTAGGTTATCAAGAATATGAAGTTCTGGGTATTGTAAACACAAAATAAGAAAGTGCCGCTAATTTCGGCACTTTCTTATTTTGTCTATCCTGCAGCTTCATTAAATTTACTTAAATCGCCCGTACATGTGTCTTTACATTCTCTGTTTCAGTTTTTTCTGCCATAGATAAACGTTTCTTCAACACTTTAATTTCTTTGACCTCCGGATCTTCCGTACCCTGTAGTTCGGCCCTTTCTTTGCGCAAAACATTAACATAATCAATAATTTCCTGCGTGATTTTTTCTCCTGGACAAACGAGAGGAATGCCTGGCGGATAAGCCATAATCATTTCCGCACTAATCTCTCCTTCTGCTTTATCAAGAGGAATTAGTCTGGTTTCGGCAAAAAAAGCCTTACGGGGAGAAATCGCCAATTCGGGAAGTGTAGGCAAAGGAATAAAGTATTTTACTACATTTTTCACACTTCTCCCCTCGGCAATTTCTTTTAAAGCAGTAATTAATTTACGGAGACTCTCCCGATTATCTCCTAAACTAACCACTGCCAAAACATTAAATAAATCAGAAAGCTCGACTTGGATCTGATATTTTTTTCTTAAGATTTTTTCCATCTCATAACCGGAAAGCCCTAAAGCTTTAACATTAACAACAATTTTAGTTGGGTCCCAAGCGAAACAACCCGGTTGCTCTAAGACTTCCTCCCCCATTACATCAAGTCCCTCAATTTTATTTATTTCAGAACGCGCCCACTGGGCTAAATCGTATATGGCGGTAATTAATCTCTCGCCCTTTTCCGCTAACTGTTTACGAGCAATATCCAAAGAAGCCAACAATAGATAAGAAGGACTAGTAGTCTGTATTAAATTAAGAACAGCTTTAACCTTTTTAGAATTAATTAAATCCCCTTGCTGCAGCAGAAGTGAACTCTGTGTTAAGGAACCTCCGAGTTTATGCGTACTGCTGGCAGCTAAATCTGCCCCTGCTTCCATTGCCGAAAGAGGCAAACGTGAATCGAACTTTAAATGAGCCCCATGAGCTTCATCAACAAGCACAGGTTTCCTAAAAGCATGAGCAAGATTAACAATTGTCTGTAACTCAGAAGCTATCCCGTAATAAGTCGGATTAATTAAAAAAATTGCTTTAGCCTCAGGATGTTTTTCTAAAGCTTGGGCTACTGTTTCCGCTTTTACACCCATGGCAATACCTAGGGAATCATCTATTTCCGGTTCAATATAGATCGGTTCGGCCCCACTAAGAATAATCCCTCCCAGAGCTGATTTATGCGCATTACGTGGGATAATTATTTTATCTCCCGGTTCACATACACTCATAATCATGGCCTGAATCCCACAAGTAGTCCCATTAACTAAAAAATAAGCATGTTCTGCACCATAAAGCTGGGCTGCCAAGGTTTCAGCTTCCTTAATTACACTAACAGGATTACAAATATTATCAAGATCTTCCATACAAGTTAAGTCAAGTTTTAAGCAAGCAGAACCCAATAGTTTTTTCATTTCTTGGTTCCCCCTACCCTGTTTATGACCAGGCACATGAAAAGAAGTAGTTCCATCTTCCGTATATTTCTTCAAAGCAGCATAAATGGGTAATTGCTTTTGTTCAAATGTCTTTTTAAACATTTAATAACACCACCTTCTGCAAACTATCTTCGTATATATTTAAGATAACGAAATAATTTAACCATATTTTTATAAGAGATGCAATGATTTTTTTTCTTATTTTTAACAATACTATTGGTATAAAAACTATCAGCTTAGAAAGAGGCGAGAATATGCCCCCTAAGAAGAAAAAACCCTCTTTAAATTTACGTATCTCTAAAGATATTGGTATTGACCTAGGGACAGCTAATGTTCTTGTTTTTATGAAAGGGCAAGGAATCATTGCTAATGAACCTTCGGTGGTAGCCTATAACACCTTAACAAGCGAAATACTCGCTGTAGGCAATAATGCCTATGCCATGATTGGCCGTACTCCTAAAAACATCATCGCGGTTAGACCTTTAAAAGATGGCGTTATCGCTGATTTTAATACTACTAAAATTATGTTAAGATATTTTATTACCAATGCCCTTAAAGGTATGAGCTTAATTAAACCTAGAGTATTAATTAGTGTCCCCATGGGTATAACCCAAGTGGAGAAAAGAGCGGTCATAGAAGCAGCCACACAGGCTGGTGCTCGCGAAGCTTATTTAATTAGAGAACCGATCGCAGCAGCAATTGGAGCCGGTTTACCTGTAAAGGAAGCCCGTGGCAGTATGGTCATTAATATCGGAGGAGGCACATCAGAAGTAGCCATTATTTCGCTGAGCGGTATTGTCGTGGGGAAATCCCTCCGTTTAGGAGGTGATACCTTAAATCAAATCATCCTTAGAGGAATTAGGAAATCAGCTAATCTTGAAATTGGTATTCGAACAGCAGAAAAAATTAAAATAGAAATAGGATATGCTGTCGATCCACCCCCTAAGGCAAAATATCTAATTAAAGGTCGCAACCTAACTTCAGGGCTACCTACTGCTGTAGAAATAGAAGCCCAAAAAATAACAGAGGTCCTCACAGAACCTCTGGAAACGATCAGCGAAGCGATTCATACAACTCTAGAGAAAACCCCTCCCGAACTGGCTGCCGATATTATAGAGAGGGGAATTGCGTTGACTGGTGGTGGAGCTCTTTTAAAGAATCTTGACCGAGCGATTGCCGCTGCTAATAAAATACCTGTTCAGATCGCGAATGACCCCTTAACCTGTGTAGCACAGGGCATAGGTCAGGTTTTTAAAGATCCACAGTTAATACAACAACTTACAACAACTAAACAGTAAGCAATATTTTTTCTAAATACTGTACAAATTGTTCCATGTACTGATGAGGGGCAAGTGTAATTCTGAGCCAATCCGGTAAACCAAAAGAGGTCGTATTGCGCACAAGAATCCCTTCTTGGAGAAGTTTTTCACTAACTAAAGAAGCATTATTTATTCGTACCAAAAGGAAATTAGACTGGGAAGGTAACACCGTCAATCCTTTCTGCCTAAGTTCTTGGGTCAGCCACTCCCTTTCTCGTACCGTTTCCTTAATTACCTTCTGTAAATATTTCTCATCCTGCAGAGCAGCTGTTGCCGCCATCTGAGCGATTGTATTCACATTGTAGGGCTGTCTGATTTTTTCCAACTCTTTGATGACTTGAGGAGCAGCCACGGCGTAACCTACGCGCAGAGAGGCTAAACTATAGACCTTCGAAAAGGTACGAAGAATAATTAAATTGGAATATTTCTTTAATAATTCCCGGGAACGGGGGAAACGGTCGTCTGTAGCATAATGACCATACGCTTCATCTAAAACAACTAAAGTTTTCGGCGGTACTTTTTTCAGAAAAAGTTCGAGTTCCGCATGGCTAAAAAATGTACCTGTGGGATTATTAGGATTACAAAGAAAGACGATCTTGACTCCGGGGTGAATAAAACGAGCAATTTCCTTAAGATTGAAAGTTAAATCTTTTTGTGGTACTAACGTAACTTTACCCCCCACAATTGTTACAGAGGAAGCATAAGAACTAAAAGTAGGTGTGGGTATCACCACTTCCTCCCCGGGATTTAAAAAAGCCGTAGCTAACATAAAAATCAACTCATCTGTGCCATTCCCAAGGCAGAAGTTTTCTGCAGGCAGATTCCAAGATGAACTTAAGGCTTTTTTTAATTCTTGCGCGATCCCATCAGGATAAAAATTAAGCTTCGTTACGCTTTTCTGTAAAATATCTGTTACTAAGGGGGACGGTCCCCATAGACTTTCATTGGCAGATAACTTGAGAATAGTTTTTCCCAGTTTTTCTTCTAACTGTTCCTGGGTTAACCCAGGGTCATAAGGGATTAAGTTTTGAATACTACTGCGCATCGTTCATTAAGCCTCCCACTTTTTGCTTCGATTTTATCATATCTTTTCCACAATGTCTTTCCTTCTTTGCTTATAAGCTGTTCGTGATTCCCGGTTTCCCGGTAACAGCTATCCAGTAGCTCCCCTCAGCCCCACAAACTCCTCCGCCTTAAGGCGATAGTCAAGCCCTAATATGTCAAATTAAAATATTTCTCATATAATATATATATCATATGGATAATATGGTCATATTGGTCTATAATATAAGTAATAAAATTATGGGGGATGAATAAAATGTATCTTCTTGAGGAAAAATCTATAAGTATTACAAAACAGGACTTCCCAAATATTGTCCGTCAAGCAGCCAAAGGTCATGAAGTTATTACTAGTAATTTCAAAACTTCGGGTAGTAGTAAAGTTTCTATAATTTCTACAGAAATTTTTGAAGAGGTTTTGGATAGAGGCTACAAATTTAATCCTATTATTGATGAGGACCCGGACGGTAACGGTTTTACCATTTCCATTGATGAATTGTTAATTCACGGAGAAGGTTCTACTCTTATTGATGCACTTCAAGATCTTGCTGAAAATCTTATAGATTATGCTCAAGACTATTTAACGAGAGTTGATTTCTACCGGCAAATTGAAAACCGCAAGCACCATTATCCTTACCTCCGTAGAATTGCTAAACTTACAGATATAAACCAAGTAATGGAGGTAATTGCGGAGTGCCATACCAGTTTACAACAGGCGATATCAAATCAATCGCTAAAAGATTAGGATTACAACAAATAAATGTGAAAAAATGGAACGGTATTGACGCAAATGGAGATTTTCTGCAAACCTATATCCATGATCATGGGGATGGTGTTCCCATTTTGTCA
>JAQVYD010000035.1:7392-10826 GCA_028709105.1 Clostridia bacterium
TCCGCGCCCTCGGGAATGCAGTGTTTAGATGAAGTCGGCTAAAGTTTCTGCCCTATTCCCCTTGATAAATGATAAATAATAAGCTGGTTTAAACTAACATTTTCTTCTTTCGCCATTTGTGAAAGTGTACGGTGTAAAGATTTCGGCATTCTAACTCTTAACTGACCAGAAAAATCCTCATTATTCGGTTCTGGAATCATTCTCCCAAGTTCTAATGCAGTTTCTATCCAATTAATCTTCGCATCATTCAAACTTTCTATTGCTTCTTCAACCGTCTCTCCATCAGCCATACATCCTGGCAGCAATGGAATCTCAGCAAACCATCCACCGCCTTCCTCTTTAGTTAACTTTCTCAACTTTATCTCATATTCTAAGCCCGCATAGTAATTTAGATCCTTAACCATCATTCTTCGCTCCTTTCAAGTTTGTTAATTGCCATTATAGCTTGTTTAACGTATACCGCTATATAAGGCATATATGCAAGCCGATTTCATCTAAAGGAGGGTATATATCCCTAATATTTTAATTTGTGAGGTGAAAAATAGATGGAGTACGATTTATTAGAATTATATTGTTTTTCTCATCTGTTCTCTAAATGTTATATAACCCAGACTTTTCCAAGTTTTTTCTGCAATTATATTCTTAGTAAGAAAATCTAATTCTACAAATTTTAAGTCATTACTTCTGAAAAAATCAATTGCAAGCATTTCCATTTTTTTCATTATCCCTTTTCTTCTGAACTCTGGTAAAACATACGCTCCAGATATATGCCCAACCTTCTTAATACTTGATATAGGAAGAAAACAGTTAATTATTTCACAAGAAATAAATCCAACAATAACGCCATTTTCTTTCGTAATGTAAATCTTTCGAGAGGGATTATTAATAAATCCTTCTAAATGGTGCTTTAAACTTACTTCATTCAGTTCATCAAAATCAAAATAATCATCTTCAGTCTCTTTTTGGACAAAATAAGCTAATAGGTTATGTAACTTTTCCACTTCCTGTATTTCTGTTATGAGCATTTCCCTACATTCCATTTTGCTGTCAACACTTATATTATGTGATAAATTAAGTGTCTTAGACATTTGATAATAACAGAGTACTTGTTTCTCAGATGTAATGATTTTTTTATATTCTATTGGTGCATAACCCTTTTTTAGATATAAACTAAACGCCGAAAGTGAAGAAGCAAGTATGACAGTTGTATGACCTTCATTTAATGCTTGATGTTCTAATTGCTCAAGTAATAAACTACCATATCCTAACCCTTGATATTCCGGTAAAACAAACATTCTCTTAATTTCATTTCTTAGAAGTGAACCTGTACCAATAATTTTACCATCATTTTCAATTATCAGTATATATTCCTCACTTATAGCTTTACTAATATTTTCAACAGAATGGTGATCGAGGAAAAACTTTACTACATATTCCGGGTAATATTTCGGATAAACTTTGTTAATAGTTGTTTGAACAATATGTAGTATATTAGTAACATCTTTAAAACTTGCAACAATTATGTTCATAATAAGTATCATTCCTTTCGCTGTGCTCAAGGCACAAAAATTTAATGAAAGTGCACTCGCCAGACACTTTTAATAATTGATGATATAATGTGTTCGGATAAGCAGATATACTACAGAGCACGGGGAGGTGAGTGGTATAGGGTTGAGCACCCTATACGCATAATAAGATGTGCCGTTTGCTATTTTCAAGTACAAATAAGTGTGCCATAGAGCACGTAAACTAATCCTTGTATAAACAATTCCCGTTTATTATGTAGCAAACAGTCAATGTCTGCTTTATCCACTATAAACTTATGCGGGGATGTGTTTATGCTAAAAATTGTTTACCCTATTTGCTGTGGAATTGATGTCCACAAAAAGTTTGTTGTTGCAACGGTTGGTACTACTAACAAATCGGGTGTTACGGATTACCAAACGAGGCAATTTCCAACTTTTACCGAGAATTTGCACCAACTTTTAGATTGGTTAAAATCTCAATCTTGCATTAATGTCTGTATGGAGTCTACAGGCAAATACTGGCATCCTGTTTTTAATATCTTGGAGGATTATTGTAATGTCGTAGTTGCTAATCCGAAATATGTCAAGGGTATTCGTGGAAAGAAAACCGATAAAAAAGATTCTATTTGGCTTTGTGACCTACACAAGCACGGTTTAGTTCCCAACAGTTTTATTCCACCCTTACCTATTCGTCAAATTCGAGATTTAATGCGATATAGGTTTAAACTCATTAACTTTAAGACAAGTGAGAAAAACCGTATTCAAAACTCTCTTACTGTTTCCAACATCATGATTTCGAGTGTTGTTTCTGATACCTTTGGCGTAAGTTCTATGAAAATTATTAATCATATACTTGAAAATCCTGATGATAAGGATTTCGATGTTTCATCAATGCTACATGCAAGTATGCAGGATAAAGCAGCAACAATTACAAAATCAATCAATGGAAATTTGACTAAGCCTCAAGCAGATAAAATGCGTATTTGCCTTGGTCACTTTAACAATATCGAGAAGCACATTGCAGATATCGAAACTGCTATTTTAGGTTTAGTTCAACCTTATTTAGCACAACTAGAAATAATTTTATCACTGCCAAGTATCAAGGATGTTTTTACTGCAATTGCTATAATTGGTGAAATAGGTTGCGATATGTCGGCTTTCCATTCCTCCAAACATCTATGCTCATGGGCTGGACTTACTCCGCAAAACAATGAAAGCGCCGGAAAGAAGAAATCTGTCCGTGTTTCACGAGCTGGTGTTTATATCAAGCCCCTATTAGTTCAATGTGCAAATGCTGCAATCAAAAGCAAAAAGTGTACATATTTCAAAGTTCGTTATGACCAAATAAAGAAACGCCGTGGTCATAAAAAAGCCATTATCGCTATTGCACATATGCTACTAAATTGTATTTACCATATGCTTGATAAGAATGAGCCTTTTAACTATGATTTATACACGATTGACTCCAAGCCAAAGCAAACTTATGCTCCCCAGATAACTGAAGAAATGACCGTGCGTTACCTGCAAACATTAGGCTACCAAATACCCGATATGCGTATTACAACTTGATAATTTAAATACGATATTCACTTTTTAAAAGCCACTTTTTAGTAGGCTTATTTTGTTATACCCTTTTTTCAGGTAATCTTAGTTATAAACTTCTTTCAAACTACTCTCCCTCCAAATAATCAAATTATTACTTGTATTAATACTCTCAGAAAGGGTTATTTCATCTAACGGCCCTGCGTTTCCGACGTCCAGCAGCCTTAAGGTGAATACCAAACCTTACATAGCTCTTATGTTAGGTTCGGGCGAACCGGCCGCTGCCGCGGTTAGGCTGGGGGATGTGGCGCGGCAGGCTTCGAACATGTAATACCCCTTGGCCGGCTTCTCGCGCTAACCCGCGCC
>JAQVYD010000156.1 GCA_028709105.1 Clostridia bacterium
TGGCGACATTGTCACGGTCATATGCTAACTTATCAACAGCGCTAATCAGAGCGCCCAAAATTGTTCCGTCCCCACAGCCTGGGCACCAGATATGTGGTAACTTATCCTGCCTTAAATAATCTTTAACCTTTGCCACGTTACTTCACCTCTTTTACCTTTTCAGCAATTTCCTGGGGCGTAATCATTCTGCCATCCACCCTGTTTACACCAATGACATCTTTATTTAACGCATTTAACTTCACTTCATTAATTAACTGCCCCAGATTCATTTCCGGCACGATTACCTTTTTAACTCCCGCACAATATTTTTGTACAATTTCAGCCGGGAAAGGCCACAAAGTTTGAAGTTGCAAAAGCCCTGCCTTAATGCCCTCTTTTCTTAAATCATGCACCGCTTCTTTCGCAGAACGAGCCACACAACCATAGGCAATAATCAAGAACTCAGCATCTGCACATTGTTCTTCTTTATAAAAAGTAAGTTCATCTTTGTAATAATCAATCTTAGCGTGCAATCTCCTTAATAAGGAATCAGCTACTTCATGATTATTTGTCGCCGGAAAACCGGCTTCATCATGAATATTACTGGTAATATGGTATCTGTAACCTTTGCCCCGATAAGCAAACTCAGGCACACCATCTTCACCGGCGACATAAGGCTGATACTGCTCCGGCGATTTATTTGTTATTTTTCTTTCAATCAACTTCAAGCTATCGGCGGAAGGAATCTCCACTTTCTCTCTAATATGCCCTACCACCGCATCTGACAAAAGAATAACGGGAGTTCTTAATAATTCAGAAAGATTGATCGCCTGAACCGTTAAGTCAAAAGCTTCAGCTACTGTAGCCGGACTTAAAACAACGATCGGATGATCACCATGTGTTCCCCATCTAGCCTGCATGACATCCCCCTGAGCAGGCAAGGTAGGCAGACCTGTACTTGGTCCTCCCCGCTGCACATCTACTACCACACAAGGTATCTCTACAATAGCCGCATAGCCTAAATTTTCCTGTTTCAAGGTAAACCCGGGACCACTCGTAGACGTCATGGCTTTGACACCGGCCATGGAAGCCCCAATCACAGCAGCCATACTAGCTATTTCATCTTCCATTTGCAAAAAAACACCATCAACCAAGGGCATTTTCCGAGCCAGTATTTCCGCTATTTCCGTAGCCGGGGTAATCGGATAACCAGCGAAAAATCTCACTCCGGCTAAAATAGCAGCTTCGGCTACAGCTTCATTTCCCTGCATAAATTTAATATTATTTTGGCACGTCATACCTTCTCACCCTCCACCGTTATGGCAAAATCCGGGCACCGTATTTCACAATTCTTGCACCCAATACATTCTTCTTCCTTTTTCACTATGGCTTTCCCGTTTTTGTCTAACTCCAACACTTTTTTGGGACAAAATTCAACACAGATCCCACATGCTTTACACAACCTCTGGTCAATCGTAACCTTAAATTTGTTCGATGACATGCTGCTCATCTCCTAAATAAAAATAAATTATTATTCATCAAGAAGCCACTCCAGCTCTAATTCAAGCAGTTTGGATTTTTGAGGCTTGCCTTCCTGATCCCAACCAGCCATTCCATAATATAATTGTAAGGCTTCCTCAAATTCTTCCTTCTCCACGTGCAACCCATCCGTAGTTCCACCCTGCATCGGCTGTAACATTTTTTGCGGAAGCTTGTCTTCCTCAGGGCCTATCCCTGCTCTTAGATTAAAGACCCGCATCATATTAAGACGTCTTTCTCCTATTTTCATTAATTCCCATAAACTTGTTTCCCAACCGGTAATCGCACTAACGGCATCAACAACTTCACAACAGTCCAATGCTCTCATCGGGGCGACACAAAACATACATAGGTCAAGGCAATTGATAAAGCTATAATACATCATCGTATAATAAACAACCCGCACCTTTTTCCAACCCAAATCTTGCTGTGGTAGTTTTTCATAAATACCCAAGGGGGAAATTCTCTCCATAAACAGATCCGGCGCTGTCGGAGCAATAACGTGGTCATGTTCCACACACATATGGTCGGCACCTACAGGACATACAGAATAAGCAAGAGCTAACGACCTTTTCACCCGTGGTTCGTGGGCGGGATAATCTACCCCTTTACAATGCACAGCATACTTTTCAGATTCCGGACCGATTTTTTCCACTGCTTTCTTAATACCATCAGCCAAAAGATTACCAAAGCCTTCCCGCTTAACCACTTTATCAATAAGCGGCAAAAGTACGTCTTTATTCCCGAACCGCAATTCTAAACCATCCGTATCCTCTTGGGTAAGCAAGCCGGCCTCATAACAGTCCATCGCAAAACCAACAATATTACCCATCGAAATAGTATCTATCGTGTACTTATTACATAGTTCGATCGCTTTCGCCACAGTATATAAATCATCAATGCCTAAAAATGAACCTAAGGCGGCCAAAGATTCATATTCCATGCCTGCATAAACAGGATCTAACTCTTTGGGAGCATCTGCTCCCACCATCCTTTTACACCGCACCGGACAAGCATAACAGCCCAGTTTTTCCGCAAGAATCGTTTTATGAATCAAGTTCCCGGAAATCTGTGCTGCCGTTTCAAAAT
>JAQVYD010000157.1 GCA_028709105.1 Clostridia bacterium
GCTGATACTGGTACGCTGCGGTGCTAAATTCCATCACCTGCGGTAGTGGTAGCCCGGTGTGCTGGCAAATGTCCAATACAGGTGCGTACCAAAGGAGCGTAACAAAGGAGCGTAACAAAGGAGCGTACCAACCGGAACGCTCCCCAAGAAGGATAACCCCAGTCACCGGAACGCTCCCCCAAGAAGGATAGCCCTAAAATAAGGATAGCCCTAAAAAACTGTGAGAAAGTTGAGTAAATAATCTGAAAATGGAGGAACGGTTATGTCTGAAATAAGATATTGTAAAATATGCCGTAAAATATTTCAATATGTGACAGGTCCCGTTTATTGTCATGCATGCATGAAAGTGGACGAAGAAGAATTTGAAAAGGTGAGAGCATTTCTTAGGGATTTCCCCGGTGCAAATGTACGGGAGGTTACCGAGAACACAGGTGTCAGCCCCAACAAAATAAGCCGGTGGTTAAAAGAAGACCGTCTTGAGGTTAGTGAAAGCAGTCCCATCGCATTAAACTGCGAAAACTGCGGAGTAAGGATACGAAGCGGTCGATTTTGTTTAGACTGCTCCAAAAGCCTTGCCCGGGACATGATGATTGCCGGTAAAGAGCTCAAAGAATCTTTGAACAAGACAAGTTCCTCTAAAAGAGATACGGGCTTTGGCAAGGATGATTTCGGTTTATATTACAAACACAGGGAGGAAAAAGACTAAAAGTGCAAAAGCATTAAGTATTTAGAATTCTACCACAATTTCGCAGGGATTATATAAAAACCTCATGCACTAGTGTTACTGAAAAAGTGCATGTCTTCTAATGGGCACTCGCAAAAAGGAGAAGCAATAGTTTAAACATTTTTATCATAGATAAATCAGAAGCCCCCTACCTCAAAACTACCTTATTCACGACAGTGAAAGTGTAGGTGGGGGATGAATTGTTTTCTGTTAAATGTTGTAATGTGCTTTTTTTGTGCTACAATAAGAACATAAGTTCGAGCAATTCACTAAATGTCAACTTTAGTCCTACGATTATACTTTAGTCCTATTTTTTCGGTCGAATAATAGGACTAAAAAAATAGGACCATGAAAAGACGGGAAATTTATTAAAAAGCATTAAATAAATACTCTTTTTTGACGATACTATCATTGAATAACGAAAACAAACTAACAGAAGATAATCTTAGGTTAACAGTAATAAACCTAAATCAACAAATTTCATCATAAGATTAACTCACACTAACGAAAGATAAACTTATTCAGTAAGAAAAACACTGCTGATAATATAAAAAGAATCCATACAGGAAAGAGGGATTTAGATGAAGATCTGGGGAGACAATCCCAAGGTGTTCGGTGTTTCTAATCATGTTAATAGTGTCGGCAAGATTGCCAGAAAAGACATTGTGGCATCAAAGACGGATGAATATAAAGTCTCAAGCCAAGCAAAGGATTTTCAAACCGTTATGAAAGCTTTATACAATATACCGGACATTCGTAAGGAAAAAGTTTACGAAATATCTAAAAAAATTGAATCAAATCAATACAATGTTGATGCTAAGGATATTTCCGATAAAATCATTAAAATGCTTTCGTGAGACTAAACAAAAGAGAAGTAAAGCGGGATAGCAGAAAATAAATGTTATCCCGTTTTTGTTCGGATCCGATATATAAGATAAGAGAAATCACAAATACCGGGGGAAATATTAATGATTGATGTGATCTGGATAGACAACCTAATAAAAGTACTGGATTATGAAAACAGGTTATATGGTCAACTTTTTACTATTGCTGAGGGCAAAACAGACAGGATTATAAATAATGAAGTTGAAGACTTGCAGGCAGCAGTTGGTAAAGAACAACGGCTTTTTAGTGAGTTGAATAAGCTGAGGGATGCCAGAGAGCAAATTATAGGACAAATTAGTTTAAAAATAGGTAAAGCATCTAGTGAAGTTACTGTCAGTGACATTATTAAAGAGCTTCCGGAAAATCAGGCAAAAAGGCTATCCGATGTTAGAGACAAACTGAAAGCAACAGTCGATAAGCTTAAGGTGAAAAACGATCTTAACCAAAAGCTTCTTCAAAATGCGCTTGATTATGTAGATTTTTCATTGAATCTTTTAACGGAACCCGCACCGCAAACGCCACAATATGGTCGTAAAGGGTACGAAGAGGGAAGAAAAACCCGTGTGGTTTTTGATATAAAATCATAACAGCTTTTGGGCTCATGGAAGGGTTTGCAAGGAGCCTTCATCCGCAGCCCTAAAGGAATAGTGGTTCTTGGCTGTACTTTTTATAAATATTCATCAACATCGAGTTTCCGAGCAGGCTCCTAGGATATTTAAAAAAAAGCATGACCAACTGTCATACTTCATGTTAAATTATATAGCTATTATTATGAAACGAAATAATATATCAAATGCTCGCAGCGCAATGTACGCAAACCGCACAAGCGCTCATTGATTAGAATTTAAGCTTGAATGATTTGTTGCTATCAACATTCTTTGAGGCGAAAATAGAAATTTCAATGATGTTGTACATAGCAGCAAAAGGGGAGGTGTTAATGTGGCGATAAACTTTATAGGTCTAAATACAGCAGTGTCCGGAATGATGAGTAAC
>JAQVYD010000003.1:0-31879 GCA_028709105.1 Clostridia bacterium
CTGCTCGTAAATTAGTAGGTTTTACGATGTTGGAAAGAGGGATTGCCAGAGCCGGTTATGCTCTAGAAAAAGACGGTATTAGTATCGGGGAGGTAACCTCAGGCAGTTTTGCCCCTACTTTAGAACAAAATTTAGGGTTAGGTTATGTTTTAAGTCAAGAAGCTTTTGTGGATAATGAAATTTCCGTAGTAATCAGAGGTAAAGGTTTACAGGCTAAAATTATAAAAAAGCCTTTTTATAAAAGAGGGAGGTAAAAAGAGATGTATCCTGAGAGATTAAAGTATACAGAAGAGCATGAATGGCTTTTGGTTAAGGAAGGACGAGGTATCGTCGGGATTACTGATTATGCGCAAAATTCTTTAGGTGATGTTGTTTTTGTAGATTTACCGGAGGTTGGGAAAAAGTTAAAAGCCAATGAATCCTTAGGGGTAGTAGAGTCGGTAAAGGCAGTTTCCGATATTTACGCACCTTGTGCGGGAATCGTCAAGCGCGTAAACGAAAATCTGTTTGCTGCTCCGGAATTGCTTAATGATGACCCTTATGGTGAAGGCTGGCTGGTGGAGATAGAAATCGGGGAATTGGCAGAGGCTCTTTTAACAGCTAGTGAATACGAAAAATTTGTCGCTGAGGAGGAATAAACAGATGCCTTTTTTGCCTCACACCCGTGCCGAGGAAGAAACCATGCTTAAAACTATTGGGGTTTCTTCTGTGGACGAACTTTTTGGGGATATTCCACGGGAACTTTGTTTAGATAGACCGCTTCAGCTACCGTTAGGTCTTTCTGAAAAAGAGGCTTGGGAAGAAGTCGAGAGATTAGCCCAAAAAAACAAGCATACAGGGCAGTATCTTTGTTTTAGAGGGGCGGGGGCTTACGAACATTATCAGCCTAAGGCTGTAAAACATCTGCTTGCTCGTTCCGAGTTCTACACGGCCTATACTCCGTATCAGCCGGAAATAAGCCAGGGGACTTTGCAGGCTATTTTTGAATATCAGACCAGTATCTGTGAGCTAACGGGAATGGGTGTAGCTAATGCTTCTCATTATGATGGGGCTACAGCCCTTGCGGAGGCTGCTCTGATGGCGGTAGAAGCTACCGGAAGGAGTAAGATTGCCGTTAGTTCTCTAGTTCATCCCGAGTATCGAGAAACATTAAAGACATATCTCTTTAGACGTGGGGTGGAAATTATTGAATTGCCTTATCAGGAAGGTTTAACTGCTGTTGATGAATTGGCTGGTGTGTTAACTAATGATGTGGCTGCTGTTATCATCCAAAGCCCTAATTTTTGGGGCAGTATTGAAGATTTAGCGCAGTTTGCGGAGCTTATTCATCAACAAGGCGGGTTACTGATCGCTTGCTGTGATCCTCTTGCTTTAGGCGTATTAGCAAGTCCGGGGGAATTAGGAGCCGATATCGCCGTGGGCGAAGGGCAGAGTTTAGGGCTTCCGCTTAGTTTTGGCGGACCTTATTTGGGTTTTATGGCTTGTCAAGAAAAGTATGTCCGACGTTTGCCCGGTCGTATTGTGGGTAAAACGGTGGATCGTTTAGGCAGGGAAGGTTTTGTGCTTACTTTACAGGCGCGTGAACAGCATATCCGCCGGGAGAAAGCAGGTTCCAATATTTGTTCTAATCAATCCCTGTGTGCTTTAGCTGCTGCTATTTATTTAGCTTTGCTTGGTCCACAAGGTTTAGAGGAAGTGGGCAGGCAGTGTTGGCAGAAAAGCCATTATGCTAAAGAGCTGCTGGCTGAATTACCGGGGGTTTCATTGCCTTTTGCCGCTCCTTTTTTTCAAGAGTTTGTCGTGCAGACTGCAGAAGCACCTGCCCTGATTAATCAGCGTCTTTGGGAGGCCGGTATTTTAGGGGGGCTTGATTTAGGCAGGTATTATCCGGAGTTGGAAAATTATCTGCTTTTATGTGTAACGGAAATGCGGACAAAAGAAGAAATAGAGCAGTTAGTTGAGGTGTGGGGAGGTGTAAGTGGTGGAAAAACTCATTTTTGAAAAGAGTGTCAGCGGCAGACGAGGTCATTATTTACCACCATTAGACGTTCCCGCTTGTTCTGTTCAGGAAGCTATCCCTGCAAAATTAAGAAGAAAAAAGACGCCGGTTCTTCCTCAGTTGACAGAGGTGGAAGTAGTGCGTCATTATACACGTTTATCTAGTTTGAATTATGGTGTGGATACAGGATTTTATCCCCTGGGCAGTTGTACCATGAAATATAATCCTAAAATAAATGAGGATGTCGCTAATCTGGCGGGATTTAGTCAGATTCATCCTGATCAGCCTGCAGAAAGTGTGCAGGGGGCGTTGGAGTTAATGGTGAAGCTGCAACAATATTTAGCTGAGATTGCCGGGATGGACGCTTTTACTTTGCAGCCTGCCGCAGGGGCTCATGGTGAGCTGACAGGACTTTTGCTGATCAGGGCTTATCATGCGGCTCAAGGTGAACAGCAGCGGGACAAAGTGCTTATTCCCGATTCAGCACACGGGACTAATCCTGCTACGGCTTCTTTGGCTGGTTGTCAAATAATTCAGATCCCTTCCAATGGGCAAGGGGAAGTAGACCTTGTAGCTCTGAAAAGGGTTGTGGGTAAAGATACGGCAGCTTTAATGCTCACTAATCCTAATACGCTGGGTTTGTTTGAAACTCAAATTGCAGAGATTGCGGCAATCGTACATGAAGCCGGGGGGCTTTTGTATTATGATGGGGCGAATATGAATGCGATTATGGGTTATGCGCGTCCGGGAGATATGGGTTTTGATGTTGTTCATTTTAATCTGCATAAGACTTTTTCTACACCTCATGGCGGTGGTGGTCCCGGTTCAGGACCGGTGGGGGTAAAAAGAAAACTGGAGCCTTTTTTGCCTAAACCTGTTATAATTTATGACCGGCAAAAACAGAGGTATCGCTTTGATGGAGAGCGGCCACAGTCTATTGGCCGGGTCAAAGCGTTTTATGGTAATTTCGGTGTGTTGGTGAAAGCTTTTACGTATATCTTGATGTTGGGCGGAAAAGGGCTGAAAGAAGCTAGTGAAAAGGCGGTGCTTAATGCTAATTATCTTCTGAAGCTGCTGTCACAAGATTATGAGCAGCCTTTTGCCGGTCTGTGTAAGCATGAGTTTATAGTTACTCCCCCTAAGACTAAGGAGGGGGGGATCCGGACGCTTGATGTCGCGAAGCGGTTACTTGATTACGGTTTCCATCCGCCGACAGTATATTTTCCGCTGATTGTCGCTGAAGCTTTGATGATTGAACCTACGGAAACGGAAAATAAAAGTACGCTGGACGCGTTTGCTGCAGTGATGGCGAGAATCGCCCAAGAAGCTGAGGAAAATCCGGAAATATTGCATCAAGCACCACACCAAACTCCCCTTAGCCGGCTTGATGAAACTCAGGCGGCACGCCGACCTGTTTTGAGGTGGAAAGCTGATTAAAACCGATAAAATATAAAGGGAAATCTAGTGATGCACTCAATTTTGTCTCTGCACATATATTAAAGGGACGGGGGTGCATCTAACATGGCTAAAGCTATCTTTTTTTCCGGTTGTGGAACATCTTATACTCTTAATAATACGGCCAGAAGAAATCTAGAGATATATCCGGAAACATTACCCGCTTTGCGATTTTTAGGGAGGAGAGGATATCTTTTAGTTCTGGTTACGCCTGAGTTTCAGGAGTATCAGCTTTTACAAACAAGCTTGAAAGATAAAACCTTATCTTTGGTGTACTGGAATGGACGAGAAGAAGAGTTAGCTGCTCTTTTACAGGAAAAAGCAATTAATTTGCCGGATAGTTATTTTATAACTGATCAGCGCTATCTTCAGGAATTATTGTTTCTGGACTGGCAAACAATCCTTGTGCTTACCGGAAAAGGGGTAGATACTCTCCAAAAATTAGAGAGACAACAATTAGAGAAGGTTGTTGATATCTGTAAGGATATTTATGCAGCGGCGATTAGTGTAGCTCTTCATGCGAGGTTCGAGGCTTGAATTTTACGCCTCGAACTTTGAAGTATGTAAGATGTTGATGTGTTATAATAAAGGCGTTAAAAATTAGAGGAGTGTTGATGATGTGCCCTAAGGAAAAACAAGGTCAGGAAAGAGCTAGTCAACGGGTTATTGTTACTGTTGTGGGAGAGGACAAGGTCGGCATTATTGCCGGAGTTTCCGGGGTTTTAGCCGATTATCGTGTCAACATCTTGGACATTAGCCAGACGATTCTCCAGGATTTTTTTACGATGATTATGATTGTAGATATTTCTCAGGCTGCCGTTGATTTACAGAAACTGCAGTGTTTGTTGAAAGAAAAAGGAGAAGAAATAGGGGTGCAAATTAAGGTTCAGCATGAAGATATTTTTAAATTTATGCACCGCATTTAGGAGGAAGGGAAGATGTCGAGGAGTTTAATGCCTGAGGAAATCATGGAAACAATCCACATGGTTCAGCTGGAAAATTTAGATATCCGGACAATTACGCTGGGCATAAGTTTAAGGGATTGTGCTCATAGTGATATCCACGTAGTAGCCCGGAAGATTTATGATAAAATTACGCAGAAAGCAGAAAAACTTGTGCAAACGGGGGAAGATATTTCTAGAGAATATGGGATTCCGATTATTAATAAACGGATTGCGGTAACCCCGATCTCTATTGTGGGAGAAGCTTGTGAGAGTGCGGATTATGTAGTTTTGGCTAAAGCTATGGAGCAGGCGGCTCGTGAAGTAGGTGTTAATTTTATTGGGGGATTTTCCGCACTTGTGCATAAGGGCTTTACCAAAGGAGATGACCGTCTGTTAAGTTCCATTGCCCAAGGATTGGCGGAAACGGAACGGGTTTGTTCTTCGGTAAATGTAGCGACGACTAAAGCAGGCATAAATATGGATGCTGTTTACCTGATGGGGAAGATTATTAAGGAAACAGCAGAATTGACGAAAGAGGCAGATGGTTTAGGTTGTGCCAAACTGGTGGTTTTTTGTAATGCTCCGGAAGACAACCCCTTTATGGCGGGGGCTTTTCATGGGTTTGGGGAGCCGGAGACAGTCATTAATGTAGGTGTTAGTGGTCCGGGGGTTGTTCTTCATGCTGTGCAGGAAAAACCCACGGCGGATTTTGGCACATTGGCGACCATCATTAAACAGACAGCTTTTAAAATAACCAGGATGGGGGAACTTGTGGGGAGAGAGACGGCACGAAGACTGCACATTCCTTTTGGTATTGTGGATCTTTCCTTGGCGCCTACTCCTGCCGTAGGTGATAGTGTTGCTGCTATTCTTGAAGCGATGGGTTTAGAAAAAGTCGGTGGTCATGGAACAACGGCAGCGTTAGCTTTATTAAATGATGCTGTTAAAAAAGGCGGAGCGATGGCCTCTTCTTATGTGGGTGGTTTAAGTGGGGCTTTTATCCCCGTAAGTGAAGATGCCGGGATGATTAGAGCGGCTGAGGAAGGAGCGCTTTGTCTGGATAAACTGGAAGCCATGACTTGTGTTTGTTCTGTAGGGCTGGATATGATTGCCGTACCGGGAGATACCTCGGCAGAGACAATAGCTGCTATTATCGCGGACGAAGCGGCTATCGGGATGATTAATAAAAAAACTACGGCGGTGAGAATTATACCTGTACCGGGGAAAAAAGTAGGGGAGAAGGTAGAATTTGGGGGTCTTTTAGGAACAGCCCCTGTGATGTCTCTTCATTCTTATAGTGCAGAAGCTTTTATTCAACGTGGCGGCAGAATTCCAGCACCGCTTTTATCGTTAAGTAATTAAAAAAGTAGTTGGTCATGAATTAGAAAAGGATTCTGTCTAAACCTCTAGAATAGTAATAAAGACTACTAAGTACTAAATAGAATATGGGTAGAGAAAGATAGTGCTTGTGGGGGGTAACTAATGCACGATCAAGGAGAGCCGGATGTAATTAAAAGTTTGGAGAATAAATTAGAAAAATTAACTCTGGCTATCGAGAAAATAAAAATGGTGGAATACGTAGAGTTCTTAAACAATAGGCGGCGGATGCTCTACACAAATTTTTTAGCAGGAATTGCTCGTGGCTTAGGGATGGCGATAGGTTTTACTATTTTAGGTGCTTTGCTTATTTATTTGTTAAGACAGGTTGTCTTGCTTAATCTTCCTCTGATTGGGGATTTTATTGCGGATATTGTGCAGTTGGTTAATGAAAGCCTCAAAAAATAGCCGGCTTAGTTAACGAAAATAGGAGATTATAAAAATGGTTTTTTGGCTTGGCGGAGCTCTTGTTTTATTTTTTGATCGCTGGACAAAGTTTCTGATTGTAGAAGGACTTGCTTTAGGGCAAACGTATCCTGTGATCGAAGGTTTTTTGCATTTTACCTATATCCGTAATCCGGGGGCAGCTTTTGGTTTGTTTGCCGAGAAAACGTGGTTTTTTCTTATGATTACAGTGTTTATTTTATTCGTTATTATTTATTTGCAGTATACTTGGGGTAAAGAAAATATTTGGTTGTCGCTAGGTTTAGGTTTAATTGCCGGTGGGGCCGTAGGTAATTTTATTGACCGGTTGCAAACAGGATTAGTCATAGATTTTATAGACTTTCGAGGAATTTGGCCATATGTGTTTAACATAGCAGATGCCGCCATAGTGATTGGCATGATTTTGTTAGCTTGGCAAATCTTAGTGTCGGAAAATGTGTCAAGGGGACGGGGTTGTTGACACGCTATAAATGTGTCAACAACCCCGTCCCCTTGACACACGCTTAGATAAGGAGTTTATATGAACGAAAAACAATTTGTGGTTGATGAAGAAGGACAGGGTAAAAGGATTGATCTTTATCTGACCGGGCTTCTGGAGGATTTAACGCGGTCACAGTTGCAGCGGTTAATTGCGGAAAATAAGGTTTTGGTAAACGGTCAAGTTGTTAAAGCTAATTATAAAGTAAAAACAGGAGATGTTATAACTTGTAAACTTTCCGTACATAAAGTTATGCCGGTTTTACCCGAAAAGATTGCTTTACAGATTATTTATGAGGATGAGGATTTATTGGTGATTAATAAACCACGCGGGATGTTAGTATATCCGGCTAGTGGGAAATACAGCGGGACACTGGTCAATGCTTTACTTGATCATTGCTCTGAATTATCCGGAACGAAAGATACCGTACGACCGGGAATTGTCCATCGATTAGACAAGGATACATCAGGGCTTTTAGTTGCAGCGAAAAATAATGATGTGCATAAAGAACTGGCGCGGCAATTTAAAGCTGCTCTTGTGCGGAGGGAATATTTAGCTTTAGTACATGGTCTAATGAGCGAACCGGGGGGGGTTATTGATGCCCCTATCGGGAGGAATTTAAGAAACCGCCAAAAAATGGCGGTTGTTTTAAAAAATAGCAAACAAGCTGTAACTAAGTATCAAGTTTTAGAACGGTTTCCGGATTATACCTTACTTCGCTGTCGGTTGCAGACAGGGCGTACTCATCAAATCCGGGTTCATTTAGCTTATTTGCAGCATCCGGTAGTGGGAGATTTTAAATATGGAACCTCTACATCTCAACAAGAGCAGAGTAGAAAATTAGGTTTGCAAGGTCAGGCTCTACATTCTTTAGCTTTGGGTTTTAGGCATCCGTGTAGTCAGGAGTGGCTAGAATTTACAGCAGTTCCTCCGCAGGATTTTCTAAACGCTCTGCAAGTTTTGGGAAGTGAAAGCATTAATAAATTGCTCGCGGAAGAAAAGGGAAGGAGATGAAGAGATGAAAGAAAAAGCAAAACTGTTAGATCAAGAGGGCATCAGAAGGTCTTTAACCAGAATAGCTCATGAGATTGTGGAGAAAAACAAAGGGGTAGATGATTTAATTATTGTAGGAATTAGGCGGAGGGGTGTACCTTTAGCGGAACGGTTAGCGCAAATGATTTCGCAAATTGAAGGCACAAAACTTACGGTGGGAAAGCTTGATATTACCTTGTATCGAGATGACCTTACGGCTTTGAGTGATCAACCGGTTGTTCATGCTACGGAAATTCCTTTTGAGATTACCGGTAAAAAAATCATTCTCGTGGATGATGTTTTATATACAGGCAGAACAGTAAGGGCGGCTCTTGATGCCATGATGGATTTAGGCAGACCCAAGTCTATTCAGTTGGCCGTTCTTGTTGATCGGGGGCATCGGGAACTGCCTATTCGAGCCGATTATATTGGTAAAAATGCGCCTACTTCGCGCAAAGAATCTATTGAGGTCATGCTGAAGGAAACAGATGGCGAGGAGCGGGTTTTAATCGTTGAAACAGAATAATTTTTAATCAGGGTATGCCAAGGGGACGGGGGTTACGTAAAGGGTGTGCTGATGAGTATAAAGAACAAAGCCGGGTTTGGCCCCTTGGGGTTTCCAAACATTTTGTCGTTTCGTGTAATCAACGGGAACATTAGTGGAATGACGGGCTTGAGAATGATAAGCGGCTAACATGGCTGCTTTTTCTGTTATTTCCGGGGGAATAACTTTATTATCAGGGTTTTTAATGAGAACATGAGAGCCGGGGATATCTTTGGTATGAAACCAAAGATCCTCTGCTTTGGCTGTTTTCATCGTAAGTAAATCGTTTTGGCGATTGTTTTTCCCATAGTAAATAACCCATGAGTCTATGATTATTTTGGCGGGAAGACTTGGTTGGTGTGTTTTGTTTTTCTTTTGAGCTTTGGCTTTTGTTGTTTCTTTCAGGTATCCGGCTTGTTGAATTTCCTCGCGGATTTCTGCTGTTTCCGTTAAAGTTGTTACATTATCTATGGAATTAGCCAAACTATCAAGATAACCGAGTTCTTTTTTTGTTTCCAGCAGTTGTTTTTGGGCTTTAACAGTAGCATTTTTGCACTTTTGGTAATAAGCAAAATAACGTTGCGCATTTTCTCCTACGGAGAGATGTTGTTTTAAAGGGATTATTTCTATTTCTCCCGTAGGGTCATAGTAATTACTTACTTGGGCTTCTTTCCCCTGGGTGAGACAATGTAGGTTAGCCGTAAGCAGTTCGCCCCATAGTCGGTACTGTTCGGCGTTTTTAGCCTCTTGGATTGTTTCTTGTTGCAAACCGGCTTTTTTTTCGCAGCGCTGAATTTCTTTTTTGACGATGCTTGTTAATTCGCCTTTTTTTTGTTGTAGGGAGAGAGCTTTATTTTTATGAAGATAATAAAAATCTAAGGTCTCATTCATGCCGGGGAAATGATGGCGCATAGCCGGAGAAAAAGACGTTAAAGCAATCGCGGAAAAGGCCAGTGGCAGATCATCTTCGACGATTACTTCCGGGGTAAAGCTTCCCGCTTGTAATTGCGCACCTAAGCGACATAGTTCCTGCCACAGCAGGCGTAATTCATATTCGCCGCAATATTCCAAGGTCAGTTGTGAATTGAGACCTGTTCTGAAAATGAGTTCCTTTATAGATTGGGGACTCATGCCCTCGCTGACTTTTAGCAGAGCCTTGCTTAAATTAGTATTGAGGGGGAGTTCAAGCAATCGTTCATAAAAGATTTTTTGTTCAGTTTCCCACGGAATAATCTTATCCTGTGGTGGTGGATAATGGTAAGAGAGACCGGGGAGAACTTGCCGATAGCGGCTGATGGAAGCGGGGACTCGCCTGAGGGCATCGATAATTTTGTTTTGTTGCGGGTTTAGGAGCAGAATATTGCTATGTTTCCCCATTATTTCGATGATAATTTTGCGCTGAGCCTTTTCCCCCAGTTCATCAAGAACCTCACAATTAATTTCTAAGACGCGATCCAAATTTTGCTGGGTGAAGGAAAGGATGCGGCCTCCTTCCAAATGTTTACGCAAGACCATGCAGAAAACTGGTGGTTGAGGAGGGTTCGGGGTTGTTTGGGAGACCAGATGTACCCTGGCCTCTTGAGCTAGGGAGGAAAGAAGCAGTTTATAAGAAGCCTCTTTTTGCCGCAAGGTTAAAATGATTTGCTGTTTGGCAGGCTGATATATTTTATCAATGCGGGCACCACTTAGTTTTGTTGCTAATTCCATGGTGACTGCCCGTAGGACAATTCCATCAAAAGACATTTGTTGATCGCTCCATTCTAATTTTTCGGTTTTTGTAGCTTTAATTATAACATATCTGGTCACTTTCAATAAACTGTGTCAAGGGGACGGGGTTGTTGACACACTCTAAATGATCACCTAAGGGTGTGTCAACAACCCCGTCCCCTTGACACAGACATTTCTCCTTTGTCTCCGGTTATTTTTTAGTGAAAGAAGAATAAGAATGTATGGATAGTCTTTTGCCGGGGAGGAAGGTTCATGCCGAGAAAGCAGTGGGAAGAAATTACGATCAAAGAAACACTAGAGGAATTTCAGGTTGATTTATCAAAAGGACTTTCGGAAAGTGAAGCTCGGCGACGTTTGAAGTTAGTAGGTCCCAATCAATTAAAGGAACAAAAAAAGAAGTCGGTTTTTACCCTTTTTTTGGCTCAATTCAGTGACTTTATGGTTATTATTCTGCTTGCTGCCGCTCTTATCTCTGCTTTGTTAGGGGAATATGCAGACGCCTTAACCATTCTGATTATTGTAATTATTAATGCTATTTTGGGGTTTGGGCAGGAATATCGGGCGGAAAAATCTTTGGAAAAACTGAAAAAACTAACGGCTCAGGAAACGATAGTTCAACGAGAGGGTTTGCTTAAAAAAATATCCGCTGCTCAACTGGTGCCGGGAGATATCATTCTTTTAAAGACCGGAGATATTATCCCGGCTGATTTACGAATAATTGAGGGAAATCAATTGGAGATAAACGAGGCTGTTTTAACCGGAGAATCATGGCCTGTGAAAAAACGGGCGGAGGAAGTTTGTCAGAGCAAAACAGCTCTTGGTGACAGAAAAAATATGGCCTATATGGGAACGGTGATTACACGAGGCAAAGGGCAAGGTGTAGTCGTAGGCACAGGTATGACGACAGAGATGGGACAAATTGCCGGCTGTATTCAGGAAATTCAGGAAGAACCAACACCTTTACAAAAGCGTTTGGCTCAGTTAGGACGTTGGTTAGTTTTTTGCTGTTTGCTGATTGTCGCGGTTGTTGTTGTTTTAGGGTTAGCCAGAGGTGAATCTGTTTACAGAATGGTTTTAACGGGAGTAAGCTTGGCTGTTGCGGCTATTCCTGAAGGTTTACCGGCTATTGTTACTGTAGTCTTGGCCCTCGGTGTGCAGAGGATGGTCAAGCGTCAGGCGATCATCAGGGCGTTGCCTGCGGTAGAAACTTTAGGTTGTGCTACGATCATTTGTTCTGATAAAACGGGAACTCTGACGCAGAATGAGATGACCGTTAGGCAGTATTACTTGTCAGGAGAAATAATCTCTTTTGCCGGTGAAGGTTATGTTCCACATGGTAAAATTGATTTTTTAGCTCAGAATAAAGAACAGTATCAAAAGAAAAACAAGTTAGGTTTAGAGTTAGCGTTTAAAATAGCGGCTTTATGTAATAATGCTTATCTGAAAAAGAAGGAGACTTTGGTTACCGGGCTTTTTCGTAAACATCATCGTCAATGGGAGATTATGGGCGATCCTACGGAAGGCGCTCTTCTTGTTTCTGCCGCTAAAGGAGGTTTTTGGCGCGAACACATCGAAAAAGAAGAAAGAAGAAGCGGTGAAATCCCTTTTGATGCTGAACGCAAGAGAATGAGCGTTGTTTATCAGACTGCCCGGGGTTCGCACAGGATTTATACGAAAGGTGCTCTTGATGTTCTACTTGATTTGTGTAGTAAAGTTTGGTGGAAAGGCGAGGTTATACCTCTTACCATAGAAATCAAAGAGAAGATTGTAGCGACAAATGAGCAGATGGCTTCTCAAGCTTTACGGGTGATCGCTCTCGCTTATCGGGAGCTTCCCACGGAGTTTTCGACCAGATTTCCCCAAAAAGAAAATCATTTTATTGAGTTTTCCGAAGGGGAAGAAAAGGAATTAGAAAAAGATTTTATCTTTGTTGCTTTGGCTGGAATGATTGATCCACCCCGCCCCTCGGCTCAACAAGCCGTAAGCTTATGTAAGAATGCAGGCATAAAAACGGTGATGATTACGGGAGATCATAAAAAAACGGCCGAGGTCGTAGCTAGGGAGTTGCAGCTTCTTACTAACCCTGCTCAGCGTGTTCTTACCGGGAGCGAACTTGATCTGTTAACAGATGCACAGTTAAAAAGAATCATTAATCAAGTAGTAGTATATGCCCGAGTTTCGCCTCATCATAAATTGCGTATTGTGAAAATACTAAAAGAGGTAGGGCATGTTGTGGCGATGACCGGGGATGGTGTCAATGATGCCCCCGCCGTAAAAGAGGCAGATATTGGTATTAGTATGGGGTTAAGCGGTACAGATGTAACGAGGGAGGCTTCTTCGTTAATTTTGGCTAATGATGATTTTGCCACGATTGTAGCTGCGGTGGAAGAAGGACGAATAATTTATGATAATATTAGAAAGTTCATTCGTTATCTTCTTTCTTGTAATACGGGTGAAGTATTGACCATGTTTATGGCTGCTCTGGTGGGGCTGCCTTTACCGCTGTTACCTATTCAAATCTTATGGGTGAACTTAGTCACCGATGGTTTGCCGGCTATGGCGTTAGGTCTTGATCCGGGCGATCCCGGGATTATGCAGAGAAAACCTCGTCATCCGCGGGAAAGCATTTTTGCCCATGGTTTAACTAAGCAAATTTTAGTGATAGGAACCTTGATTAGCTTAAGTACTTTGTTGGCTTTTGTCACCGGTTTTTATTGGGGAGGGCAGAACCTGGCTTTAGCTAGAACGATAGCTTTTACTACCTTGGTTGTTGTGCAGCTTTTTTATGTTTTTCCCTGTCGCTCCGAAAGTTATTCTGTTTTTGACCTCGGCTTTTTTTCGAATCTTTTTTTATTAGGAGCCGTTTTTTGTTCTTTTGGTATGCAGTTGGCCGTAATTTATCTCCCCTTTTTTCAACAAATTTTTAAGACGGAGGCTTTGCAATTAAGTCATTGGGGACTTATTTTTTGTTTTGCCGCAGGAATTATCCTCTTGCAGGGATTGGTGCGTACTGTTAAAATCAAGAGAAAGAGAAGAATTATTTATCTACATACTTAAGTGAGGTGATTGTTGTTGAATTTTACGAAAATGCACGGTTTAGGGAATGATTTTATCCTTATAGATGGTTTTAAGGAAAAATTCCCTTCGGATTTATCAAATTTATCAAAAACCTCGGTCAAGTTGTGTGACCGGCATTTTGGCATAGGAGCTGATGGCGTAATTTTAGTTTTACCATCTGACCAAGCTGATCTTAAAATGCGGATCATTAATTCTGATGGCAGTGAAGCAGAGATGTGCGGTAATGGGATTCGCTGTTTTGCCCAATATGCTTACGAAGAAGGATTTATTAAGAAGGAAATGTTTACGGTGGAAACACTTGCCGGGATTATGACTCCCCGTCTTGTCTTGCAACAAGGCAAATTAGCAGGAATTACCGTGGATATGGGAGAACCTTCTTTAGAGAGAAAGGCGATTCCGATGTTAGGACCGGTGGGACAGGCTATTAATGAACCATTACTCGTTTTAGATAAAACCTTTGATGTCACCGCTCTCTTAATGGGAGTACCTCATTGTGTGACTTTTGTGGATGATGTTCGTCAAATCGAAATTGAAAAATATGGTCCGGCTTTAGAAAAACATTTGGTCTTTCCCAGGAAAACTAATGTTCATTTCTTAGAAGTTTTGAATGAGCGGGAAATAAAAATGAGGGTTTGGGAAAGAGGTGCCGGGCTGACCTTGGCTTGTGGTACGGGAGCTTGTGCTTCTTTGGTCGCTGCAGTTTTAAATGGAAAAACGCAACGGAAGGCGAAAATACATTTGCCTGGAGGAACCTTAGTTATAGAATGGGCGGAGAATAACCACGTTTATATGACCGGTCCGGCCCAGAGGGTTTTTTCCGGTAAGGTTGCAGAAGAGTGCTTGTTCAATTAAAATTAGGTAAGAAGTAATTAAAGAAAGGGTGTTGATGGTGCAAGCAACAAGAATTAAAAAATTACCTCCGTATTTATTTGCGAGGATTGAAAAAAAAGTGGAAGAGGCTAAAGAAAAGGGGATAGATATTGTTAGTTTTGGGATTGGCGATCCGGATTTGCCCACTCCTCAGCCGATTGTGGACGAACTTTGCCGGCAAGCGAATAATCCGGCTAACCATCAGTATCCTACTTCGGTAGGGTTGTTGGCTTTTCGTCAGGCGGTTAGTGAGTATTATCGGGAAACTCGTGGGGTGACTCTTGACCCTCGCGAAGAGGTGGTTACCTTGCTTGGTTCGAAAGAGGGGATTGGGCATATTAATTTTTGCTATGTGAATCCCGGTGATGTTAATCTTATTCCCGATCCCGGGTATCCCGTTTATGGTATCGGCACACTGCTGGCGGGTGGAGAATCTTATCTCATGCCTTTATTAGAGGAAAATGCTTTTCTTCCTGATTTGACTAAAATTCCGGAAGAGGTAGCGAGAAAAGCTAAATTAATGTTTATCAATTATCCGAACAATCCTACCGGTGCTGTAGCTGAGCGGCAGTTTTTTGAGGAAGTCGTAGCTTTTGCTAAAAAATATGATATTATCGTTTGTCATGATGCTGCTTATACAGAGATAGCTTATGATGGTTACCGTCCGGTTAGTTTTCTGGAAATTCCGGGGGCGAAAGAAGTGGGGATTGAATTTGGTTCTCTTTCTAAACCTTTCAATATGACGGGATGGCGTATCGGTTGGGCGGTAGGAAGACGTGATGTGGTAGAATGTTTAGGCAGATTAAAATCCAATCTTGATTCCGGTCAGTTTCAGGCCATTCAATATGCGGCGATTAAAGGATTAACTGCTTGTCAAGATAGTACTAAGGAGCTATGTAGTATTTATGAAAAAAGAAGGAATTTGATGGTGGATGGGTTTAATCAAATGGGTTGGCATTTAGCTAAACCTAAAGGCGCTTTTTATATTTGGGCCCCTGTGCCGAAAGGTTTTACTTCCGCTTCTTTTGCCGAATATGTTTTAGATAAGGCTAGCGTGATTATTACGCCGGGTAGTGGTTATGGTCAATATGGGGAAGGATATTTTCGTATTTCCATTACTATTCCTGAAGAAAAAATTAAAGAAGGTTTACGTCGTTTGGCAGAAAACTTGGGGAAAGTCGATTTTTAACAAAAAAAGCAAAAGCTTAAGGAGAGATTAAATTTGTTAAGAAGTATGACGGGTTTTGGTCGTGGTGAATATCTAGGCAGGTTAAAACAGGTAACCGTAGAAATTAAAGCTGTTAACCATCGTTTTAGTGAAGTGCAGGTAAGACTGCCTTATCAATATGCCATGTTAGAAGAAAGGGTAAGAAAACTTGTCTTAAACTATTTTTCCCGAGGGCGCATCGATGTAGTTATTAAGCTTGAAAATACTAGCGGGAAACAACGGGAATTGCAAGTTGACAAAGATTTAGCCGTGACGTATTATAAAAAAATAGAGGAATTGGCAGTTGCGATCGGGATTCCTTGTGAGGTTAATGTTGTGCAAATTGCTCAGTTTCCTGAAGTGCTGGTTTTACGTGAACCGGAAGAAGAAATGGAAATCATTTGGCAAGATCTTTTGCCCGCTTTGCAGAAGGCTGTGGATGTTTTGCTGCAAATGAGGGAAAAAGAAGGGTGGAAGCTTAAGGAAGACCTAGTTAGGCGAATCCAAACTCTCCAACAAATACATAGTAAAATTTTACAGAAAAGCCCACAGGTTGTGGAGATATATCGTCAAAAATTAGCGACACGTCTGCAGGAAGTTTTGCCTGAGGGACAAATAGATGAAGAACGTTTAGCTTTGGAAGTGGCTTTATTGGCAGATAAGTGTAATCTTGATGAGGAATTGGTTAGACTCAACAGTCATTTTATGCAATTTGCTCAAGCTTTGGAAGAAGATACGGCAGTTGGACGGAAACTTGATTTTTTGCTGCAAGAAATGAACAGGGAAGTTAATACGATTGGTTCTAAGGCCAATGATGTGGAGATAACTCAGGCTGTAGTTGCTTTAAAAAGCGAATTGGAAAAGATTAGAGAACAGGTCCAAAATATTGAATAATTAGGGGGTCAAAAATGGAGATTAAATTAATTAATATTGGGTTTGGGAATATCGTGGCGGCCAATAGAATTGTTGCTATTGTTAGCCCTGAATCGGCACCGATTAAAAGGATTATCCAAGAGGCCAGGGATCAAGGGATGTTGATTGATGCTACTTATGGACGCAGAACCAGAGCGGTAGTGATTACTGATAGTGATCATGTTATTCTTTCTGCAGTTCAACCGGAGACGGTGGCACAGAGACTGAATATTAAAGACACTGCTGTGGGTGGAAAAACTACATTATAAGTGGGACGAAGTGATTAAAGAAGTTATCCAAGAAGTCAGGCGGAGAAAAAAGATAAGTGGTGAAAAGCATGCTCTTTCAGAAAGACAAAGGCAATTTAATTATTATTTCCGGACCCTCCGGGGTAGGTAAAGGAACAGTTTGCCGTGCTTTGTTAGAAAAATATGATGATGTAGCCTTATCTATCTCGGCAACTACTAGAAAAGCACGTATCGGCGAAAAAGAGGGCAGGGAATATTTTTTTTACACCCGGGAAAAATTTTTACAGTTGATTGAAAAAAAGGCCTTTTTAGAATGGGCCGAGGTTTTTGATAATTATTATGGTACTCCTCTTCCTTATGTGCAAAAAATTCTGCAGCAAGGGCAGGATTGCCTTTTGGAAATTGATGTGCAGGGAGCATTGCAGGTAAAAGCTAAATGGCCGACGGGAGTCTTTGTTTTTTTAGTGCCTCCTTCTCGTGAGGAGTTAGTAAGAAGGATTACCTGTCGTGGCACCGAAACTATTACAGAGATGCAGAAACGATTGAAGCAGGCAGAGGACGAGATGGCTCATCTCCAGGAATATGATTATGTTGTCGTCAATGATTTTGTTCAACAAGCAGTAGAGAAACTTCGTGCCATTATTGTTGGGGAAAGATGTCGTGTCTCCCGTTTAAATCTGTGATAAAATTAATTATTCAGGGGTAATTAGATCAAAAGAGGAGGCTTTGATGAATTCATGGAACAACCTTATTTAGAGGAAATGATGGGGAAATTAGATTCCAAATATGCGTTAGTCGTAGCTGTTGCTAAAAGGGCTAGGCAATTAACAGAGGGGAGTATTTCTTGTGTCAAGGGTCTAACAATAGATAAAGTCAAATCTGTTAGTATCGCCATGCGGGAAATTGCTACCGGTAAAATAAGAATAAAAATTCCTAAGGGAGGCATTAAATAGGGAGGAAAAGGCAGTGTTTAAAGATAGGCGTATTATTGTGGGGATTACGGGAAGCATTGCTGCTTATAAAGCGATTGAGCTTGTTAGCAGTCTGAAGAAAAAAGGCGCTGATGTGTACTGTATTATGACCAAGTCGGCACAAAAATTTCTGACTCCACTTACTTTAAGGACTCTTTCGCAAAATCCGGTAATCACCGAAATGTTTGCTGAACCACAGCTTTGGAATGTAGAACATGTGGGGTTGGCTGAGGCTGCGGATTTGATAATGGTCGTACCTGCTACGGCTAATATAATAGCTAAGGTTTGTTATGGTCTTGCTGATGATTTTTTATCAACGACGATCATGGCCACAAAAGCTCCGGTTCTTTTAGCTCCGGCGATGAATCACCAGATGTATTGGAATCCTATTGTGCAGGAGAACATCGCTAGTTTGAAGCAACGGGGTTATCTTTTTGTTGGTCCCGGATCTGGTGATTTGGCTTGTGGAGCAAGGGGACAAGGGCGTTTGATTGAACTGGAAGTAATTTTAGGCAAAGCTGAAGAACTATTGTTTCAGGATAAACCTTTACAGGGGAAAAAAGTTTTGGTAACGGCCGGACCGACCAGAGAACCGTTAGATCCCGTGCGGTTTTTGACGAATAGGAGTTCGGGGCGCATGGGTTATGCGGTAGCTAAACAAGCTTATTTGTTGGGGGCGGAGGTTCTTTTAATTAGCGGGCCTACGGAAATACAGCCTTTTCCCGGCGTAAAGTGCCTCAGGATTGAAACGGCACAAGAAATGTATCAGGCTGTGCTTGCCCATGCGGAAGATTGCCAGATAATCATTAAAACGGCGGCGGTAGCTGATTATCGGCCTAAAAGCAGAAGTGCTGAAAAAATAAAAAAGCGGTCCGGAGGGTTGGTTCTGGAATTGACTAACAATCCAGATATTTTAGCAGAATTGGGAAAAAAGAAAAAAGAACAGATTTTAGTAGGTTTTGCCGCTGAAACGGAAAAAATGTTATCTTTTGCCGCGGAAAAGGCCGCGCAAAAAAACCTCGATTTTATTGTGGCCAATGACATTACGCAAGAAGGTGCCGGTTTTGCCGGTGACACCAATATTGTTTCTTTGGTTTTTCCTGCCGGTGAGATTAAAAACTTGGGAAAAATGAGCAAAGACGATGTTGCCAAGCTAATCCTGCAGGAAGTAATAAAAATTATGGGAGAAAAGGAGTGGTAGCCTTGGTAAGAAAGCTTTTTACTTCTGAATCTGTTACGGAAGGTCATCCCGATAAAGTTGCCGATCAGATTTCTGATGCGATTTTGGATGAGATTTTGACTAATGACCCCATGGCTAGAGTAGCTTGTGAAACAGCAGTAACGACAGGTCTTGTTTTGGTGATGGGGGAAATAACTACCACTTGTTATGTGGATATTCCTAAAGTAGTACGGCAAACAGTGCAAGAGATCGGCTATACCCGGGCAAAATATGGTTTTGATGGCGGTACATGTGCTGTTTTGACGGCGATAGATGAACAATCGCCTGATATTGCCTTAGGTGTAAATAAAGCTTTGGAAGTTAAAACCGGAGAAATGACGGAAGATGAAATTGCAGCACTGGGGGCCGGGGATCAAGGGATGATGTACGGTTATGCTACCAATGAAACGCCTGAGTACATGCCGCTTAATCTTACTTTAGCCCATAAGCTGGTGCGTCGTCTTACTGAGGTGCGCAAACAAAAAATATTGCCTTATTTGCGTCCTGATGGGAAGTCACAGGTTACGGTGGAATATGAAGACGGCAAACCGGTACGGGTTGATACGATTGTTATTTCCGCACAGCATAGTGCCAGAGTAGAAGTAGAGAATATTAAAAAAGATATTATTGCAGAGGTCATTAATCCTGTCTTGCCTACTGGTTTTTGCGATAAAAAGACAAGGTTTTTGATTAATCCTACCGGAAGATTTGTGATCGGGGGCCCGATGGGTGATTCCGGACTTACCGGAAGGAAGATCATTGTTGATACTTACGGAGGGATGGCTCGTCATGGTGGGGGAGCTTTCTCCGGTAAAGATCCGACGAAGGTTGACCGGTCGGCTTCTTATGCCGCACGATATGTGGCCAAAAACATCGTCGCTGCCGGTTTGGCGGAAAAATGTGAATTGCAGTTGGCTTATGTCATTGGCGTGGCCCGGCCTGTCAGCATTATGGTTAATACCTTTGGTACGGGGAAAGTTGCGGAAGAACAAATTGTCACAGCGATTGAAGAGCTTTTTGACCTGCGTCCCGCCGCGATTATTCAAAAATTAGGGCTGCGTCGTCCTCTTTACAAACAGACGGCTGCTTATGGTCATTTTGGCAGGTTGGATTTAGATCTGCCTTGGGAAAGGCTGGATCGAGTAGAGGATTTAAAAAAATATTTTCGGTGTTAAGATGATTGTTTAGGGGAGTAAGAGTAATGTATGCTGATGTTTTGATAATGGGAACTCCTAGTAACCATGAGCAAATCTTTACTTATAAAATTCCTGCCGAGCTGAATATACAGGCTGGTTTATTGGTTTCTGTTCCGCTAAGACAAAGAACTTTGCAAGGGTTAGTTCTTTCTGTTTATCAAGAGAAGCCTAGTTTGAGCGGGCTTAAAGAGATTAAGCAGGTTTTAACTCAGGAGCCTGTGGTGACGGCTTGTGGGCTGGAACTAGCACATTGGCTTGCCGATTATTATGTATGCTCTCTGAATAAAGCTATGCAGCTCTTTCTTCCGCCTCCGGTAAGGAAAAAAGAAAAGATCCTTTATTTCCCGGGTACTTCTTTTTTAGCGGGAGAATTGTTGTTACAAGAAAAGGAAAGCAAAATACTTAAAATTTTAAGTGATCAGGCCGCCTTAGGTTTAACTAGCCGTGCCATTGGGCGAAAATTACAACAGCCTGTGCAGAAAGAATTAGAATATTTACTGGAAAATAAACTTATTCGGGTGGTTAAGGTCTTCGTTCCTCAAGTGACTAAAAAAGAAAAAATAGTTTTTCAGATTAAAGCCGGATGCGGCGAGGCTGAAGAATTATTAAGGAGGGCCCCACGACAAAGGGCGATCTTAGAGTTGCTAAGGGAAGCCCCTCACACCCAAGATGATTTGAAAGCTAAAGGGGTCTATAGTAAAACTGCTCTGCAGGGTTTAATCGAGAAAGAGCTGATTGAAAGATGCCGGGAGGGGGTAGTTCGCCATCCTCTTCAGGGAAAATTGCTGAATGTGAGACCGCCGGTTTTAAATCTTGCTCAAGAACGAGCTTGTGCCGCTATTTGTCATCATCTTCAGGCAGAGCCAAGAAAATGGCTGCTTTTCGGAATTACCGGAAGTGGAAAGACAGAAGTATATTTACGGGTGATGGAAGAGGTTTTAAGACAAGGTCAACAGGTTTTGTATTTAGTGCCGGAAATATCCTTGACCCCTCAGATTGTTTCTCTTTTAGCAGACGTTTTTGGAGAAAAGGTGGCGATCTTACATAGTGCCTTATCTGCGGGTGAAAGATATGACCAATGGATGAAAATTAGAGAGGGTCAGGCGAGTGTTGTCTTAGGACCTCGTTCTGCAGTTTTTGCTCCGTTTACTAATTTAGGCTTAATTATTATTGATGAAGAGCACGAAAATACTTATAAGCAGAATGAACCTGACCCGCGTTATGATGCTCGCCGTGTTGCTGAAAAGTTAGCGGAATTAGCGGGAGCAACCTTAATTATGGGTTCGGCGACTCCTTCTTTGCGTTCTTTTTATTTAGCGGAAAAGGGGAGCTATGGGCTCTTGAAATTGCCTCATCGTGTCGCTTCTCGTCCTTTACCCAGGATAGAAATTGTTGATTTGAAACAGGAATTGCGTGCAGGAAATAGAAGTATTTTCAGTAAAAAATTGCTGGAAGCTTTACAAAGGACGATTACAGAAGGTGAACAGGCCATTCTCTTTATGAATAGGAGAGGTTTTCATACTTATGTGATGTGCCGCGAATGTGGCAAACCTCTAACTTGTCCCCATTGTAGTATTACCTTGATTTATCATCAGGCTAAAGGTAAGCTGGTTTGTCATTATTGTCATTATCAACGTTCTCTGCCTAAGCATTGTGCTTTTTGCGGCAGTTCTTATGTACGTTATTATGGAACAGGAACGGAACGCGTGGCCATGGAGTTTGCCAAGCTTTTTCCTGGTGTTTCCTTTTTACGGATGGATACAGATACGACACAGAGGAAAGATAGCCATATGCGAATGATCAAAGAGTTTCAGGAGGGTAGGGCGCAGGTGCTTATTGGCACACAGATGATCGCGAAAGGTTTGGATTTTCCGGAAGTGACTTTAGTCGGTGTGGTTAATCCGGACTTTCTTGTTAATATGCCTGATTATCAAGCAGGAGAACGGGCCTATCAATTAATGACTCAAGTAGCGGGAAGGGCGGGGAGAGGTGAGAAAGCAGGGGAAGTGTTAATCCAGACGTATGACCCTGAACATTATCTTTTTTCTGCGGTAGTGCAACAAAATTATGAGGCTTTTTATCAACAGGAGATAGCCAACCGCGAAGCTTTGCAGTATCCGCCGTTTCTTTATTTAGCACGGATTATGGTAAGCGGTTATCAGGAAAGACAGGTTATGCAGAGAATACAAGAGTGGCTGGAAATTTTGCGCAGTGAAAGGTTAAGCTTAAAAGAAGAGGTGGAATTTCTGGGTCCGGGGCCGGCTCCTTTAGGCTTTTTGAAAAAGAGATTCCGTTATCATCTTCTTATAAAAAGCGGTCAATTAAAGGTTTTACAATATTTAACCCGGCAGGTTAGGGAGAGAGATTTGAAAAATAGTGGCGAACCACGTACCATTATTGATCTTGAACCGCAAAATTTACTTTAAAGAAGATGGGGAATCATCGTTATCTTGTGTGAGGAGGAAAATTAATGGCTGTTTATCAAATTGTGAAGATCCCTGATGTGATTTTACGTCAACAGGCGAAAAAAGTAGAGAAAATTACACCTCAGATTGAGAAACTGCTAGACAATTTAAGAGATACGTTATGTGCTACTGCTATTGGGGTGGGTCTGGCTGCTCCGCAAATTGGTGTTTCTAAACGGGTCATTGTGATCAAAATTGAAGAAGATTTATATCAATTGGTCAATCCGGAGATTATCCAAGCAGAAGGTTCGGCAATTGATGTAGAAGGCTGTTTAAGTGTTCCTGATATAATTGGCGAGGTGACAAGGGCTGAAAAGGTTTTAATCAAAGCCCTTGATCGTCAGGGGAAAGAATTAGAAATACAGGCGGATGGACTTTTAGCGAGGGTTCTGCAGCATGAAATAGATCATTTAGAGGGCATCCTTTTTATTGATAAAGCTAAGAATCTTCGTCCTATGGAGTGAATGATGATGCGGATCGTATTTATGGGAACTCCGGATTTTGCGGTACCTGTTTTGGTAAAGCTGGGGCAGGCCGGTTATGACCTCGCCGCTGTTGTTACTCAGCCTGATCGCCCTCGAGGGCGCGGGCATAAGGTGAGTTTTTCTCCGGTGAAGGAAAAAGCTTTAGAGATGGGGTTAAAGGTACTTCAACCTGCTCGCGTTAAGGATAAATCTTTTATAAAAACTTTACAGGAACTGCAGCCGGAGTTAATTGTTGTCGCAGCTTTCGGACAAATTTTACCTGCAGAAGTTTTAAATATTCCTGTTTATGGCTGTCTTAATGTTCATGCCTCCTTGCTGCCTCGTTATCGAGGGGCTGCTCCTCTGCAGCGAGCCATGATGGCGGGAGAGAAGAAGACAGGTGTAACGATTATGTTGATGGACCAAGGGTTAGATACAGGGGACATCTTGACTCAAGCAGAGGTGGAAATTCCTTATAATTTTAATTGTGGTCAGTTACATGATCGTTTAGCGAGAAGCGGTGCTGAATTATTAATCAAAACACTTCCTCTTTGGCAAAAAGGGGAAATATCGCCTCAATCCCAGACAGGGGCGGAGTCCAACTATGCCGCACCACTGAAAAAGGAAGATGAAAAAATTGATTGGGCGAATTCTGCCGCAGTGCTTTATAATCAGATTAGGGGTTTGACTCCTTTTCCCGGTGCTTATACAGTTTTTCAAGGAAAACCTTTAAAAATTAGCGAAAGTGAGCTATACGCTTTTACGGGTCAGCCGGCAGTACCGGGTACTGTACTTCTTTTGCTAAAGGGACAAGGCTTTGTCGTGCAGACGGGTGCCGGTTGCCTTTTGGTCAAACAGGTACAGCCTGTAGGTAAAAAGACGATGCCGGCACATAGTTTTATTAATGGTTATCATCTTGAGGTGGGCGATGTCTTCAACAATTAAGAAAAACAAGGAAGCGGAACAACGAGCTAAAAAAAGAATATTTGTCGGTTTGCTGCTTGGTAGTCTCTTGTTTTTAGCCGCAGTAGTTGCTTTTGCTTGGTGGTTGGTTTCCAGGCAGGCCTTTTACTTAAACAAGATTCTTTTAACGGTGGTTATCGCCGTTGCCATAGTTTTTTTTGTTCTTTTGTCTGTAGGGTTGTTGGGATTAATTTGGAGCTTGTGGCGTTCTAAAGAGATAGCTCCTTTGCAAAGCATTATGCGTACAGCGACCAGGGTGCTGTTCCCTTTAGCTATCTGGATGGGCAAATGGCTGGGCTTGGCGGAAGAGAAGATCAAAAGCTCTTATATTCAGGTTTCGAACCAGTTGGTAAGAACACAGACTAAGTTAAAAGCATATCAAAAGGTCATGCTTTTAGCCCCTCATTGCCTGCAGTGGATCCATTGCCCTCATAAAATAACGATCAATGTGGATAATTGTAAAAGATGTGGTCACTGTCCGATTGCGGATTTGCTTGACCTAGCTCAAAAAACAGGGGCGCATCTGGAGGTAGTTACCGGAGGAACAATGGCGCGTAAGGTGATTAAGGAATATCACCCTCAAGCGGTAGTAGCGATTGCCTGTGAAAGAGATTTAACTAGTGGGATTCAAGATGTGGAGGGGTTGCCGGTGCTGGGGATAGTCAATGAACGACCTGAAGGCCCTTGTGCTAATACGAGGGTGGATTTAAGTAAAGTAGAAGAAGCGATCAGAGGTTTTCGCCAAGAGACAGGGATAAGTAATGAAAGATAGAGAGCTTGCTTTTCGGGTATTACTAGAGATTGAAGAAGGGGCTTATGCCAACCTTGTTCTTGCTGAAACCTTGCGTAAGGCTAAAAATCTTACTTCTTTGGATCGTGCTTTGATTACAGGGCTTGTTTACGGTACTGTTAAATATCGCGCCAGCTTGGATTGGTTGATTGCAAAGACGGTTAAAAAGGTTGAGAAGCTGGAAAAAGAGCCTCGGATCTTATTGCGTCTTTCTTTTTATCAGCTTCTTTTTATGGACAAAATACCGCCTTTTGCTGTAACTAATGAGGCGGTTAAGCTTGCTAAAAAGTATTTTCATGCCGGTGTAGCTTCCTTGTTTAATGGTGTTTTGCGTAATTATTTACGCAATCCGGGCAAGGTTGTTTGGCCTGATGCTCAGGAAAATCCGCTGGAGTATTTAGAGGTTGTTTATTCCCATCCCCGCTGGATGCTGGAACGTTGGTTGCAACGATACGGGTGGGAAAAAACGATTAAACTATGTCAGTATAATAATAACCCAACGGAATTATGGATTAGGACAAATACTTTAAAATGTTCACGGGAAGAACTTATGATAAGATTGCAAGAAGAAGGATGTGTTGTGATTCCGAGTTTACGAGTGCCGGAGGGTATTCTTCTGCAATCCGCGCCGCCGCTTGCTTCTTTGCCCAGTTTTCAGGCTGGGCTTTTTACGGTACAAGATGAAAGTTCGATGTTAGTGGCACATGTGCTTAATCCTCAGCCTCATCAAGCTGTTCTGGATGTTTGTGCCGGTCCGGGTGGTAAAACTACCCATCTTGCTCAACTGATGAAGAATCAGGGCGAAATTTTAGCTTGTGACGTGCATCAGCATCGGAGACGATTGATTGAAGAAAATGCGGCGAGGTTAGGGATAGACATTATTAAAACACAGCTTCTTGATGCAACAAGGATCGAAAGCGAGTTAAAGCGTCAATATGAGCTGGTGCTTGTTGATGCTCCTTGTTCAGGGCTTGGTGTGCTGCGCAGAAGACCTGATGCGCGTTGGCGTAAACAGGAAGAGGAAGTGCAAGCATTAGCAGCATTACAAACACAAATTTTAGCAAGTGTCTATCATCTTTTATTGCCGGGGGGTAAACTTATTTATAGTACTTGTACGATTGAGCCGGAAGAGAATGTTCAGGTTGTAGATAAATTTATCGGCACACATGCTGATCTCGTTAGTTTTGATCTAACTTCTTATTTCCCCTATGGGCCACGTACTCAGGAAGAAAACGAGGAATTAAAAAAGGGGCGGAGGCAGTTTTTGCCTTTTCAAGAGGGAATGGAGGGTTTTTTTATTGCCGGATTGCAGAAAAGAATTTAATGATGAAGAGCCGCGGGAAAAGAAATATTTTGCAGTAAGGGGTCTGGAAAAAGAGGAAATAAGTGATTTTTTGGCGAAGTTAAAAGAAAAATCTTTTCGGGGTGACCAGGTTTTTCGCTGGGTGCAGGCACAAGCTGTCCAATCTTGGGCGGAAATGACTAATTTAAGTGTTGACCTGCAAGAAAAACTGGCGAGCACTTTTAGTTTAGTGCCTTTAAAGTTAGTTCAGGAACAGGTTAGCCGCGATGGCACACGTAAATATCTGTGGGAATTGGTAGATGGGCAGAGAATAGAGAGTGTCCTGCTTTTCCACGCAGGGGATTTTACGAGAAAGCGGACGACACTTTGTCTTTCTACTCAGGTGGGCTGTCCGATGGGTTGTGGTTTTTGTGCCACAGGGAAACTAGGTTTTACCAGAAATCTTACTGTAGGAGAAATAGTAAGTCAGGTTTTAGACCTTACGGCGTTACAGCGACATAGAGAAGGACTGCGGCAAGAACAGTTTAAAATAAATAATCTTGTTTATATGGGAATGGGGGAACCTCTTTTAAACTTGCCTGTTGTCTTAAAAAGTATTAAACTATTGAATTATAAAGATGGTCAAAATATTGGCATCAGACGCATCACCATCTCTACTTGTGGTCTTGTTCCACAGATTGACCAATTGGCCGCAGCAGGACTTGATTTCGTTTTAGCAGTTTCTCTGCATGCTCCTAATAATGAATTGCGTAATCGAATTATGCCGATCAATCGGCAGTATCCGTTAGAAAAGTTACTTAATGCCTGTCGTCGTTATATTAAGCAAACAGGGCAGAGGATAACTTTTGAATATGTATTAATAAAGGGGTTTAATGATAGTTTACAAGCAGCAGCCGAGTTGGCAGCTCTTTTACGGGGGATGAAGGCTAATCTTAATGTCATCCCTGTTAATACAATTGGTGGCAGGCAATATCAAAGACCGTCTTTTGAGGATATTCAGCGTTTTGTTTCTTTTCTGCAAGAAAAAGGGATTGCTGCAGTTCTTCGTGAAGAAAAAGGCAGTGATATTGCCGGGGCTTGTGGTCAGTTGGCAGGTGGTTTGGAGTGAGGTGAAAAACCTTGTGGGCAAAGGCTTTGTCTGAAACCGGTCGCGTCAGAAAAGATAATCAGGATAATTATTTGGTCTCTACGGAGAGAGGCCTTTTTGTTGTGGCTGACGGGATGGGCGGTCATGCCGGGGGAAAGGTGGCCAGCAGTATTGCCAAACAAGTGTTAGCTGAAGAAATAGTCCCTTCGCCGGTTGCTGCTGATTGTGGCAAGCTGCTTTTAAAAGCGTTGCTTAAAGCGAATGATTTGATTCTGCAGCAAGGACAGGAACAAGCATATTTGGGGATGGGGACAACCGTGACGGCGGCGATGTTTGGTGCCGGAAGATTATATCTGGCTCATATTGGTGACAGCAGAGCTTATTTGTTCAGAGGAGGCAGTTTACAGCTTTTGACGCAAGATCATTCTTTGGTTAATGAGTTATTGCAAAAAGGTGAATTAACGCAGGAAGAAGCGAAGCATCATCCGCGTCGTAATATCCTTACCAGAGCCTTAGGAATTACTGAAAATCCGCAGATTGATCTTTTGGATTTATCTGTACAGAAGGGCGATTTGTTGTTATTGTGTACAGACGGTTTGCATAATCAGGTCTATGAAGAAGAGCTTACGCAAATTCTGGCGGCGGAGGGAGAGGGCTTGCTGGAAACAAAGGTGAAAAGAATGGTTAATCTGGCTTTGGAACGTGGCGGTAATGATAATATTACCGTAGTTCTTATTCAGGATAAGTAAATGTTTTTAGTTGAGGTTCGCGGAGAAAGGGGTGAGACGGTGATTGGGAAGCTTTTGGGCAATCGTTATGAGCTTTTAGAACAAGTTGGCGGCGGAGGTATGGCCTTAGTCTATCGGGCTAAGGATGTTTATCTTAATCGGATTGTCGCGATAAAAATTTTGCGGGAGCAATTTACCAGTGATGAAGAGTTTGTGACGCGTTTTCGCCGTGAAGCTCAAGCCGTCGCCAGTCTTTCTCATCATAATATTGTTAGTATTTACGATGTGGGGCAGGATGGCGGGACTTATTATTTAGTGATGGAAATGGTAGAAGGGCGGGATCTGAAAGCCTTAATCAAAGAAAAAAGTCCTTTTTCTACGCGGGAAACAGTAGAGCTTGCTACCCAGATTTGTGATGCTCTGGCTCATGCGCATGAACATCAAATTATTCACCGTGATATTAAACCTCATAATATTATTATTACTAGTGAAGGCAAGGCTAAAGTGACTGATTTTGGTTTAGCCCGGGCTGTTTCTATGGCTACGGTAACACATACCGGTAATATCATGGGTTCTGTCCATTATTTTTCTCCCGAACAAGCTAGGGGAGAGATTGCCGATGAAAAATCAGATATTTATTCTCTGGGGGTCGTCCTTTATGAAATGGTTACGGGTAAACTTCCTTTTGAGGGTGAATCCCCCATTAGTATCGCACTTAGTAAAATCCAAAATGACCCTGTGGTCCCTTCGGAAATTAATCCGCAAATAGGAGAAGCTTTAGAAAAGGTTATTCTAAGGGCGATGGCTAAAGATCCGAGAAAACGATATGCTTCTATCTCTGAATTAAGGCGCAATCTTCTTTCTGCAGGGTTGTATAATCGTGTGGAAAATGATGGTTCGATCAAAGCGATGGAGGATACGATTGTTTTGCCGCGGCTTCGTAAAGAGGAGCAAGGTAAAACAGAGAAAAGCAATTTGGCTGCACCGCTTAAATTATGGACATGGGTCATGGTGGCTTTACTTATTGTTGGTTTTCTTCTGGGGATGTATTTATCGGCAACGGTACTTGCTAAGGGTGAAGTTGCCGTACCCGACCTCGCTAATAAAACAATGGAGGAGGCTGGAAGGGAGCTGGAGCAATATGGTTTGATCTTGGTATCGGGGCAAACCATCCATCACCCTACGCTTGCCGAAGGTTTAATTATTTCACAAACACCTAAAGCTGAAGAAATCGTTAAAAAAAATGGAAAAATAGAAGTAACCATAAGTAAAGGCCCGTTAATGGTGGAAGTCCCTCCTGTTCTGGATATTTCTCTTGCCGCGGCGGAAATCGCGCTCTCCAATCAGGGTTTGCTTAGTGATCCTGCTCATGTTTATCATAATCAAATTGCCGTAGGTCATGTAGTGCATCAGGATCCTGAAGCCGGGCAAACGGTGGCCCAGGGAACCACGGTTAAATTAATTATTAGTAAAGGACCGCAGCCGGTTTGGATTAAGATGCCTCAACTTACAGGTTATAGTTTGACTGAGGCGAAAAGCATCTTGGAGAGTAATAGTCTTGATTTAGGTGTAGTTCAACCGGAAACCAGTTACCGCTATCCGAAAGAGATTGTTTTACGTCAGGATCCAGGCGCTGAAAGTGAAATATTGCAGGGAATGATCGTTAATTTAGTGGTTAGTGCGGGACCGGGTCCCGAATGGTAAGGGGAGCAGGAGGCAATTTATAATTCATAATGCATAATGAGGTTCAGGGGCAAGGTTTTGTGAAGGGATTGGGGGTAAGGTGTGAAGTTTACCGGAATTATCGTCAAGGGCTATAGTGGCTTTTATTATGTACTCGAAGAAAACATCGTCCAAGGGGAACAAGGCACAGCGGAAAAGAAGGTTTGGCAATGTTCTTTAAGGGGGAAGCTTCGTCTGCAAAAACAAACTTTTTTTCCCGGGGATCGGGTTGTTTGTACAAGAACAGATGAAATCTTGGGTAAAGCTGTCTTGGAAGAAGTTTTACCTCGTCGGACAGAGTTGTCCAGACCGTCTGTGGCTAATGTTGACCAGGTGGTAATTATGACGGCTTTAGCAGAACCGGAGCCTGATTTACAGCTTCTTGATCGGATGATGATTATGGCTGTATATTATGGGGTAAAGCCGATCCTCTGTTTTAATAAGGCGGATCTTGTTACTGCGCAGCAGACGGTAAACTTAACGAAAAAATATGTGCCCACGGGGTATCCCGTTATCGTGATCAGCGCTTTTAAAGGCTGGGGGTTACAGGAATTAAAAGCATTGCTGCAGAATAAAATTTCTGTTTTGGCAGGATCCTCGGGGGTAGGGAAATCAAGTCTATTGAATTCTCTAGAACAACAATTTTCTTTACTTACGGGGAAGGTTAGTAAAAAAAACAGTCGGGGGAGACATACGACGCGACATGTGGAGTTGCTTCCTCTTGCCGATGGTGGTTTGTTGGCTGATACTCCCGGCTTTAGCAGGTTGTCTTTACCTCAAAAAATGAAGAGAGAAGAGTTAATTAAATATTATCCGGATTTTCTTCATTATCATGCTTCATGTAAATTCAATACTTGTTTGCATCGAGAAGAACCGGGGTGTGGTGTTAAAGCAGCAGTCGAACAAGGTTTGCTTGATGCCGGCAGGTATCAGCGTTATCTGGAAGTTTTGACAGAGGTTATTGTCGAAGAAAGGAGATATTAGCAATGGTTTTATTAGCGACATCAATTTTATCGGCTGATTTTAGCCAATTAGGAAAATCCGTAGCCTATGTGGAAAAGGCTGGAGCCCATTGGGTACACATTGATGTGATGGATGGTCATTTTGTACCTAATCTCACCGTAGGACCTGTGGTGATTAAGGCCTTACGCTCACAAAGTCAGCTTTTATTTGATGTTCATCTGATGATTGAGAATCCGGAGCTTTATTTACGGGATTTTCGGAGAGCCGGTGCCGATTTAATTACCGTGCATGCCGAGACTTGTCCTCATTTACACCGTACTATCCAGATGATTAAGGATCTGGGTGCTAAAGCAGGGGTCGCTTTAAATCCACATACTCCCTTACAGGTAGTTGAGTATCTGTTAGAAGATTTGGATTTGGTGCTTTTAATGACGGTTAATCCTGGTTTTGGCGGGCAGCATTTTATTCCGGCTGTTCTTCCTAAAATTAAGCTGTTAAAACAATGGGCACAGGAAAGGAATCCTGATTTATATATTCAGGTAGATGGGGGTATTAATAGGGAGACTGCTCCTTTGGTTGTACAAGCCGGGGCCAATGTACTTGTTGCCGGTTCCGCAGTGTTTAATAATCCGGATCCGGCACAGGCTGTAGCCCAATTACTGGAAGCATATGAATAAGCCGCCTAAGGCGGCTGTCGTTTTTATAGGGAAATATTGAGAAGAAAGGATTAAGGGCGTTGAAAGAATTAAACAAGTTTAAATGTGTCATTGTTTCCGGTGGTCTGTTAGAAGATGAGGCTTACCATCGGCAGATAATAAAAGAGGCAAAAATGGTTATTTGTGCCGATAGTGGGGCTAGGCATGTCCTCAGATTAGGGATAACACCGTCTTTAGTGGTGGGCGATTTAGATTCTTTGGCGGCGGAAGAAATAAAAGAATTAAAAAAGCGCGGTGTAAAATTTGTGCAATATCCACGGGAAAAGGATTATGCCGATACTTACTACGCTTTGCTGAAAGCTTTGGAGTTCGGGTATGAGGGTATTGCCATGGTAGCTTGTTTGGGCGGAAGGTTTGACCATGCTCTGTCTAATATCATGTTATTAGCTTTACCTCAAGTCAGGGCGCTGGATGTTCGCATTTTAGAACCTTGTCAAGAAATATTTTTAATTAAACCCAAGATGAAATTATGGGGGCAAAAAGGAGAAATACTCTCCCTTTTACCTCTAAGCGAAGAAGTAACAGGAATAACTACCTCCGGTTTATATTATCAAGTTCCCGCCGGAAGATTTACGATGGGCTTGCCACTGGGGGTTAGTAATGTTTTTACTGACGAAGTGGTGGAGCTTTCTCTGGAAAAGGGTTTATTGCTGGGTATTCACATTAAAAAAGAAAAAAGCGGTGATTTCCGCTTTCTCTTCTCCAGTTAAAGACGATTAAATTTATCGTTCTGCCCTTAAAATGTTTAAATTAAATAACTCGTTCAATTTTACCCGAACGGAGGCAGCGTGTACATACTTTCAGTTTTACTGGTGTTCCCTTGATTTTTGTTCTAACTGTCTGTAAATTAGGAGCCCAAGTTTTCTTGGAACGTCTATGTGAATGACTGACTTTCATTCCTGTGACTTTGCCTTTATCACAAATATCGCATTTGTTGGACATATAATCTCCACCTCCTTAAAGCATATCACTTTGT
>JAQVYD010000003.1:31979-41772 GCA_028709105.1 Clostridia bacterium
TCTATGAAAAAAGCGGTGTTACAGCTCCTGTTGGAGCAGCAAGGGAAATATATCTCCGGGGAGGAGATGAGTAATCTTCTTCAGGTGAGTAGGACAGCCATCTGGAAGCATATCCGGAGTTTAAAAGAAGACGGTTATCAGATTAGTTCTTCTTCCGGAAAAGGTTATTGTCTTTTGGAGAGAGCGGACATTCTTACACCTACCGAAATCAAGACGGGGTTAGAGACGGAGTTTTTGGGGCATAACCTGTTCTGTTATGCTACGCTTGATTCCACAAATGAAGCCGCGAAAAGAGAGGCTTTAGCAGGTGCTCCGGAGGGTACGGTGATTGTGGCCGAACAACAAGAGCAAGGCAAAGGCAGACTTACGCGAAATTGGTTTTCTCCTTCTGGCTTGGGGCTGTGGTTTTCTGTGATTTTACGCCCGGAAATAAAACCGGCTCAGGCAGCTCAGTTGACCTTTGTTAGTGCTGTCGCTGTTTGTAAGGCTTTAAGGGCAGTGACTGGGTTACCTATCATGATTAAATGGCCCAATGATTTATTGTGTGGGGAGCACAAAGTGTGCGGGATTCTTACTGAATTAAGTGCCGAAATTGAGGAGATTAATTATCTTGTGGTGGGGATTGGCATCAATGTTAATCAACAGAAACAGGATTTTTCTCCTGAAATAAAGGATACAGCGATTTCCTTAGCATTAGCTACAGGGCGTTCCTGGCAGAGAGCCGAGCTTTTACGCAAGATTCTAGGGGAATATGAAAAACAGTATCAACTCTATTTTACAAAAGGGTTTAGGCAAACATTGTTCTTTTGGCGAGAACTTAACACAACTTTAGGAAAAGAGGTTGTAGTTAGTACGAGGGAGGGAAGTTTTACCGGAATGGCAGAGGAGATTAATGAGGATGGTTGTTTGCTGGTGCGCAAAGATTCCGGAGAGGTTGAGGTTTTATTAGCCGGTGATGTTTCCCTCCGGCGCAATTTTTAAGGGAGCCAGGTTCTTATGTGCGTAGAGAAAAAAAGACGATTTGCCTGTTGGTTATCAGGAATATTTAAACGAGTCAGGATATTGTATACTTAAGGAAAAGCCCGTGATAATCTTGTAAATTAAAAATGTATTGGTATAATGTAAGTGAAAAACATTACAATAAGAAGGAGATAGGTTTAGAAGGGGATAGGTTTTTGGATGTCGTTAGGGATGCGGAATTTTCTGGAGCTATGATTGAGGAAAATATGTGGAAGGAGTAGTTGGTATGTTGGAAAAAGAGAAATGGCAAGAGTTAAGCAAGGCTAAGGAAAATTGGGAAAAAGGAACGGTGGAAAAAGCTCTATCTAAGTTTAAAGAACGACAAGAGGAATTCAATACTGGTTCAGGTATTCCTATTGCCCGTCTTTGTACTCCCCTAGATGCCCAAAAATTGGATTATGAAAATGATCTAGGGTTTCCCGGGGAATATCCTTTTACACGGGGAGTTCAGCCGACGATGTATCGCGGCAGGTTCTGGACAATGAGACAGTACGCCGGTTTTGCTACGGCAGAAGAGTCTAATAAGCGCTATAAGTATTTGCTGGAACAGGGTCAAACAGGTCTTTCTGTGGCTTTCGATTTGCAGACACAAATAGGCTATGACTCCGATACCCCTATAGCTCAGGGGGAAATTGGCAAGGTTGGTGTGGCGATTGACTCCCTGGCGGATATGGAAGTGCTTTTTAACGGAATCCCCTTAGATAAGGTTAGTACCTCCATGACGATTAATGCCTCGGCGGCAATTCTTTTGGCGATGTATATTGCTGTTGCGGAAAAGCAAGGGGTTAGTACTGAGCAGCTTAGAGGAACCATTCAAAATGATATTCTTAAAGAATATTCGGCGCGGGGAACTTATATTTTCCCTCCCACCCCTTCGATGCGGCTGATCACTAATGTTTTTGAATTTTGTGCTGAGAACGTCCCCAAATGGAATACTATCTCGATCTCTGGTTATCACATTCGGGAAGCCGGTTCAACGGCTGTCCAGGAAGTGGCCTTTACTCTCGCCGACGGTATTGCTTATGTAGAGGCGGCGATTAAAGCGGGGATGGATGTAGATGATTTTGCGGGACGTCTTTCTTTTTTCTTTAATGCCCATAATGACCTTTTTGAGGAAGCGGCCAAATTTAGGGCAGCGCGTAAAGTTTGGGCCAAGATTATGAAAGAGCGTTTCGGGGCGAAAAATCCTCGTTCTTGGAAGTTGCGTTTTCATACCCAGACGGCCGGTTCTACTTTGACGGCACAGCAGCCGGATAACAATATTGTGCGGGTAGCGATTCAGACTCTGGCTGCCGTTTTAGGCGGAACGCAATCTTTGCATACGAATTCGAGGGATGAAGCTTTAGCTTTACCTTCCGAGGATTCTGTACGTATTGCTTTGCGGACACAGCAAATTGTTGCTTATGAATCAGGGGTTGGCGAAACGATCGATCCCTTAGCCGGTTCTTATTATGTCGAAAATCTAACCACAGAGATTGAAAAGCGGGTCTGGGCTTATATCGAAAAGATTGATGCTCTGGGTGGTGCGGTAAAGGCGATTGAGCAAGGCTATATTCAAAAGGAAATTGCCGACAGTTCTTATGCCTATCAGAAGGCAATGGAGGCAGGTCAACGTATTGTGGTAGGTTTGAATAAGTTTCAGATGGAAGAACAACCTGTAAAAGGTCTTTTGCGAGTGGATCCTGCTGTAGGTGAAGCACAAGTAAAAAGGCTGCAGGAGTTGAAGAAATCCCGTGACAATGCAGCGGTACAGAATAAACTTGCGGATTTGCGTCAAGCCGCTCAGGGTGAGACCAACCTGATGCCCTATATTCTCGCGGCAGTTCGTCTTTATGCTACCGAAGGGGAAATCTGTAATGTCTTACGTGATGTTTTTGGTGAGTATAGACCTGTCGAGATACTGTAACTAATTGTAGAAATATATATTGAAAGGGGCTTGTTGGAAAATGGCAGAAAAACGAATCAGAGTTTTAGTCGCCAAACCGGGACTCGATGGTCATGATCGGGGAGCGAAGGTAATTGCCCGTTCTTTGCGTGATGCGGGAATGGAAGTAATCTATACGGGGCTTCGTCAAACTCCGGAACAAATAGTGGCTGCGGCCATTCAGGAAGACGTAGATGTAGTAGCGATGAGTTTGTTATCAGGTGCTCATAATCATCTTTTTCCCAAAGTGGTAGAACTTTTAAAAGAAAAAAACGCGGAGGATATTTTAGTTCTTGGTGGTGGTGTCATCCCGGAAGCCGATATCCCTTTTTTAAAGGAAAGGGGTATTGCTGAAATTTTCACTCCCGGTACACCTACGGGTAAAGTTGTCAAATTTATTCGCGATAAAATAGGAGAAAAAGTATAAGTATATCTTTTTAAAGGCGGTGGACATATGGAATTGGTACAGCGAGCCCGACAAGGTGACCGCCGTGCTTTAGCCAGGTTAATTACTTTAGTGGAAAATGAAGCGCCCGAAGCTGTTGAAGCTTTGCAAGAATTATATCTGTTTACAGGTAAAGCTCAGGTCATTGGGATTACGGGTCCGCCCGGTTCTGGCAAAAGCACTTTGACAGATAAATTAGTGAAAGAACTACGGAAAGAAAAGAAAAAAGTTGCCGTTATTGCTGTTGATCCGACCAGTCCTTTTACCGGTGGGGCGATCTTGGGTGACCGCATTAGAATGTCGGATTTGAATTTAGATGAGGATGTTTATATTCGGAGTATGGGTACACGAGGCAGTTTGGGAGGTTTATCTGCAGCGACAAGTGCAGCCACCAAGGTTCTCGATGCTTGTGATTTTGATTATGTTTTTATTGAAACTGTAGGTGTCGGTCAATCAGAAGTGGATATTGTGAAAGCGGCTGATACAACTATCGTCGTGATGGTTCCCGGGCTAGGTGATGATATTCAAGCCATCAAGGCGGGGATCTTAGAAATAGGAGATTTTTTTGTGGTCAATAAGGCCGATCGTGATGGTGCGAATCGGGTTGCTCTCGAATTGCGGATGATGTTAGATTTAAATGAGCAAAAACTTGTTTGGCAGCCGCCGGTATTGATGTCAGTTGCCAATCAAAATCAAGGTATTGCTGAGATAGTTGCCGGGATCAAGGATCATTTTACTTATTTAAAGGAATCTGGAGAATTGGCAATAAAGAGACGGGAAAGATTAGAGAAAGAACTTTTGGAGATTGTCAGTAAGAAGATTTATCGGCAGATTGCAGACAAGGTACAACGGGAAGGTAAGCTTAAACAATATTTAGATAGCCTGATGAAAAAAGAGACAGATCCGTACACTTTAGTTAAGGTCATTCTGCAAGATGTAATTAAGACGTAAGGGATGTCCCCGGTTGTAGGGAACGACGCCCTCGTCGTTCCGTCTGTCCCCAACGTATAAAAATTGAGGTTAGAAGGAGGATTAGCACATGAAAGTTCTAAAGGTAGATCATATCGGTATTGTTGTCAAAGATTTAGCAGAGTCTCTGAAGTTTTATTCTGAAGTTTTAGGGTTGGAGGCTGTAGGAACCGAAGTTGTTGAGGAACAGAAGGTCAAGGTTGCTTTTCTGCCATGTGGTGATAGCGAGTTAGAGGTTATGGAACCAACTACTCCCGACGGTCCTGTTGCCAAATTTATTGAAAAAAGAGGAGAAGGACTGCAGCATATTGCGCTAAGGGTAGATAGTATTGAGGAAGCCTTGGCCTTTATGCAAGAAAAGGGGTTGCGTTTGATTGATGAAAAACCACGTTATGGTGCAGGGGGAGCGCGCATAGCCTTTTTGCATCCGAAAGCTACTAACGGAATTTTATTAGAGCTTACCGAGAGAAATGAGCAAGATTAAATGTGGAAGAGAGGGAGAGTCTAAAGATGAGTACCAGAGAAAAGATCGCAGACTTAGAGGCCCGCAGCCAACGGATTGAGGTGGGGGGTGGGCAAAAAGCTATTGATAAACAACATCAAAAAGCCAAACTTACAGCCCGTGAACGCATCGTCAAACTCTTGGATCCCGGTTCTTTTACGGAATTGGACAAATTTGTAACCCATCGTTGTATCAATTTTGGGATGGCTGAAAAAGAGGCCCCGGGTGAAGGTGTCGTCACAGGATATGGGACAATCGAGGGACGGCTTGTCTATGTTTATGCCCAGGATTTTACCGTTTTAGGTGGTTCACTGGGGGAAATGCATGCCGGTAAAATTTGTAAGGTTTTAGACCTTGCCGTAAAAACGGGGGTACCGGTCATTGGCTTGAACGATTCAGGCGGAGCGCGTATTCAGGAGGCAATTGATGCCTTATCCGGCTATGGACAGATTTTTTACCGTAATACCTTAGCTTCAGGCGTTATCCCCCAGTTATCGGTAATTATGGGGCCTTGTGCAGGGGGAGCTGTTTATTCTCCGGCCTTGACGGACTACGTTTTTATGGTAAAGGATATTTCACAAATGTTTATTACCGGTCCGCAGGTAATCAAGGCAGTAACAGGTGAAGATGTTTCTGCGGAAGACTTAGGCGGTGCCATGACTCATAATAAGAAGAGTGGGGTAGCGCATTTTGTTGCTGAAAATGAAGAGGATTGTTTTGCTCAGATTAGAAAATTATTGAGCTTTTTGCCTGCGAATAATTTAGAGAACCCGCCCTTTATGGAAACCGGTGATGATCCTGAGCGGATTGCCGAGGAATTAAATGAAATTATTCCTGATAATTCTAATCAGGCTTACGATATGCTTGATGTCATTACCCGGGTTGTTGATCAGGGGGAATTCTTCCAGACGATGCCTTTTTATGCCTCCAATATCCTTACCGGTTATGCACGGATCAAGGGACAGGTAATTGGCATTATCGCCAATCAGCCTAAATTTATGGCCGGTTGTTTAGATATTAATGCTTCGGATAAAGCAGCGCGTCATATTCGTTTTTGTGATGCTTTTAATATTCCCATCGTCAACTTTGTAGATGTTCCCGGTTATCTTCCCGGAACGAATCAGGAATATGGAGGGATTATTCGTCATGGCGCTAAATTGCTTTATGCCTATTCTGAAGCTACTGTACCCAAGATTACGCTGGTTACGCGCAAGGCTTATGGTGGATCTTATCTGGCGATGTGTTCACGTGATTTAGGGGCGGATCAGGTTATCGCTTGGCCTACTGCCGAAATAGCGGTAATGGGGGCCGAAGGTGCGGCGAATATTATTTTCCGTAAAGAGATTAATGCTGCTGATAATCCGGTGGAAAAACGAGCCGAGAAGATTGCAGAATATCGTGAGCAGTTTGCGACACCTTATGTGGCGGCAGAGAGAGGATTCGTGGATCTGGTCATTGAACCTCGGGAGACACGTCCTTGTCTGGTTAATGCTTTAGAAATGCTGGCCACGAAACGGGAAAGTCGTCCCGCCAAGAAGCACGGTAATATTCCGTTATAACAGGAAATACGGGGAAGGCTTGGAAAGGAGTGACAGTGCGTGCAAACGCTTATTTTTGGGCTTCAGGTTGCGGCAATAGGTATAGGTGTAGTTTTTGTTGCTTTGGTTTTTCTTATTTTTGTGATTAAGGGAATGACAAAGGCAACAGAGTTATCTGAGGTCAAAAAAAACACAGATAACTCTATGATTATAAAAAAAGAGGCAGTGCCGCAAGAAGCACCGCTAATAGCAGAAGATGATGATGAAATTATGGCGGTCATTGCTGCAGCCGTAGCTTGCCTGACGCAGGGCAAGCTGAGGATCAAGACAATTCGGCGGGTAAAAGAAGAAAATGTACCTGTTTGGAGTGCCGCAGGGCGGCAAGAAACGATGTGTCTGCGCCAAAACAGGTAAATAAAAATAAGGTTACATTAGTTTTAATTATGAATTATGCATTATGAATTATCTTTTGGGAGGGGTTTTTTATGAAAAAGTTCCGTATCAAGGTAAATGGTAAAGCTTATGAAGTAGAAGTAGAAGAAATAGATGGAGGAGGAGCAGCTATTCCTAAGATTACTGCACCCACGACACCTCAAACTGTTGTCCAGCCTGCTGCTCCTGCGGTTTCCCCGGAGCCTAAAACAGTGGCTCCTGCGCCTTCCGGTGCCGAGGTTGTTACCGCGCCTATGCCCGGTAAGATTATGTCCATTAAAGTAGCGGTAGGACAACAGGTCAAGGCCGGCGATTTGCTCTTGATCTTAGAAGCCATGAAAATGGAAAATGAGATTTTCTGTGGGACGGGGGGAACAGTTAAGGAAATAAGAGTTAGTGAAGGTGCTGCTGTTAATCCTGAAGATGTTCTCGTGGTTATTGCTTAGTCAACAGGTATCTTTACTATCTCAAGAGGGGAAGGAATTACATGATGGAAATAAACTTATCAAAGGCCTTTGCTGACCTGGCGATGAGTACAGGTTTCGTTAATCTTACTATACAGCAAGTGATTATGCTTTTTATCTCCTTCATTCTGCTTTATTTAGCAATTGTCAAGAAATTTGAACCCTTACTGCTTTTGCCGATTGCCTTTGGTATGTTATTAGCAAATATACCAAATGCAGGTTTAATGGCCCCGCCGGAAGCGGGTCTGGATCCGTTTACGGGGGAAAATAAGGTAGTGCCGGGAGGCTTGCTTTATTATTTATATCAAGGTGTAAAACTAGGAATATATCCGCCTTTGATTTTTTTGGGTGTAGGAGCGATGACTGATTTTGGTCCCCTGATTGCTAATCCTAAAACCTTGCTTCTGGGGGCGGCGGCTCAGTTAGGAATCTTTTTAACTTTTATTGGGGCTTTATTTTTAGGTTTTTTACCGAATGAAGCAGCTTCTATCGGGATTATCGGCGGTGCTGACGGACCTACGGCAATCTTTCTGACTTCTAAACTGGCACCGGATTTGTTACCGGCTATTGCCGTGGCGGCTTATTCCTATATGGCTTTAGTACCGATTATTCAGCCTCCGATCATGAAAGCCTTAACAACTCATAAAATGCGGATTGTGGTCATGGATCAGCTGCGTCACGTTTCACAGCGGGAAAAAATAATTTTCCCGATTTTAGTGACAATCATTGTTTCTTTACTTTTGCCTGATGCAGCTCCTTTGATTGGGATGCTGATGTTAGGAAACCTTTTCCGTGAATCCGGTGTAGTCGGACGTTTGAGTGATACGGCTCAAAATGCTTTGATTAATATTATTACGATTTTCTTAGGGGTAACTGTCGGGGCTACCGCCAGTGCAGAAGCCTTTTTAAATCCTTCTACCATTAAAATTATTCTTTTAGGATTAATTGCTTTCTGTTTTGGCACAGCCGGTGGTGTTCTTTTGGGAGATTTAATGTATTTTCTCTCCGGCGGCAAAGTCAATCCTTTGATTGGTTCGGCAGGTATTTCCGCGGTACCGATGGCAGCACGTGTTTCTCAGGTAGTAGGGCAAAAGGAAAACCCCAAAAACTTCCTGTTGATGCACGCCATGGGACCCAATGTCGCAGGGGTAATTGGCTCGGCTGTGGCGGCGGGAGTTTTGCTTTCCTTGTTTAAATAAAAAATAATCATCCTGTAAAAAGAACGAAAAAGAGTGTTAATGAAGGTGACACTCTTTTTTTCTTTTTGTTTCTTTGTCTTTAATTAATTAAAAGTAAAAAATAAAGTTGGTAAAAGGTTCTAACAAAATTAGTTTTTTTGAATGTATAAAAAATTCATCAACAGCTAAAAATAAGAATACTTCAAGCAAAGGAGGTGAAGTTTAAAATGCCTCGTAATACAAATAAACCTGCTATACAGGGTGCTGCTCCGGCTCTTGATCAGTTAAAGTATGAAATCGCCGGTGAATTAGGAATCTCCAATTATGCTCAGGTTGATAAAGGGCAGCTGACTTCTCGTCAGAATGGATACGTCGGGGGATACATGACCAGGAAGCTGGTTCAGTTTGCTGAAGAAGCTTTGTCCAAAGGACAAATGGTCTAACTCCTAATTAAAATAATGTTTAAAAAACAAGCAGGGATCTTGAATCACTGCTTGTTTTTTACTAATCCGGCTTAATGCAGGTAATGTTCGACTTCTTCCGGCGGTATTCCCGGATGGAGGGCCAAAGCTAAGGCCATCGCAATTATTTTAGCGGTATTGGTAATTTGTTCATCAATTTCTTTGGGCGTAACCATTAATTGACCACCAAATGGTTCTAAGACTTGATTAATCATTTGTCCTATCGCTACCGGTTGTAAACCTTGGTAAACTGCACGTAGATTTGGTGTAGTTTGTAAGTGGGTAAAAAGTTTTTCCATCGCCTGATGGGCAATAATTCCGGCATGAACTACGGTGGGCACACCGATGGCAATTACGGGAATTCCCATCGTTTCTTGATTAATGGCTGTTCTTTTATTCCCAATACCTGAACCTGGATTTATTCCTGTCGTAGCTACTTGAATAGTGGAGTTAATCCTTTCTACACTGCCTGCAGCTAGGGCATCAATGGCGATAATTAGATCAGGTTTAATTCGTTCAACAAGACCTTTGATAATTTCTGCCGTTTCTATGCCTGTCACACCTAAGACTCCGGGTGCTAAAATACAGACAGACCTTAAGCCTTGGCGTAGTTCTTCAGGGGCATAATGAAAAAGATGTCTGGTGGCCATAGAATATTCGACAGTTTTTGGACCTAAAGCATCAGGAGTGGCATTCCAATTACCTAAACCTGTGATTAAAATGGTTGAGTCATCCCGGAGAGGCAGAATTTCTTTTAATTTTTGGGCAAAAGTCACCCCGATATTTTTATGGGCCATTTTATTGTTTTCGCGGAGAGCCGTTGATTCTAAAGTAAGATAACTGCCGGGAGCGCGTCCCAT
>JAQVYD010000036.1 GCA_028709105.1 Clostridia bacterium
TGCACCTGGACAGATAAACTAATATTTGTGGCTAGGTTTGTTTCAGTAATTGTATAGGTTCCGGAAGGTACTTGCCTGCCACTATTATTCACTTGATTCCAGGTTCTCTCAATCACCTGTGTCCCACCAGGAAAGATTGTAATTAAGCGCGTAAACTGAGCAAAAGTACGTCCGGTGGAATATCGCCAGACCACAACACCAGCCGCATTAGTAGCGGTTATTTCTACAATCTGACTCGTCCGATAACGAAGATTTATTTCCTCATCTGTAACATTGGTCTTTACCAAGGTAATTTTAATATTTTCTCCCCGATTATAAACACGTTTGTCGGTAAAAAGGATATGTCTAATCCCTCTCCCTACTCTTGTGGCAATGGGGGTTCCCTGCGGAGGTGTGGGAACTTGCACACAGGTTACACCTAAAGCCCGCCAAGTAAGATTTCTTACCACACCCGTTACGGCAAGACCCTGCTGACGCTGAAACTGTCTTACCGCTCTCTGTGTTCTTACATCAAAAACTCCATCAATGGGACCAGTATAAAAGCCTTTATCTCTAAGTAATGTCTGCAAAAATCTTACCGCCGGGCCCCGATCACCAAGCCTAAGCACAGGACAAAAATATTCCTGAGGCGGCACTGGTGGTACTGGCGGTACAGGAGGTCCCGGGGGAGGTGTTACCCCACAACTCACCCCCAAAGTTTCCCATGTTTGTACATCAACTATACCGGTCACGGGAAGCCCTCTCCGCGTTTGAATTAACCTTACCGCCGCTTCCGTCCTTGCTCCAAAAACGCCATCAACAACACCTGGATTCGCCCCCGCACTTCTTAGAAGGGTCTGCAATGTTCTCACTGACGGACCTCTAGACCCGCGCTGTAACCGGGGACAAAGCCCAGAAACGGGAGGTGTTGGCGGGACAGGGATTACAGGAGGAGTCGGAGGTACAGCTACTCCAGGAATCGTTAAAACTTGCCCCACAAAAATTAAATTCGGATCAGCAAGATTATTCGCACGGACAATTGCCTCTACTGTCGTCCCAAACTTTTGCGCAATGGAAGATAAGGTATCACCTGCCTGAACCACATATTGCATAAGGCTCATCTCCTTTATAGATATTCTCTGCCTTATATCATATGTGTCAGCACCCCGATTGGTTATTTATAGCTTCTATTTCTGAAGAAAAAACAAAACAAAAACAGGATAAAACAAAGAAACTAATGCTAAAAGAAATACCCCTAGAGCACCCCTTCTCTTTTTTTTACGCCATAGCCAGACCATATAACTTAATGTATAAAAACTAATAAGCATTGCTATCAACAAAAAAAATATCTTATAGACCAAAGGTCTCCCTCCCCTTAAAAATGAGTAGGTGCAGTCTTCACCATCATCCCGGTCCGACGTATATTAAAAAACGTCTGTACTTTTACTTCACAGAAGGGATATTTTTCTAACCAAGCGTAGTCAACCCAATCTTGCCAAGTCCAGAAAAAAGCTCTCGTGTATTCACCAAAACCAAAAATATCACTGGCATATTCTTCCTGGGTTTTTTTGATCAACTGGGTAACTTCCTGTGAAATAGAGGCACTAATATACTGTTCAAGATCCTTTTCCAATTTGCCCTTTTCATAGTTTTTGCCACTTTGAATAGAGAGCGTTTCGCCTTCCAAAAAAAGGTTAACTTCAATCACCGTCTTAATCCCATTGGCTTTAACCCTAATCTCAGGATAACGTCCTCTTCTTATTTCCATCACAATAAGATTTTCTTCCGGATCCTTAGGTTCAGGGAAACTAAAAATACTCGTCTTAAACTCTCCGGTAAGCATTTGATAATAACGGGTTTCTTTCCCATTAAGAAAACCAACTAATTGGTCCTCTTTAAAAACTGCCTGTCCGATTAAATCAATTTTGTTTCCACCTTTACGGGGGATTTCCCCAGGTAAATAAGCTATTTCTTCGATCGTCTTTTCTTCATTACTTCTGCTGCTTGCTTCCTCATTCTGTTCCTCTTTATTCTTTTGTACCGCCACCAGAGCAGTCGTAGGCTGTTGTCCCGGTGATTTCAGTCCCTGATAAAATCTATGAATATCTGATTTTAGAATAAAGCCCGTCAAATCCGCTGACGCCATAAATATATCTAACTGCCGAGAAGGGTATTTTTCAAAAATAAGCCCCTTATTCTTTTCAATAAACTCGCCTGCTTTTCCTTTCGCTACCATCAGAAAAGTAGTCCGTCTTAATTCTCTGCTTCTAACTAACGGATTAATGTATTTACTTAACCCTTCCCGGGCAATCTCCTCAGAAACAACTACAGCCTTATTATGAATTAAAGTTAAATGTTTACTGATAAAAGCACTAGCCAGCTGTTGTGCTCCGAAAAGAGAAGCCGCTTCAACCTCAATAATTTCCGTAGCCACTTTTGCTTCTCCCCCTTCCGCAGGCTGAGGTACCGCAATTTGAAAAGTCGCCCTGATAATATTTTCCTTGCCCTTGTCAATACCCATCATCAAAATATAACCCATTTCATCAGTTTCCCGTGCTCCCCAACAACCCTGAATCAAAAGGAGTAAAGCAACAGTAATAAATAATAATTTAACTTTAGGAATCATTGGTCTTGTTTTCCCCTTTCCTTAGAATTAAGGCTGCCGCCCAAATCAAAAGGGGCAAAACAAAGGTTGGAATCCAACCATAGCTCATCCTTACCTCTCCTTCAAGTTTCACCGTCTGTATTAAATCAAGCGGAGTAAAAGCTAAACTAAAAGTTAAGAGGCAAAGCGCGGGAAGAAGAGGACGATAAGAAGGCAGTTTAAAAGTATCCTGCAAAATAATTGCTCCTACTAATATTCCTGCCGCAATACTTATAAAAGCTGTAAAAGTCCAAAAGATAACAAAGACTGCTTCCACTCGCTGAAAATAATGTCCTAAAAAAATGCTTCTACTTAATTGATAAAAAGGAACTAAAGTTTCGGAACTGGCAGGAACAGGTAAGACCATTAGATAAACCCCGGTGATCGCTATAAAAAACATCATCACAAAACTAAGACTAAAAACTCCCACATTTTTTAGTCTTTCAGGTTTAAAGGAAAAGTAACGAACTAAATAGGCTAAGATGATCACTTCGCCAAAAGCCGAAGTACCCCAAAAACTACTTTTTATTACAGGCCAGACCCCCGGCCCCGTTAGCGGAAGCAACATTTTAAAATCATAATAAGGATAAAGTACCAACAAAACTAACGCTACCCCTATCGCCAAAAAAGGAAAAGAGAAATACGCACTACGAAAAAGAGCTTCTATCCCATAATAAGCAGCTAGCCAAGCAGTAAGAACAAAGATTAAAGCTAGAATAATAACAGGTGTTTCTGTTAATACAGTGAGAATTGCAGCTTCACTGAAAAGCCGTAAATGATTACTCGTGCCAAAAATACTATATAAAAAGACAAACGTATTTATACCCAAACCTAAGACAGGACCTAAAGTAACTTCAGCAATCTCCGAAAGAGGCTTTCCGGGAAAACGCCCTAAAACACCCACGATCATCAGCCAAAAAACAATGCTAATTAAACCACTAAGCAGAACGACCAACCAACCGGCCGTTAACCCCCACTCCGTCACTATGCGCGGATAACCTAAAAAAGCTTTCGCCCCGATCATAATGATTATAAAAGCAGCAGCTTCAGAATGTCCCACCAATTCTTTTTTCACTTGGCTCTCCCTCCCCGGCGATTCTTAATCCAGCCTCGACTAATATTCGGCTGTCGGCTTCTTTCCAGCGGATCAAGATAATCGACCCGTTCTTCCATTGACCAGACCGGACCCCTCAAAACCACATCAGGACCTGTTTTAGTTTTCGGACTAATCGGAGCAAGAAAGGGAACCCCAAAAGACTTCATATTCACCAGAGAAAGAAGGAATAAAAACAAACCTCCGGAAATACCAAAAAAACCGAAAAATGCCGCTAAAATAGTAAAAATAAAGCGTCTCCCCCGAAAAGCAAAGGAAATAGAATAATTGGGAATAGCAAAAGAAGCAAGTCCTGTAATGGCAATGATAATAATTAAAATAGGGCTGACGATACCTGCTTGAACGGCAGCCTGACCAAGAATAAGAGCACCGACAATCCCAATCGTATTACCAATAACGCCCGGTACCCGCACCCCTGCCTCACGGATAAGCTCAAAGGCAAATTCCATCGCAAATACTTCAAAAATTGTCGGAAAAGGTACCGTGGCACGAGAGGCAGCAATGGCTAAAAGGAGCTCCGTCGGAATCATCTCCTGATGAAAAGTCACAATAGAAACATAAATACTGGGAGTCAAGATCGCAATAAAAAGAGCAAAGACCCTCAATATCCGCAAAAAATTGCCATAAGGCATCCGTAAATAATAATCTTCCGAGCTATGTAACAAAGAAAAAAGTGTAGCCGGAACAATCAAAGCCTGAGGACCCCCATCAACAATCACCGTAACATGTCCTTCTACTAGAAAAGATACTACTCGATCCGGTCTTTCTGTAGTCAAAATCTGTGGACTAAGCCGAAAAGGTTCATCTTCAATAAACTGTTCCAAAACACCGGAAACACCTACATAATCAGTTTTAATAGAGGTAATACGCCTTTTTACTTCGGCAATTAATTGAGGATTAGTTAAATCCTCTAAATACATAATCGCTACATCGATCTTGTTTCGCGACCCGACTTTAACCATTTCTGTAATTAAATTCTCATTACGCAAAGCTTTTCTAATTAAACCCGTATTACTACGTAAGGTTTCGTTAAAAGCCTCATGAGGACCCATGATCACCTGTTCGACTTCCGGCTTACCTACAGCACGTTTATCCCATCCCTTTGTTTCGACCACTAAACATTGTGCACAACCTTCGATAAAAATAGCCGTACCACCATAATTAACCCAATCTAAAATCTGCTGATATTTTTCTAAAACCTGCACATCATGGCCGGGCAGTAAATGTTCCTTAATATATTCTGCGATTTCGCTCCCCTCGATCTTCGCCTCTTCATCCAAAAGTACCATTAAAGGCTTAAGTATAGAATTATTAATAATCTCCTTCTCAGCAAGCCCATCAATAAAAAGCACAAAGGCTTTGAGAGGAGGATGTAAAGCAATATAAAATTCACGCAGGATAATATCCTTGTTTTTAGGCAATGAATAGATTTTTTCTAGATAACCCTTGTTCACCTCTAAGCTTGAACTTACAAAAAGCTTTTCGGGAAAAAAAGGTTCTTTTTTCATGCTTTTTTCCATGTTCTTTTCCTTATTTTTTTCCCTTTGTTCAGCAAGACTTAGGGGAGTTTTACTAACTCGAACAGGCTTTTTAAAGGCTTCTTTCTTTACTCTAAACTGCTTGTTTTTATCCGCCTTGCCCTGTTTATTACTTTTCTTTTTCTCCTTTTGCTTACTTTTCTTCCCTTCCTGCCTCTCCTGATCCCCATTCTCCTTTTCTGAAACAAGCAAAAAACCCTCTTGTTCCTTGCCCTCATCAAAAACTATTAAATTAGTAATTTTTTTCCGAAGCTGTTGAAAAAAACTCAATTAGACCCATCCTCTCCCTTTCTTTCTGTAGCTTTTGAAAGTACCGTTAAAATTATGCCTGTCACCGTTTCTCGCTATTTGCATAAAGTATTATAGAAAAGCACATCCAAACTACGTCATCCATCCTAAGTACTTCTGGATATAAAATTAGAAAGGAGGAACAAATAAATGATGGCTATGTACCAAGCCCTTAGAAATTTAATGATGGAACTTAATGAATTACTGATTGTCTATGGTTACATGATCCAAAATGCCCCTACGGAAGAAGCCAGAAGATTAATAGAATTAAATAGAAGAACAGTGATGAATACCAAAGAGGCTTTAGTAAAAATGCATAAGGAGATGTTTGGTAAAGATTTCACCGATTTAGAGGAAGCGGCAGAAGAAGTCCCGGTATTTACTGATTTTAGAGCAGCCGCCCGCTATGCCTTTATCGAAGAAACCCAGGTTATCCAAATGCTTAAGAACCTGTATCTAAGAACAGACTCTTGCAACCATAACTCCCACTTCAATTGTCTGATTGAACATGAAATAAATGCGATGAGGCTTTTATACCTATTAACCTAGAACAAATTAAGATGCTGATCCTTCTTTTTATTTTCAAATTAGAGGCTGAACGTAAAAACAACCTTTTTGCGTTCAGCCTCTAATTTGTAAAAATATAAGTTTGCCCAATTTACTAAAGCAAGCACTTCCCTTTTTTGTCCTTACATATCATAAAAGAGTGAGTAGTAACAAGAAATTAAGATAAAGGAGCGGACAAATATTTATGAACGACTGCTGGGAGCAAATTATTGATCACCCTTTAGGGAAAAGAGGTCTTAAGCCTAGGGAAAAAGGACTAACCATGGTTATTGATAAAGGACTAGGACTCCGGGAATTACGCGATCTTTTAGAAATAGCCGGCAGTTACCTTGATTTGCTCAAGTTAGGCTTCGGGACTTCCCTTCTTTACAAAGAAAAACTTGTCAAAATGAAAATAGAACTCTGCCAAGAATATCAAATTAAAATTTACCCGGGTGGAACCTTAATGGAAATTGCTATGTTCCAAGGACGTTATGAAGCTTATTTAGAACAAGCTGGGAAGCTAGGTTTTAAAATAATAGAAATCTCCGACGGAACAATCCCCTTAAATGCCGAAAAACGCGAAGATTGTATTAAACAAGCCGTCAGGGCAGGCTTTACTGTGCTCACAGAATTGGGCAAAAAAAATCCTAAAGCAGTACTTTCTCCAAAACAGCTCTGGATACAAGGGCAAAAGGACTTAGCTAATGGGGCTTGGAAAACAATTATCGAAGCACGGGAAAGTGGGAAAGGAATTGGTATTTATAACCCCAAGGGAGAAATAGAAGAAGCAAAATTAATGGCTTTACTGGAAAATTGTGAGGACCACAATAAAATCATCTGGGAAGCGCCTCTAAAAAATCAGCAGATTAACTTAATTAAAAGGTTGGGTTCTGCAGTCAATCTGGGCAACATTCAGCCTCAAGACCTGCTAGCTTTAGAAGCCTTAAGAACCGGGCTCAGAGCAGATACCCTCCCCTCAGCCTATACTCTTACTAACAAAACTTACCATTCGTAATTTTTACAGAGGAGGTTTAAATATGAATATTGATCTCTGTTTTACTGCTCAAAAACTCACTTCCCCCTTGGTTTATGGTAAAACCGCTATTATCCTTGATATTTTCCGGACCTCCTCTACTATTATTACCGCCTTATACCAAGGAGCAGCTAAAATTCTCCCTGCTTTTACTCCGCAAAAGGCCTTACAATTAAAAAAACAACACCCCGCCTCCCTCCTAGGAGGAGAAACGAACTGTCTAAAAACAGACGGTTTTGACCTAGGTAATTCCCCTCTAGAATATGCCCCGGAAATAATCAAAAACCAAACAATTATTCTTTCTACCACCAACGGCACTACAACTATTCAGCAAGCCAAAGATGCCGCCAAGATTTATATCGGTTCTTTTCTTAATGCCCCTGCTCTTGTCCAAAAGCTTCAAGAAAATAAAAATGACCTCCTCTTAGCCTGTGCAGGCACCCAGGGGGAATATTCCTTAGAAGATGTTTGCTGTGCAGGGTATTTCCTCCACCTCTTGAAAAACACCGTCAACCCACTCCTTAATGACAAAGCTTTAAGCGCCCTCGCTTTATATCATAACTTCCAAAAGAACCTCCCCTATTATTTAAGCAGATCCCAAAATGGGCGAACCTTATTAGCCAAAGGTTACTGGCGCGATATTGAATACTGTTGTTTACAAAACTTTTTACCCACCATCCCCTTATATTGCGATTCAACCATCATTGATATAAGTACCTCTAAATAATAAAAAAAGAAGTAAGTGAAAGGAGCAAGCCCATGATTAAAGAGATCACCATCTTACCGGGCAAAGATAAAAACGAAAATAAGGAAATTTTTGACCAAATAACCCTGAAAGCCGGAGAAACCATCTCTATTGTCGGACCTACAGGAAGCGGGAAAACAGCCTTCATCACCGATATTGAACTACTGGCTCAGGGAGACACTTCCACAGGACGCTACATCCTCATTAACGGGGAAAGCCCTACAGATGAAAGAAGATATGACCCCGCTCAAAAACCAATTGCCATGATTACCCAGAACACCAAATGCTTTGCCGATTTAAGTGTAGAGGAGTTTTTTAATATTCATGCCCGTGCTCGTAAAATAAATAAAAAACAAATTGTGACAGATACCCTAGAACTAGCGAATAAATTTACCGGAGAAAAAATCAAACCACATCATAAAGTTACCATACTTTCGGGAGGACAAACGAGATCACTCTTAATTGCCGATGCTTTGCTCATTGGGGCTGCTCCTATTATCCTCCTTGATGAAATAGAGAATGCGGGTATCTTTAAACAAGAGGTTATCGAAATTATCAGAAGCACCTCCAAAATTATTATTTTTGTTACCCATGATCCCGTCATCGCTCTGCTTACTAAAAAACGCTTAATCATGGGGAATGGCGCTGTCAAAAAAATCCTTTGTCAAAATGAAGCAGAATCAGGTGCAGCTCAAAACCTGCTCAAATTTGATCAAAAAATGGGTGTCATTCGGGAAAACCTTAGAGCTGGTTATGAAATAACCCAAGAACTAGTTAGTGCCAACTTTGCTTAAAAAAGCAAAACCAAATAAGGTGGTGTTCATTTTTGAAACTTTTAGTAATCGCCGGGCCCCCCTCTGTAGGTAAAACCTCTTTAACCAAACAAATCATCAAAAGATTCCAAAAAGAGATAAAAATCGCCTACTTAAAAATAGATGTAGTCAAAGCCTTCGAAGATATAGAACTACGTAAAGAATTTCACATTCTCACTAAAAAAGTATACTCAGGTGACCTTTGCCCCGACCATGCCGGAGTGATGATTATGGGTGATGCTATCGAATGGGCGGAAAGTAATAATACCGACCTCTTTATTATCGAAAGTGCCGGGCTTTGTCTCCGCTGTTCCCCTTACCTTAACCAAGGCTTAGGGCTCATCGTCTTAAGCTCTATCGCGGGTATTCACGCCCCGGAAAAAATGGGAGCAATGGTCTCCTTAGCGGATATCGCCGTTGTTACTAAGATTGACTTGATTAGTCAAGCAGAACGAGAAGTACTCATCCAAAAAATAAAAGAAGTTCATCAAAATATTATTCTTTTAGAAACCAATGCTTTACAAGGTACATCACTACAGCGTCTCTATGACCTTATTGAAAAGTCAGCACCTATTAATAAAGAAACCCTCCTCCTTAAAGGCAGTCCCCCTCTAGGTACCTGCACTATCTGTGTAGGGAAAAAAGAAATTGGCTGGAAACATCATTTTGGCGTAGTCAAAAAATTAGATGGCCTTGCTGCCGATTACTTATATCGGGGGGAATAGCTGATGTGTTCAACAAAACATTGGTTGCCACCAGGTAAAAATTGCGGACAGTGTGGTGCGGAAAACTGTAAAAGCTTTCTCCGCCTTCTGCATAGTGGAGAAAAAAATTATCAGGATTGTCCTTATTTTCAGGAAAAAATCAAGCAAGACAGCCAAAAAGACCTTGAAGAACTGCAAGAGGCACTTTATGCCCCCTTTGATCTTTTAGGTAACCCTTATGATTTTATCCTTAAACCTCTGCCGGGAGAAATCTCGGCACGAAAAATTGTCCTCCCCTTCCGTAGTGACCTTGTCGAAAAAATGAAGATCACCAAAGGTGACTATGTCCTCGGTCGTCCCATGGGAGCAGGCTGTCCCATCCCCCATGTCCTTAAAGTAATTAAAGCCGAACCTATCACGGGGCTCCTTTATACTTGGGTCGTGGGTCCGCAATACTCTCGTGAACAACAAATTAAAGATGTCGTGGCTTATCACATGATTGGTTTTGAAGGGATCGCCTCCTCTATCCAAAAAGAACCCATCTTCGGCTGTCGTATGACTTTCCTCCCCGGGTTTTGCATGATGAACCTTAACCATACAGGGCTCGTTAATATGGTTTTGGAGAAAAAATCTGGTTTGCATGTCCGCCTTGAAGATATCCATATCCTGGCGGAAAAAAGTCCTTCTGCGTGATGTTGTCTCACTTTGTACTATAAAACACTAATGGCGCGGAAATAAAAACCGCGCCATCTGCTTAAACTAAAATTGATTATATTTATCTTCCCTATGGTAAAATAAACAAGAGGTGAAATCATGATTCCTTTACGCGACAGTACACGTTCTCGAAGTTTCCCGTTAGTAACAGTTATTTTAATTGCTCTCAATCTTTATATATATCTGCAACAAGCCAGCAGTTCACCCTGGCAAATGGAGAGATTAATCCTTGAGTATGGCTTTACCCCAGCCTTACTCACCGAACGGGTACAAGCCCTCTCTTTCTTCGGATTTTTCTATCCGCCTCTCCTTACTGCTACCTTTTTACATGGAAGTTGGTTCCATGTCCTTTCTAATATGCTTTACTTATGGATTTTCGGTGACAATATCGAAGATAAACTAGGTCATCTTCGTTTTCTCTTTTTTTACCTCTTGACAGGCATTGCTGCTAACTTAGTTTATTATGTGACTGCAGTTAATTCACCTATACCTCTTGTCGGAGCTAGTGGGGCTATTGCCGGTGTCTTAGGAGCTTATTTCCTTACCTTTCCTAAAGCAAAAATTACCACCCTTTTTTTTGTGTTCTTCTTTGTTTTCTTGCGGCAAATTCCTGCCATTT
>JAQVYD010000158.1 GCA_028709105.1 Clostridia bacterium
TCCCGCTGGGGAAAAAGGCGAAGGTAGTGCTGATGGCGCAAAATGAGGGGGTTTTGGCAGCTCTGCAGAAGGGAGAAATCTATCTGCTTAATTTAGCCGGACTGGCCCAAGTTGATTTAGTCTTGAGTAGTCCGCAAAAACCAGAGCAGGCTGTGACCGCCGTGGTTAGTGGTGTGGAGGTCTATCTCCTTTTGCAAGGGCTAGTGGATATCGAAAAAGAAAAGGCTCGTTTAGAAAAGGAAAAAGGGGTTTGGGATCAGGAAATCGCTCGTTTGGAAAAGAAGCTTAATAATAAGGGCTTTTTGACTAAAGCTCCGCAGGAAATAGTAGTGAAGGAAGAGGAAAAGTTAAAGGATTGTCGTACCAAAAAAGAAGCTATTTTGGAGAGGATCGTTTCTTTGGGGAGTTGAGCAAATGGAGTATAGTGAAGCGTTGACAAAGCTTAGTCAATTGACACGTTTTGGCATTAATCTCGGCTTACAGCGGATTACCAGTTTGCTGGGGATTTTGGGTAATCCAGAAAAGCAAGTCCCCATAGTTCATCTTGGGGGGACGAACGGGAAGGGTTCAACCTTAGCCATGCTTGCTTCTATTTTAAGAGCAGGTGGTTATCGGGTGGGGACATTTATTTCGCCTCACCTTCTTTCTTATCGGGAACGTTTTATGATTAATGGGGAAAATATTACGGAGGATACGTTTGTCCTTTTGTTAGAAGAGATCTGCGGAACTTTGGCAGAGGTACAACGTGAGACGGGGGAAGCCCCCACTGAATTTGAGGTTCTGACGGCTTTAGCTTTTTTGTATTTTGCACGCAAAAAAGTAGATATCGCCCTCATCGAAGTAGGCATGGGGGGCGATATTGATTCCACGAATGTGGTGAAAAAGCCGCTGCTCTCCATCATTACTAATGTGTCCCTAGATCATCAGGATTATCTAGGGAATACTCTGGCGGAAATAGCGCAGAAGAAAAGCGGGATTATCAAAGCAGGTTGTCCTGTGGTGACGGCGAGCAGAGAGGAAGAAGTTTTGCAGATTATTCGGCAGAAAGCGCAGGATTGTCGGGCGCCTCTATGGGAAGTACCGCGAGATGCTAGTTGGGAGCGGCAAGAGGAGACGAGCACAGGACAGTTTTTTACGGTGCAAACCTTACAATATGATTATGGCAGGCTTTTTCTCCCCTTTTGGGGGCAGCATCAAGTAGAAAATGCGGTTACAGCAATCTTGGCAGGGGAGATTCTACAAGAGCAAGGTTGGCGGATGGAGGTACCAACAATAAAGCAGGGACTAGCGAAGGCAAGGTGGCCCGGGCGTTTGGAAGTTGTAGGGCGAAGACCTCTTTTAGTTTTGGACGGTGCCCATAATCCCGCGGGCATTGCCGTATTGGCTCAATGGTTAGCGGAAAAAAAGAAGGAAGTTCAGCGTGTGCTGCTGGTGATCGGGATGCTGGATGATAAAGATCGGGCGTTAGCGGCGCATCTTTTAGAGCCTTTAGTGGAGATGGTGATTATCACTAAACCTAATTCTTACAGGGCTGAGCATTGGCAGGAGTTAAGCAAGAACTTTCACGAAAACAAGGTCCCTGTTTTGCTCATAGAGAATTTGGCAGAAGCTATCGGAAAGGCGGTGCAAGAAGCCCAAACCGATGATTTAGTCCTGGTCACAGGGTCGCTTTATCTGATCGGGGAAGCGCGAGCCATGATGCAAAAATACTGTTGCTAAAAGTATTTTTGTTCTAAAAACATCCTCATTTTGCATATAATTTAGAGTTAAGATGGGGGTGTTATTTTGACTAGATTAAGAATTAATCCTGTGCCAAGCAGTTCTTTTTTCTTGGTTTTTGTCTTAGTTCTCTTTTTTACTTTACTTTTGGGACAGGGGTTAGGACGCTTTTATATGGGAAATATAAGCCGTGAGATCCCAACGGATTCCCTCAAAAGGAACATTTCTTCGCGGGGAGGCAATTTAAACCAAGAGTTGCCTCAAAAAAAGAAGGTTTTACGTTTAAAACAGGTCCCGTATTATACCCTTCTTGTGGTGACGGCAGAGCAACGGGAAGGGGCTTTACAGATAGGGACAGAGTTGGGGCAAAAAGGTTTCCCGGTAATTGTTACGGGAGAAGGACCTTACCAGGTTTTGTTGGGTTTGGTCAATAATGAAGAGGCACTTGTTGTTCTGGCTAATAAAATTAAGGCTGAAGAAATAGAAGTCGAGATAAGCAAAGATTATTTAAACAAGGTCGCTTTTAAATTTGCGGTTGAGGATACTTTTGCCGCGGAGAAAATTGCTCCTTTTTTGGGGAAGGTCAGCCTTTGTCTGGAAAAAGGGTTGTTCCTTTATCAAAGTACTATGCTTAAGGAAGAAACACTTATTTCTTTACAGCCAAAATTTTCTTCGCTGGCTGATTCCTTAGAAGAAGTGGTACTTGAAGGTCAGAAGATTAGTGAGGAAAGCCTAGAAGAGGCAGGCAAGGCACTCCAGCGTTTGTCTGGGTTATGTAGTCAGTGGGCGCAAAGTCTGCGTCAAGCGGAGAAGGAGTGGAGCGATCCGGCCTTATTAAAAAGTCAGCAACAAGGGCTGGCTCTATTGGAG
>JAQVYD010000037.1 GCA_028709105.1 Clostridia bacterium
CCGTTGCTGCCAAAATTCCCGTCGCAATAGCTAAATCAAAACCGGGTCCTTCCTTTTTGATATCTGCCGGCGCAAGATTAACAATAATCTTGCTAGGTGGAAAATCAAAACCGGCATTTTTAATGGCGGTTCGTACTCTCTCTTTACTTTCTTTTACTGTTGTATCCGGTAACCCTACAATCGTAAATTCAGGGAGTCCGCCGGAAACGTCAACTTCCACTTCAATTAAATAAGGATCCATTCCTACCGTAGTACAACTAAAAATACGGGCAAGCAATATTTACACCTCATAACTATAGTTTTTCACTGTTTTTCAAACAAAATTTAACCTTATCTTTCTTTAATATGGATTATTTCTCTTTTACATATTAAAATCCTGCTTAAACTTCTCAAAATTCTTTTATTAGTAAAAAACTGCCCCTCAGGGCAGTCAAAAAGAAAAGAAACTAAGGCATTACGACAATATTTGTAACAACAGGACGCAATTTACCATCAGAGGGTTTGTTTAAAACCTTCCCCCCATAAACAAAAGCACTAGATCCGCCACCATCAAGATTATACGCTTCTTTAACCCCTAATTCCACTAATTTTTCAATCAACCTTTCTAGGGTCACTCCACTACTCCAGTCAGCTTGCCGCCCATCAACAACAATCATAATCAAATCGCCATTAGCATATTCGCCTAGAATAGTGCGGGGTTGATTGGTCTTGGCCCATTCGGCAGGAATAGGATGAATAGCTCCTCCTTTAATCAGCACAGGGATAAAACTAACTCCCTGCCAAGGATTCAAGGCCATTAACTGCTCTTTCTTCGACATAATTCCGCCGATAACCCCTCCGGACCTGTTTACCCCTGCAAAGCAAAGATTCCCCGGATAAGCATTAAACGGAGTAATGAGCTTACCGTTAATTACTACATTACCAATATGTACAGAATAAGGTTTCCCCTCTCTCATTTCCGTATAAAAGCCCCCGCCGTTAATCCCTAAAAGAGCACCCGTTCTTTTAACAGCCTCTAATGTTGTTTCTTTTTGACCTAGGGTATCTTTAGCTAAAACCACTTTAAAAGCCTTCGGATTAAAAAGTTTCACCTTCGCAATATAGCCGCGATAACCTAACTCCTCCAATTTAAAAACCTTAATTTCTACCCGCGAAGATTTATGTACTTTTACTGGTGAACCTAACATAGCTAAAATACGTTCTTCATAAATCTGATCCGACATTGTTTTCTGTTGGGAAGCCTGTTCCGTAAGACTGCTCAAAGACTGCTCATGTTCCTCATACTTAGTTTTCTGTTCATCGGCTTGAGCTTTAACGGCACCCATTTCCTGCTCTAACAGTGTCAAGCTTTTTTCAAGAGCATGAAGGGGGATATTGACTCTTTCTACCGGCAGCAATAAGTCTTGTGCATAACCGGTAAAACTATTACAAGCGAGCCACAAGCCAAGAAAAGGGGTAATTACGAACACAGCTAAAAGATTAACGGCGCGCATTGGGTGCCTCCTTCAGGATCTGCAGACTTTTTTCTAAGTTCTTTAACTGCCGGTCAAGCAAATCTATCTTTTGATTCAACTGTGCCTGAATACTGCTCGAAGACGACAAAGTTTGATCAGTATTACTTAATTCACTTTTCAAAGCAATCATTTCATTAGTCAAGCTCTCCATTCTTTCCTTGATTTCCTGAATGTTTAGCGCATTAGTCTGCTGAATATTATTGATGGTTTTATCTAAATATTGTTTTGAGAAATAAAAACCACCATAAACTAACCCTCCCCAAAGCAGAAGCAATACTAAAACATAAACAAACCCGATCCCTTTGAGTGAGCCTGTTTTTCTAGGCCGAACTGTACTTTGTTCATCCTTATTTATGATTAATGGCTCTGCATATTTCATAACCAACCCTCCCCTTCATATTTTACTCCTGCTATTATAAGCATACTACTTCAAAAAGCATCTTTAATCAATTCTAAAGATTTTATCCCCTTTTCTTGATCAAAAAGAATCCCAATCACATCAAAACGGCATTTTTTATCACCAGCCGTCTTTATTTTTAGATAATAGCCGGCTAAACGCCTCAGTTTTTGCTGTTTAACCCAAGTAACGGTTTCCTGCGGCAAACCGAAAAACGAACTCTGTTTACTTCTTACTTCGACAAAAACTAAAACATCGGCATCTTCCGCAATAATATCCATTTCTCCGAAAGAACAACGGAAATTACGTTCAATAATCCGATAGCCTTGCTCCAGCAAATATGCAGCAGCCAACTCTTCAGCTTTTTTACCTAAACTAATTCTATCCACGGTGTTCCACCCTGCTTTTTAAATTCGGGATTTCCACAAACTTCTCACCATAATTAGACAAAAAACTGCGGCGATGTACCGGTGATGGTCCGTATAGTTGCAAGGCCGCCAAATGTCGTGCCGTTCCATAACCTTTATTTTCCTTAAAACCATACAGAGGATAAAAGCTATCCATTAGCTCCATAATTCTGTCTCGATACGTTTTCGCAATAATGGAAGCTGCCGCAATTGCTGCACACTGACAATCACCATGCACTATACTCTGCTGAGGTATCTTTGTCTCAATCCTCATCGCATCAAGCAAAAGGTAATCCGGTTGCACCGCTAAAGCCTTTACTGCTTTCAACATTGCGACTTTAGTCGCTTGATAAATATTAATGCGGTCTATCTCTTTATGGCTAACCAAACCCACGGCCCAAGCTACCGCTTCCTTTTTAATTTTTCGTGCCAAGTCCTCCCTTTGCTGTGCACTAAGTTTTTTCGAATCATTCAAACCTGCCCAAAAACAATGCGGAGGAAGAAGCACACAAGCCGCTGCTACCGGTCCGGCCAAAGGACCCCGCCCTGCTTCATCGATCCCCCCAATAAACTGATATCCTGCTTTCCTTAACCCTTCTTCTTTTGCTAATAATTGCTTTAACCTAGCTCTTTCCTTTTCCTCAGCGGCTAATTCTTTTTCCAAGCCCCAAGCAAGATTTTGTACGCCTTTACGTGAATCCAACCGCAATTCTCCAATTACTGCTAATCGCCATTCCGGGGGCATCTCCAAGATTTTTTCCCTAATTTTTTTCACCGACATCTTTTCCCAATCAACAAACATCCATCGTCACCCTACCCAGCTTACCACTACGATACTCGGCAAGCAAAATATGAGCCCCTTTTTCCAGATCAGGCTCACCACCCCGCGCCAGAAATCCTCGTTTCCGACAAAGAGCCTCCAAAACATCAACATCCTCTTGCTCTTCCTCAAGCTGATAGCGTTGGGCAATTCTACCCGGCTTATTCTGCCCTAACCAACCTAGCAGCCACAGAGAAAGCTCCAGAGAATCATAAACCTCCTCTTTTATCGCTCCTGTCACTGCTAATTTGTATCCCGTAACAGGATCTTCAATTTTAGGCCAAAGAATTCCCGGCATATCCAAAAGTTCAAGCTCATTTTCTAAACGTACCCATTGTTTTCCTTTTGTTACCCCAGGCTTATCTCCAGTCCTGGCTGCAACTCTGCCTTTAAGATTGTTAAGCAAAGTAGACTTGCCGACATTAGGAATCCCTAAAATCATCAAACGGACAACTTGATTTTTTATCCCTCTCTTCGCCCGATGCTTCAATTCATCCTTCGCCTGCTCTTTAACCAAAGCGTATAACTTTTTTTTCTCATTCTGTTCCTTATTTTGTAAAGAATTAAAAGCTATAGCCCCATAACCTTCCTGACGGTAAAAACCCAACCACTTTTGCGTCTCCTCCTTTTCTGCTAAGTCCGCCTTGTTTAAAACAAGGACTAATGGTTTCTCCCCTAAAAATTCCTGTAAAAGAGGATTTCTACTACTGGCCGGAAGCCTAGCATCCACCAGTTCTAAGACCACATCTACCAATTTAATATTTTCACTAATTAGCTTTTTTGTTTTAGCCATATGTCCCGGAAACCAATTAATCACAAAAAAACCTCCCACTACCGAACAATTATACACCTTGATCATTAACTTACTAATTGTTAAGATTAGCCATACGCTCAAACGGCCAATAACGATAAAAAACCTTGCCAATAATATAGCTATTCTCGACAAACCCCCAAATGCGACTATCCATACTATTCACCCGGTTATCTCCTAAAACAAAATAATGCCCTTCGGGAACAACCACAGGACCATAATTATTATACTTAATTTCTTGAAGATAGGCTTCCCTTAAAGGTTGATCATCAATATAGACCATACTTTTTTTTATCTCCACCTTTTCTTGTGGAAGACCTATAATTCTTTTAATATAATGTTTTTTCACATTCAGCGGATACTTAAAAACAATAATTTCTCCTCGATGCGGTTTTGTGATCCAATAACTAACCTTATTAACGATAATTCTATCCTCTATTTTTAAGGTCGGTTCCATAGAAGCAGAGGGAATCCAATAATACCGCCAAAAAACAAGATTGGCAGTTAAAAGCAAGGCTAATATCACCACTATCCCTTGCAGGATTTTTTCCCAGGGGATTTTCAACCTTTTCTGCATATTCCCCCCTTTTTCCTCCTGCGCACTTGCGGACACAGCTTCAAGAGCCCCTTTGCCCGGACTTTCCTGCTCCATTTCCCCACCACCTTGCGACTCTCTCTTCATCGCCTTAATTTGACACAAAGGGGACTGAGCCTCTCAGTCCCCTTTGCAAGCCATTATACTCTTTCCTTAATTCTGGCAGCTTTACCGGATAGTTTACGTAAATAATAAAGTTTGGCTCTACGTACACTTCCTTTACGCATCACTTCAATCTTTTGTACTCTAGGTGTATGAACAGGGAAACAACGTTCCACACCTACCCCATAAGAAACACGACGAACAGTAAAAGTCTCATTCAAACCACTGCCTCTTCTTTTAATCACAGTACCTTCAAAAACCTGAATTCTCTCTCTAGTACCTTCTACAACCTTAACGTGAACACGCACTGTATCCCCAGGTCGAAAATCAGGAATATCCTCACGTAAATATTCAGTTTCTACTGATTTTAATAAATCCATAGCCTTTATTACCTCCTTCCACCTAGATGTTCATACCTTGCCTCACAAAAATCAAGATAGCGGATCATCCTTTTTCCCCCAAACAAACAATCTATGATATTATAGCATATCCTCAGCTAAATTAACAACCACTTTTTTCGAGGTTCGAGATTCGAGATTCGAGTTGAGCCAGTAATTCCCGTTCTTCGTCCGAGAAGTCCTGCGTTTTCAACAGATCAGGTCTCCTTTGTAATGTTCTTCTTAAAGCCTCTTGACAACGCCACCTTCTTATTTCCTCATGATTTCCCGAAAGCAAAATATCCGGCACCACCATCCCGCGAAATTCCCGCGGGCGTGTATACTGCGGATATTCTAATAAACCATGATAAAAAGAATCAGCAAGAGGAGACTCGCTTTCCCCCAAAACACCGGGTAATAACCGACAAACCGCATCAATAACCACCATGGCAGGAATTTCTCCACCTGTCAGGACATAATCGCCAATAGAGATCTCTTGATCAGCCAAAGCTCTAACCCTTTCATCAAATCCTTCATAATGCCCACAAATAAAAGCAAGACTTTCTTCCTGCGCCAAGTCCCGGGCCATTTTTTGCTTAAACGGCTCCCCCTGTGGTGACATCAGTAAAATCTTGCCGTGATAATCCTGCACATTGCCTAAGACAGACTCTACAGCAGAATAAATCGGTTCAGGCTTTAAAACCATGCCCGCACCGCCGCCGAAAGGGCTATCATCTACATTTTGATGTTTAGAAGGTGAATAAGAGCGGAAATCTATTAAATTAAACGTAATTAGCTGCTGTTCTTGTGCCCTTTTTAAGATACTCGTATTGATCGGACCCCTAAACATCTCCGGAAAAATCGTAAAAATATGTATCTCCATCTAACTAACTCCCCCTAATCCAAGAGACCCGGCGGAATTTTTACTTCCATGCGGCCACACTCCAAATCAATCCGGGTAATAACCGACTTTAACGCCGGAAGATATATTTCCTTATTATCTAATGTTTTTACCACAAAAATATCATTACTACCAGGCTTTAGGACCTCACTCAGCTTCCCTAAATATTGCTCTTTTTCATAAACATCCAAACCGATTAATTGAAAAATATAAAAAGAGCCTGCCGGAAGAGGCCTTACTTCTGCTTGAGGTATTTCTAAATATAACCCTTTTAACCTTTCTGCCGTATTCATATCCGCAATTTCTTGCAACGACAGCAAGACCATGTTTTTATGTAACTGAACCTTGGCTATCGTATAATCCACATAGTCATTTTCACACCTAATATAAACCTTTTCCAAAGCGAAAAATCTTTGCGCATCATCAGTTAAAGGATAGATCGTTAAGCCACCCTTATTTCCATGCGTATTCACAATCTGACCGATTTTAATATATTCCGCCATCTTTTCCCTTCCTACCTTATAGCAATAATCCGACCTTCCTCAAAAACAATCTCCCGCTGCATTATTTCTTCCCACTTATCTCCTACCTTAACCTCAAGAGGTCCTTCGATTTCTCCCTGCATAACCTCATTCCCATTCTCCAAAGTTCCTGCAATTTTCATCTGCTCTGCCAGGGCCATTCTCGTTTCTTCCCTTTTCTGCTTTTCATATTCTAATTGTTCTCTTACTGCCGCTACTTGTGGTGAAGCTTTCAGAGTTAATTCCGTAATCATCTTTTTCGCCCGCTGTTCCAGAAACTTTAATTCAGCATCTAATTTATTGATGCCCTCCTGTAACTCTTCAATTACTTGTGTTTTAAAAGCATCGGTTACGCGAATTTTTATTTTTATTTTACGATTTATAATTAATTTTTCCACAATTTTTCCTCCTTCTTCCTGATAGGTAAAGAGAGGTCCTCCTGACCTCTCTAATCAATGATATCAATAATCACCTTTTTGTTCTCGTGAGTAGCGGCAGCTCGTACCACAGTGCGAATAGCCCGAGCAATGCGACCTTGTTTACCAATAACCTTCCCCATATCTTCGGGGGCCACACGCAACTCAATAATTGCCTTGTCCTCTTCATCCCGACGTAAAACTTGGACCTCTTCAGGATTATCTACCAAAGCTTCGGCCAGGATTTTAACCAACTCTTCCATCGTCCCACCCCTAACCGTTATTCACTAAGTTTAGCTAAAATACCAGTTTTATTAAATAAAGATCTAACTGTTTCGGAAGGTTGTGCACCTGTTTTTAACCAATATAATGCCCTTTCTTCATTAATATTAATTACAGTAGGTTTTTTAGTAGGGTCATAATAACCAATTTCCTCAATAAACCGACCGTCACGCGGGGCACGGGAATCAGCCACTACCAACCGATAAAAAGGAGCTTTTTTAGCACCCATTCTTCTCAATCTAATCCTTGTCGCCATCATTTCACCTCCTTACAAAAGTTCGCCACTCTAAAATCCTATACCTCCATAGGTTTAGCTCAAAAACGGCATTTTCGGGAATCCCTTTTTTCTACCTTTCCCACCGAATTGCTGCTGAGTAAACTGTTTCATCATTTTCTTCATCTGCGTAAATTGTTTAAGAATCCGATTAACATCCGGCAACGAAGTTCCACTACCCTCAGCTATTCTCTTCCTGCGGCTGCCATTAATGATCTCCGGTTTCCGCCGCTCCTCCGCAGTCATCGCCCGAATAATTGCTTCCACTTGACCAAGATCCTTTTCCTTTATTTCTAATCCCTGCCGTCCTTTGACCTTGCCCATTCCGGGAATCATGTCCATCAACTGCTCTAGAGGACCTAAGCTTCTCATCTGCTGAATCTGCTCTAAAAAATCATCCAGCGTAAATTCATTCAAACGCATTTTACGTTCTAATTCCTGGGCTTTCTGCAGATCCACGTTAACCTGGGCTTTTTCAATCAGGGTAAGCACATCACCCATCCCTAAAATACGTGAAGCCATGCGCTCCGGATGAAAAGGCTCTAAAGCATCAAGCTTTTCACCAACACCGGCGAATTTTACAGGTGCTCCGGTAACAGCCTTTACCGATAGAGCGGCACCCCCTCTGGTATCTCCATCTAACTTCGTTAGAACCACACCATCAAGACCTAACCTCTGATTAAAACTCTCGGCTACATTTACGGCATCCTGACCGGTCATCGCATCGACAACCAATAAAATCTCCTGCGGATGACAATTAGTTTTAAGCTGCTCCAACTCACCCATTAATTCTTCATCAATATGCAAACGTCCGGCCGTATCTAAAATAACAAAATCGTGTCCGCCTTTTTGGGCATAACTTATCGCACCTCTAGCGATATCTACAGGTTTTTGCTTGTCACCTAACGAAAAAACAGGAACCTCTAACTGCTCACCTAACACTTGAAGCTGTTTAATCGCTGCAGGTCTATAGACATCACAAGCTGTAAGCAAGGGGCTTTTTCCCTGCTTTTTTAAATAAGCGGCTAACTTGGCGCTGGTCGTCGTTTTTCCTGACCCTTGCAGCCCGACCATCATCAGCACAGTCGGTGGTTTAGCAGCTACATTTATTTTACTCTGACTCCCTCCCATTAACTGAGTCATCTCATCATGGACAATTTTTATAACCTGCTGACCGGGAGTAAGACTTTCTAAAACCTCAGAACCAATCGCTCTTTCCGTAAGCTTATTGATAAATTCTTTAACTACCCAATAATTGACATCGGCTTCTAATAAGGCTAAACGAACTTCCCGCATCGCCTCACGAACATCTTTTTCAGAAAGCTTCCCTTTTCCCCGCAGCTTTTTAAAAACACCTTGGAGCCTTTCCGCAATATTCTCAAAAGCCATTAAGTGTTTCACCTACCAACTATCATCTAATTTTCGCAGCAACCCTGCTACTTGATCTAAATCTTTTTTCCCATACATACTTGGGGGGGTTTTCTCTTCCGTATTCTTTAATTCGTCTATTTTTTGCGTAATTTCTTTGATTATTTCCCTGCTTAATTGATATTTCTGTACCAACCTCAATTTGCTTTCATAATAAGCAAGGGCTTCTTCCGTCCGCTTTAAAAGGTCAAAAACAGCCTCTCGCGAAACACCCCGAATTTCACTGATTTCGCCAAAGGATAAGTCCTGTTGATAATACAAATCATAGATTTCTTTCTGTTTTTCAGTTAAAAGCACACCATAAAAATCAAAATACAAAGCTCGTTTCGTTAAATCATTCATCAATAAATCACCAGAAAACATAATCTAGAAAAATTTTGTTTCTGTTAAGGAGATTCACTTAACAGCCTCTTTATTTTAAACCACTTTCCGTAACAATGTCAACTATTTTTTATGAATTAAATCCTGTCCGCGTTTTTCCGCTTCAAACAAAATTCTTTCTTCATCCATTGTTAATACTTGGCGCTCTTGCATCACAATCTTCCCATCAATAATTACGGTTTTTAAATCAGAGGATTGTGCCGCATAAACAAGATTCGCCAGCGGATTATATAAAGGTGTCAGATGAGGCTTTTTTAAATCAAAAATTAGCAGATCCGCTTTTTCCCCCACTGCAAGCGACCCTACATGCTCCAAGCCCAGCACCTTAGCACCGCCTTTAGTCGCCATCCTTAAAACCTGTTTAGCCGGTAAAACAGTAGGATCCATTGCCGCAACTTTATGCAAAAGAGCACAAGTACGCATCTCTTCCAGCATATCTAAATTATTATTACTCGCGGCCCCATCAGTTCCCAAACCTACGAAAGCACCCTTCTCTAAAAGTTGAGAAATAGGGGCGATCCCACTGGCTAATTTCATATTACTTTCCGGATTATGGGCAATCCCTACCTTGTTTTTTGCCAAAATCTCGATTTCTTTTTCTGATAGATGAACACAATGAGCTGCCAAGACATGACGTCCTTGAAAAAGCCCGATTGAATCCATTAATTCTACCGGTCTCAAACCTTCTTGTTTCGTAATTTTGGCTACCTCATCAACTGTCTCCGCTAAATGAATATGGATTCCTACACCCCAATCATCAGCGAGAGCCATCACCCTCTCTAAATAAGCCGGAGGACACGTATAAGGAGCATGAGGTCCAAACATACAAGTAATTCTGCCCTCCCCTTGACCTTGCCAAGTTTGTATGAACTCCACACTTTCCTCAAGAGCCAACTCTGCCGTTGCGCCTGAACCCACCATGCCCCTAGACAAAGAAGCTCGAATCCCTGATTCTAATACTGCTTGCGCTGTTTCATCCATATAAAAATACATATCCGCAAAAGTAGTCGTCCCGGACTTAATCATTTCTAAAATAGCCAATTGTGTACCCCAATAAATGTCTTCTCTATCTAAATGTGCCTCTCGAGGCCAAATCATCTCCTCAAGCCAAGTCATCAAGGGCAAATCATCAGCATACCCTCGCAGCATCGTCATTGCCGCATGGGTATGACAATTAATAAAACCAGGCATCACCAAGCTATCCTGCCCGTTAAGCACAGTAAAACTTGGATACTTTTCCTGTAGACTCTCCCCCACTTCTTTAATCAAACTGCCCTCAATTGCCACATCACCCTTAAACCAATCTTCCGCCCTTGAACAATCATCCATAGGAACAATTAAGGCATTTTTAATTAACAAACCCGCCATTTACCCTCCTCCTTTCT
>JAQVYD010000038.1 GCA_028709105.1 Clostridia bacterium
CCAAATAATTTTTATAATTCGCCAAAGTCTCCTTGAGATGGTCGCCGCCAAATTTCTCCATTACGACTGCTGCCAACACCCACGCCGTCACCGCTTCCCCCACTATCGCCGCCGCCGGTACGGCACACACATCAGCACGCTCTACCGCCGCCGCCGCAGTTTTTTTTGTTTGCCATTCCACACTAGCTAAAGGCTTAGCCAAGGTCGGAATCGGTTTCATCGCCGCCCGGATAACCAAAGGCTCCCCATTGCTGATCCCACCCTCAATACCTCCGGCACGATTCGTCCGATGCCGGAATCCGATTCCCGTTTGATATTCTATCTCGTCATGTACCTGTGAACCTAATAAAGAAGCCGTGCTAAAACCCCCGCCGATTTCCACGCCTTTGATCGCCGGAATACTCATCAACGCCTGGGCTAACTGCCCATCAAGGCGGCGATCCCACTGGACATGGGAACCCAACCCCACCGGAACCCCCTCGGCGACAACCTGAATAACGCCCCCCAATGAATCCCCCTGCTTTTCCGCTTCCTCAATCGCCTTAATCATCAACAGAGAAGCCTCCTGAGCAGGACAATAAAGTGGATTTTTATATAACAACCGACTATCTACTATTTTTTCTTCGGCACTAACACTAACATTCCCTATCGCTATAACCTGGCCTTGGACCCTTATCCCTAAAGAAAATAACAATTCCTCGGCGACAGCACCAACTGCCACACGAGCCGCTGTTTCCCTGGCACTGGCCCTTTCCAAGATATTGCGTAAATCCTCTTGCCTATATTTAAGCCCCCCCGCTAAATCAGCATGACCGGGACGCGGGCTAGTCACCATTTTTCCCCCCAGTTTAGCTTCAATGCCGGGAGCCATAATCTCCTGCCAATTTTCCCAATCTCGGTTATTAATTACCAGAGTAAGAGGTGTCCCTAACGTTACCGCACCCCTCAGCCCAGAGAAAATCTCAACTTGATCTTCCTCTAAGGTCATGCGTTTACCCCGACCATAGCCACCCTGCCGCCTTTTTAAAAGACCGTTAATTCTTGCCAAATTCAACTCCAGCCCCGCGGGAAGCCCCTCAATAATCGTCACTAAGGCTCGACCATGCGATTCGCCTGCTGTCAAAAACCGCAGCATCTCACACCCACCTTTCTAGTGCTTGCGCCATAACTTCTTTAGGCGCTTTCTGACCTGACCACTTTTCAAAGGCCAAAATACCCTGTGCCAAAAGCATAGACATCCCATTAAGCGTTTCACAGCCCCGCGCCTTTGCTTTTTGTAAAAACAAGGTTTCCTGCGGCTTATAAATCAAATCAATCACCAGCTGTCCTTTGTTGAACCACTTTTCTTCTACAGGAGGACTTTCCTTTTTCTGAGGAGACATCCCTAAAGGAGTAGTATTAACTACCAACCTATTTTCTGAGAAGGCCTCTTTCAACCCCTGTCCCTGCCAATTCCGTATACTAACAATAGAACCTAAGCTTTCCAACAAAGAAGCTAATTCTTTCGCCCTTTCTCTATGGCGATTAACAATCGTGAAATTCTTTATCCCGGCTAAAGCTAAAGCAACTCCTACAGCTCTGGCTGCACCTCCGGCACCCAAGAGCAAAGTTCCTGTATAATCCAGAAGATTAGGTGTTACTTTTTGTAAGGCCGCCAGGAAACCTGCCCCATCAGTATTGTCACCCCACAAACGATCCTCTTCCCAATAAAAAGTATTCACCGCTCCAATCAAACGAGCTTCTTTCGTTAACTCATCCAGATACGGCATAATTTCTTCCTTAAAAGGGATGGTTACATTTCCGCCCTGTATCCCTAACGCCTTCAACCCCTGCACCGCATCCCCCAGTTGATCCCTTTTTACCTGTAAAGCCACATAAATACTGTTCATGCCTAGAGCGGAAAAAGCTGCATTATACATGACCGGGGAAAGAGAATGTTCAAGCGGATTCCCTAATACCGCAAAAATTTTAGTATTTCCATTCACCGTTAACATCTGTTTTCACTCCTCAATTCATCCAACAAGCTCCAAAAACCGGGAAAGGAAACCTCTACCGCTTCTGCATCATCAATTACCGTTTCCCCCTCTGCACCTAGTGCTGCTATAGCTAAAGCCATCGCAATACGATGATCGCCAAAACTTCGACAAAAAGCCCCTCGTAAAGAAGCACCTCCCTGAATACGTAAACCATCAGGAAGTTCTTCCACCCGTCCTCCTAAACGAGTTAGTCCTTCACAAATCGCCGTTAAGCGATTGCTTTCCTTAACCTTTAATTCACCGGCATCCCTTATTTCTGTTACGCCACGGGCAAAAAGACCCGCTACCGCTAAAATAGGCAGTTCATCAATTAAACGAGGCACGATCTCCCCCCCTATCGAAACACCTGCTAAAGAACTGCTTTCCACCTCAATTGTGCCCCGTAACTCACCTGCAATTTCTTGTTCCTCATTAATCCGCAGCTTAGCCCCCATGGCCTTAAGAACATCAATAATCCCGCTCCGCGTAGGGTTCAAGCCCACTGACTTAATGATCACCCGACTATCAGGAACAACAAGACCGGCTACCAGCAAAAAAGCAGCCGAAGAAAGATCTCCGGGTACCACCACTTTCTGTGCCGTTAGTTCCGATAACCCTTTTACCCGTACCCGTGACTCACCCCTTTCTACCTGTGCACCAAAGGCCTCTAACATCAATTCGGTATGATTACGAGAAATAGTTGGCTCCAGAACTTCCGTCCAGCCCGGAGTAAAAAGACCCGCCAAAAGAAGTGCCGACTTTACCTGAGCACTGGCTACAGACATCTGATAAGTCATGGGCTTCAAGTTTCCACCCGTGATCGCTAAAGGCGCCAAAGTACCGCCTTGCCGTCCGATAATCCGTGCCCCCATCTTTTGCAAAGGGATAACGACCCGCCCCATCGGCCGCTTACGGAGAGAAAGATCACCCGTTAGAAACGAAGCAAACGACTGCCCCGCCAAAATACCACTTAAAAGGCGCATCGTTGTCCCTGAATTGCCTACATCAAGAATTTCCTGCGGCTCTTGCAACCCCCCCAGACCCTGCCCCTCAACATAAATCTTTTCCTCTCCTCGCTGTGCCTTTGCAGGTAAGGGCATACTCGTCAAAGCACTTTCTCTTTTTATAGAAATACCCAGACTGCTTAGACATTTTTCAGTATGCAAACAATCAGCAGAAGCAAGAAAACCCTCTATTTCCGTAGTCCCTTCCGCCAAAGCAGCCAACATCAGCGCCCGATGAGAAATAGACTTATCACCCGGCACGCGAATAACTCCTCTTAATCCTCTGGCAGAAGCAACTTTTTTTTGCAATTTCATCAAACTCCTATTTTCTTCTTATTATATCCTAGATCTTCTCACCATGTCGCCGTAATTTTCTAAAACTCTTTCTCTCCTTTGCCTGGCCTTTTCCAACAAACCCCGTAAATAAACCTGTTCTTCTTTCTCCAAAGCCACTTCATATTCAGCCAAAACCTGACGCAAATCTTTCAGAAGTGGTAAAAGGGCTTTTTTATTTTGCAAAAGAATCTCCGACCACATCTCACTCTGACTGCCGGCAATACGAGTCGTATCACGAAAACCTCCCGCGGCCAAAAGAAAATATCCGCCTTCCTCTTCCTCCAAAGAACCCACCGTATTAATAAGAGCACTAGCCAAAACATGAGGCAAATGGCTAACTGCTGCTACTTTGCGGTCATGTTCAAGGGGGGAAAGAAGGATTACCTTAGCTCCCAACCGAGCCAAGAGAGCGCTTAAACTATCAATAACCTGAGCCTTCGTCCTCGCAGTAGGCGTCAGAAGATAAGCCGCATTTTCCAAAAGGTCTGCACTAGCCTCTGTAATTCCGCCTTTTTCCGAACCGGCCATCGGGTGTCCACCTAAAAAAAAGACCCGCGCAGGCAATATTTCCTCCAAACATTCTACCAACTGTTCTTTTACACTGCCCAAGTCAGAAACAATTGCGCCATCCTTTAAATAAGGTGCCATTTCCGCACAGAGAAGAGGCATTACGGAGACAGGAGTAGCCAAAAAAATCAAATCTGCCCCGATAACGCCTTCCTCTAAATTAACGGTACCATAGTCAACAGCTCCCCTTTTTTCAGCTTGGCAAACCAATTCGCCACACTGATCAACACCACGCACTTCTACTTCAGCAATCTTTTTTTTCAAGGACAGCCCCAAGGATCCTCCCATTAAACCTAAGCCAATAATGGTAATCTTTTTTATAGACATGCACCTTTCTCCCTCATAATGTCCTTCCCATAACCCCGGCTATCTTTTTAACCTCTTGCAACAAGTTCATAAATTTTTGAGGTTTCAGACACTGTGGCCCATCACAAACCGCTTCCTCAGGATGAGCATGTACTTCAATAATCAAACCATCAGCCCCTACGGCCACAGCTGCCCGAGCCATCGGCTCCACTAAACGCCATTTCCCCGTGCCATGACTAGGATCTACAATCACCGGTAAATGAGTGAGTCCCTTTAAAATAGGAACAGCAGAAAGATCTAAAACATTACGACTATAGGCAGAATCAAAAGAACGAATCCCTCTTTCACAAAGAATCACCTGATGATTGCCATTCAGCATGATATATTCTGCAGCCATAATCCATTCCTCTATCGTCGAACTTAATCCCCTTTTCAAAAGTACAGGTTTATTGCTTTTCGCCACCTCTGTTAAAAGTGGGAAGTTCTGTATATTCCTAGTTCCAATTTGCAAAATATCAGCATATTGGGCTACCAGTTCTACCTTCCGCGTATCCATCACTTCCGTAACTATATACAAGCCTGTCTTTTCCCGTGCTTCGGCTAAATATTCTAACCCTTTTTCCTCTAAGCCCTGAAAAGTATAAGGAGAGGTGCGCGGTTTATAAGCCCCACCCCGTAAAATTCGCACACCACTTTCCTTAATAAGCGTCGCTATTTCTAAAAGCTGTTCCCTACTTTCTACAGCACAAGGTCCGGCCATCACTTGAATCTGCTCGCCGCCTAAAGAAATATCCCCCAGCCTGATGACCGTATTTTCCTGCTTAAACTCCCTACTCGCTAATTTATAGGGTACGAGAACAGAAATAACCTTTTCTACTCCCTCCATAACCTCTATCGCTTGCTTAATGTAGGGAGATTTTTCACCACCTACTGCCCCAATCAAGATTTTTTCTATACCCTTTGATTCATGAGTCTGATAGCCGTTTTTTTGTAGCTTTTCGACTACCTTTTGTACAACTTCCTCCCCTAAATTAGTGTTCATCACCACAATCATTACCAATCACTCCTTCTTAATTTTACATACTACTTTTCGGGTTTTCCCCAAAAACAACTCTCCCCATGGGCTTGGTATGAACTAGAAGGAGAAAAAGACACCCGAAAGAAGGGTGCCTTGAATAAACACATCTTCCCCCTACCATTCTACCGTCCTACATTTCCCTATTCCCTTACTGTTTCCTTAAAATCACATCAAATCAACCTTTACTATCCCATCCTACAAAAAACAAACCCTTAACGCAATGTGACTTGAATTAATTTTTCTTCATTATACCGAATAAAAAGAAAAATTGCAAGAAACACATTTAACATTAATCTTTTTGCTTAAAATGGTAAGTCAGGAACCGTCCCCAACCTTGCTTATCTCACGTTCTAAGTACGACCAAAGATTATCCCAAACCAGCTTACTGGAATGGGGAGAACCCAATTGTTTTGCCGTTTCCTCCATCTGCTGCAACCTAAGAGGATTCTGCCAGAGAGACAAAATTTCCGGAATCAGTGTATCTAGGTTCTTCACCTTGATAGCAGCTCCCCTGTTTAAAAGATAATTCGTATTTCTATCTTCCTGACCGGGAAGAGAAGAATAAATAACCAGTGGTTTCCCTACAGCCAACACTTCGGCTGTAGTAACTCCGCCGGGCTTAGAGATCACCAAATCACAAGCGGCAATAACTCTAGCCATATTCTCTACATAACCAAAAACCCGTAAGCGAGGATTATTCCATTTCGTTAAATTATTATAAAGGCGCTTATTCTTTCCCGCGACCACAACAACGCCAAATCTTTCATCGCTAAGGATTTTTTTCGTGATGACTTCTATCCGTCCTAACCCCAAACCTCCACCCATAACTAAGACCACAGGGTCGCCGGACAAACATAATTCTTTTTTTGCACTAAGCGAATCTGTTTTCTGCCCGAATTGCATCCTAATGGGAATCCCCACCGGTCTGATTCTCTCCCTAGAGATCCCTTCCTGAATTAACGGATATGCCAAATCAGGAGAATGAATAAAATAAAGGTCGATCCCCTTGCTGATCCAAATCGGATGAATATGAAAATCAGTAACCGCCGAAGCTAAAAGTGTTTCAATCTGCCCTCTACATTTCATCGCTCCCAACATTCCCGTAGGAAAAGCATGTGTCGTCATAATAATTTGCGGATTAACCTCATTGATTAACTGTACCAACTTAGGGGAAAGGATCTTAGCTAAAACCTGACTTAACTCCACCAGCTTATCTCCTTCCTCCGCTTGGTCATATAAATATCCCCAAACCTTCGGCGTAAAACGTAAGGTTTCCATATAACTCCCCACAACAACCTTATTTAACACACTATTAATGTAACGAAAAGTATCTACTATTTTCACTTCCGAACCGGGAACTTCCGATAATAACCGCTCTGCTATAGCCTGAGCCACTGAATCATGCCCCGCCCCTATCGATACAGAAAAAACAAGAATTTTAATAGGTTTTTTCCCATCCATTCTTTAACTTCCCCTCACCATCATCAAGTTTTACTATTTTCCCTCTATGTATATAAAGAAAGCCCTTATCAGCAAAGGCTTTCCTTATTTTTCTTTAAGTTTTACCCGATCAAACTAGCTAGATTAACAACCGCTTCCCGTGCAATAATGGTCTTCCCATGTTCTACAAAAAAAGCAGCATCTACAGGTAACCATTCCCCGTATTCTCCCAAAATTGCCGCAACATCTTCTTTCCTTAAAGGAATGGTAGTTAGCGCAAGATAATAACAATCAAAGTATTTATATAGTGCACTATTTTCGATGTAATCAGGGACAACCCTCGCACAAGCTTGAGTACAAGATTCTAAATCAGAAAAACACCAAACCTGACTATTCCCCTTGGCAAAACTAAAGTCCTCATCCTCTTCTTGCTCTTCATCCTGCCAGAAAGTAAAAAGATTACCGTTCTCCGCATCATGAGCAGAATGAATCTTCGTCATAATTACCGCAATACTATCTACCGATAATGGATACGCCTCCACCATTAATTGCGAATCATCCTCGATCTCAAAACCACATTCATGATAAGCCATGTCCAGTAAATCTTGAAATAATTCTTGGGCTTTAGGATTTAAGGGCATGAACTCCCATTTCTTAAAATCCCTTTCCTCCAAATCTTGTCCGGTAATAATAATCTGTACTTTATTCTCACTAATTTTCTTTATGCGCATAAGCCCACCCCCTCATTATCCTCTGGGTTGGAGGCAACGTATCATCATTATATTGTATAAACAATAATTGTCAAGCCAAACACTTAAGTATTTGGCTTGTTAATTAAATTATACCCTTTCCCCCAAGAAAAAAACAACCCTATTCATCAAAAAACAAGTAAAAAACCCGAGAGATCTTCTCAGGTCAAGTAGTCTTAATAACTTTTAATAGCTTCTGTAGGACAACTTTCTAAAGCCTCTCTAGCCTCATCCTCCATCTCAAGGGGGACCTCTCCGGCAAGCGCCTGTGCTTTTTCATTCTCGCCCCAATCATATACTTCAGGGGCTAAACTAATACAAGCACCACAAGCAATACATAATTCCGGATCAACCTTAACCTTCATCAAATAATTCCACCTTTCTGAGGTTTATTTTGTAATTAACCTTTCTGCCGGTCTTCGTTACATAATATTACCATGATCGTACGATAATATTAATATAACTTAGAAATTATTCTTTGAAGAACAGAAATATTCACCTAAAACATAATCCGATTATCATGATAAACATGCACATTCATCAATAAACCTAAAGCAATCATATTCGCCAATAAGGAACTCCCCCCATAACTAACAAAGGGTAACGGAATTCCCGTAATCGGCATAATCCCAATCGCCATCCCGATATTCTGCAAAATATGAAAAGCAAACATGGAAACAATCCCTATGGCGAGCAAAGAACCATACGTATCCTTAGCCTCCCGCGCAATCATAATCCCCCGATAAATCAAATAAAAAAACATTGCCAATAAAAGAACCGAACCAATAAAACCGAATTCTTCAGCCAAAACACAAAAAATAAAATCCGTCCACTGTTCAGGCAAAAAATTATTAATATTCTGGGACCCCATGCCCCAGCCTTTACCCAGAAGTCCCCCCGAACCTACGGCGATCTGTGACTGAATGATATTCCAACCCGCCTTGCGAGGATCAATCATGGGATCAATAAAAACAATCAAGCGGTTTAACTGATAATCTTGCAAAGGAAGCCACCAGTCCCAAGCATAATGTCCAAAGATAACGAAACTAACCAACCCGATTCCGCCGCCAATTAATAAAAGAAGCAGAAAAGGAGAAGCCCCGGCAGCTAAAAGCATCCCAAACATAATGGCGATATAAACAAGTCCTGTGCCCAAGTCCGGTTGTTTTAAGATGAGCAAAAAAGGAACTGCTACATAAATAAAAACCGGCAGCAAGTCCTTGAAAGTATTAAGTTTCCCTACCCGCGAAACAAGAAATTGAGCTAGCCCCAAGATTAGTAATATTTTTACAATTTCGGCAGGCTGAAAATTAAGAGGGCCAACTGCTAACCATCCTTGGGAACCCTTACGCTCAACGCCCCAAAAAGCCGTAGCCAAAAGCAGCAACAAATTAAGCGCATAAAGATACTTCGCGTATTTAGCCACTTTACTATAATCAATCAATAACACACAAAAAAAGGCTACCAACCCTATCACAGCCCAAACCATTTGACGATAAACAAAATTAGTGTTAAAGCGAACACTAGCATTAACTGTCGCACTTTGCAAAACAAAGAAGCCCATCACCAGGATGAACCCCACAACCCCCAAAAGGGTGTAATCAAGGTTTTTTATAAGCTTAGATAGACGCATATAACCTCACCCCGTTCCTCTTCCCATTATAACCTTAGAACGGCGTCTTCCCAAGGGCTTTTTTTACCATTTTACAGAACAAATTAAATTCGATTAATCTTAATCACAGGAATACTAGCGATTAAAGCTACCGAGCTTTCATTAGAATTAAGCGTTACCTCTGTACCCAGTTCATCAATTTCCATGTAAGAAGAAATGACTTTAAGCAAATCTTCCTTTAAATTCTCTAAAAGTTGAGGAGAAATACTCGCCCGGTCATGAACTAAGACTAACCGTAACCTCTCCTTAGCAATGCTTTTGCTGGAAGGCTCCTGTTTCCCCGCTGCCTTTCCGAAAATATCCATCTCTTTACCTCCTTTATCTATTCTTTAAACCCAAAGATTTTTTTTAATTTCCCCAAGATCCCTTCCTCTGCCTCCCATGAAATCAAAGGAATATCTTCTCCCGTTAATCTTTTGGCTATATTCCGATAAGCTTGACCTGCGGATGAATTCATATCTAAAGCAACAGGCTCTCCCCTGTTCGTAGAGATGACAATAGCTTCATCTTCAGGGATCACCCCCAAAAGTTTTATCGCTAGAATATCAATGATATCATCAATATCCATCATATCGCCTTTTTTCACCATATCAGGCCGCAGACGATTAATAATCAAGGTAGGATTACGCAACTCCGCTGCCTCCAAAAGACCGATAATTCTATCGGCATCACGAACCGCAGCAATTTCCGGTGTAGTCACCACGATGGCTTTATCCGCACCGGCAGTAGCATTTTTAAAACCACCTTCTATCCCTGCCGGACAATCAATGATCACATAATCAAACTCATTTTTCAAATTCAGGCATAAGTCTTTCATCTGTTCCGGCATTACAGCAGATTTATCTTTCGTCTGTGCCGCAGGTAATAAACAGAGACCTTCAAATCTTTTATCTTTAATCAGCGCCTGTTTTAAACGGCAGTTTCCTTGCGTCACATCAACTAAATCATAGACGATTCTGTTCTCCAAACCCATGACCACATCAAGATTTCTTAACCCGATATCTGTATCCACCATCACCACCGTTTTACCAATTGATGCCAAACCAGTACCAATATTGGCCGATGTGGTAGTTTTCCCAACTCCACCTTTACCAGAAGTAATAACAAAAACCTCTCCCATTCTTAACCCCCCTCTACCAAATTCTAGTATTTTCCTATACTTTCAACAGCTTCACAAACAATAACGCCCTCCTGAATTTTCGCAATTTCCGGTCTCTGAGGTTCTTCCTCAGGAGCCCGTGTAATACAATTGGCTATCCGCAATTGCGTAGGCTGAAGCCTGTAAGCCATCACCCAAGCCTTTTCATCGCCGGAAACCCCGGCATGGGCGATCCCCCGCAAAAATCCCAGCACCATAATAAATCCCGAAGCAATAATCTCTGCACCAGGATTAACATCACCAAAAAT
>JAQVYD010000159.1 GCA_028709105.1 Clostridia bacterium
AACGACGCCCCCGTCGTTCCGTCCGGCTTGACACTATCGTGGGTCTGCTTTATGATGGGGTTAGTAAGTGCTAACTAATAATTACAAGCTAAGGGGGACGATAGGTGCGACTAACCAAAGAACAACGTAAAGCACAAATTTTGGAAATAGCAACAGAACTTTTTGTGGCAAAAGGCTATCATCAGACGAAAACCAAAGATATTGCCCAAGCTTGCGGTATTACAGAACCGGTTATTTATAAGCATTTTGACAGTAAAGATGAATTGTTTCTGGAGGCCATCGTTAATATTGCCGGTGAGACCTTTCAGGAGATTAGCTTTGACCGGGAGACAGATACGGAAGTAGTTCTTTCCTCTTTTGTTATGAATAGGGTGCAAAAAGTAGAGGATCATTTCTCCCTGTTTAAACGCTTACTGGTCGAATTATTGGAAAACGAAAAAATCCGTGGTTATTATTTTAATAAATTTCTGCCTCGTTTGGCGAATCCGATTATTAACTATGTTGATTTGTTAAAAGAGCAAGGTTATTTAAAAGACAAAGTGCCTTCTAAAGTGATTGCCTTATCTTTGGCGGGAATTTTGCTTATGGTCTCTATGGCTAAATATCTGGAAGATGAATCGGCTTTTTCTGAAATTTCGCCTCAAGAATTGGCAGGGCAGATGTTGTCTATTAGTTTACATGGTTTATTAAATAAAGAGTATTAAAATGATAGTAAACCTAGTAAATATTTTAAGGAGGAAAACAATTGGCGCAGTTGAAAATAGGTTTTCCGCGTACTTTATTCTATTTTTTATATTATCCGTTCTGGTATGCTTTTTTTACGGAATTGGGCTGTGAGGTCGTCACATCATTGCCGACAACTCAATATAGTCTTGATTTAGGTGTGGAGGAAGCTGTTAATGATGCCTGTTTGCCCATCAAGCTGTATCACGGTCATGTGGCCGAGTTAAAAGAGCAGGTTGATGTAATGTTCATGCCGCGGATGGTAAAAGTGCGCAAGATGGAGACTGAGGTTTTCTGCCCTAAATTTTTGGGCTTGCCGGATATGGTCCGTAATTCTATTGCCGGTTTGCCGCGGATCATTGATGAAAGAGTGGATTTGAGCAAAGGATTGCTTCCTAGGTGGGAGCTTTGTCAGAAGATTGCTAAGCAGCTTGAGCAAAAAGGATTTGTTGTTTGGCGGGCCTATCGGAGAGCACAAAAATGTCAGGAAAAATTTAAGGAATATTTGGCGCGGGGAATTGGGGCACAGGAGGCTATTGATGCGGCGATTGAAGGACGGAGCTGTCGGGATCCGCAGGAGTTTACGACAGATATAAATCTAGCTATTCTTGGCTATCCCTATTTGATTTATGATTCTTTTGTTAATGTCGGGCTTTTTGAGAAATTGGGCCGGCTGGGGATCAAGCCTTGGACGGTAGAGATGGTGCTGCCTAATCGTTTGGAAGCACAGGCTAAATATCTGCCAAAAAGCCTTTTTTGGCATTTCAGCAATCGCACTATGCGTGCTGCTTTTTATTATCTGCATGAACAAAGGGTAGACGGGATTGTTCACGTGACGGCTTTTGGCTGTGGACCTGATGCGATGGTGGATAAGTTAATGGAATTGGAAGCGAAGAATAGCGGAAGGATGCCTTTTTTGACGCTTTCTTTGGATGAACAGACCGGGGAAGCGGGAATTTATACGCGCATCGAAGCTTTTGTAGATATGTTAAGATTACGGAGGAAAAAACATGAAAATATCGTTTCCCATCATGGGTAATTCTTATCTTGCTTTTAAACAATTGATTAAGGAGATGGGGCATGAGCCTGTTGTTGCTCCGCTGCCCACGGCGAGGACAATGTCTTTGGGGACGATGTATTCACCGGAATTTGCCTGTCTCCCTTTTAAGATTATGCTGGGGACATATTTGGAGGCGATTGAAAAAGGGGCGGAGGTCATCGTTGCTTCCGGAGGGCATGGCCCTTGCCGGGCCGGATATTATGGTATCCTTCAGCAAAAAATAATTCAAGACTTAGGTTATGATACTAAAATTATAATTTTCGATTCTTTTGCCAAGAATTATAAGGAGTTCCTGGCTAAATTAAATTGGTTGTTAAAAACAGGTAAAACCAGTTGGTGGCAGTTTTTACGAGCTTTTAAGCCTGCTTGGGCGAAGCTGAAGGCACTTGATGAAATTGAAATCCTTTCTTATCATATCCGCCCCTATGAAATTAATCCCGGGGAGACAACGAAGGTTTACCGGAAATGTCTCAAGCTCATGGATGAACCGCTCACTAAACCGGAAATCAAAGCAGCTAAAGAGGTCTGCCTGAAAATATTAAATGATCTTCCGCAGGATCGCAGTAGAAAACCGTTAAAAATCGGGGTAATTGGGGAAATATATGTATTGATAGAGCCTTTTGCTAATTTGGATCTGCAGGCTACGCTTGGGGGAATGGGGGTTTATACGGAGAGAGCGATGCATTTATTCCACTGGCTTAAAGAGAACACGAAATTATCTCATCACGAAAAGACGGTAATTAAATCGGCACGCCCTTAC
>JAQVYD010000160.1 GCA_028709105.1 Clostridia bacterium
GGAAGATGAAACTCCCCTCCGATTTTATGAGCCAGACTATGATTAACCCCTAAAAAGGCGTTAGTAAAAGCCATGCCCGCAATACAGGAAGCATTATGCATTTTTTCTCTGGCCTCTAAATCCTCATTACTTTTAAACGACCTGGGAAGATACTCAAAAACAAGCTGGATAGCTTTCATCGCTAAGCCATCGGTATAATCAGAAGCCATCACTGAAACATAGGCTTCTAAGGCATGAGTCAAGACGTCTAACCCTGTATCAGCAGTAACACCGGCCGGAACACTTAAGACGAAATCCGAATCAATAATCGCTACATCAGGTGTTAATTCATAATCGGCTAAAGGATATTTAACTCCCTTTTTTTCGTCTGTAATCACCGTAAACGAGGATACTTCGGATCCGGTTCCGGAAGTAGTAGGAATAGCTATAAACTTAGCCTTTTCTCCTAAACGAGGAAATTTATATACTCTTTTTCTGATATCCATGAACTTCATCCGTAGATCTTCAAAATCTGTTTCCGGATATTCATAGAATAACCAGATGGCTTTACCTGCATCGATAGCCGACCCTCCTCCGAGGGCAATAATCACATCAGGCCGATAAGCATTAATCGCTTCCAGCCCTTCTTTTATAGTTTCCACAGTGGGGTCCGGCCGAACCTTATCAAAAATTTCTGAATGAACATAGTTTCGTCCTTCTCTTTTCCTTAGGTGATAAAGAACTTTATCTACATATCCTAATTTCATCATTATTTGATCGGTAATAATAAAGGCTTTGGAAATATCCGGCATTTTAGCTAGGTATTGAATAGAACCTGGTTCAAAATAAACTCTGGCCGGAATTTTAAACCACTGCATATTATATCTCCTTTTTACTACCCTTTTGCGATTAATCAAATTTACCGAGGAAACATTAGCAGTAGTGCTATTACGTCCAAAAGAACCACAACCTAAAGTAAGAGACGGCATATTTGTATTATAGATATCGCCAATAGCCCCATGGCTGGATGGTTGATTAATGATAATGCGCCCTGTATTTACTCTCTGAGCAAATTCTTCAATAATTTCTTGATTACGAGAATGAATAACGGCAGAATGGCCCGAGCCCCCGAAATTAACCATTTCTATAGCCCGTGTGATCCCCTCTTCTGCCCCTTTTACCCGCAAACAAGCTAAAATGGGACTTAGCTTTTCTCTAGATAACGGTTCCTCTGGCCCTACCTTCTCAATCTCCGCAACTAGAATCTTGGTCTCCTGCGGAACATTGATCCCCGCCATCTGCGCGATTGTATAAGCAGACTGTCCCACAATTTGAGGATTGAGATTACCATGTTCATCTATAGCCATTTCCCTTAGCCTGTTTTTTTCCTCATCATTTAAAAAGTAACAGCGATTTACTTTCAGATAATCTGTAACTTCTTGATAAATCTCTGTATCAATAATGACTGCTTGCTCTGAGGCACAAATCATTCCCTGATCAAAAGTCTTAGATAAAATTAAATCCGTAACAGCCCTTTTGATTTCCGCACTTTTTTCGATATAACAAGGCACATTACCGGGACCGACACCTAAAGCAGGTTTTCCGGCACTATAGGCGGCTTTGACCATGGAAGAACCGCCAGTAGCCAAAATTAAAGAGATGCCGTCATTTTTCATTAAGTATTGAGTTGCTTCCAGCGAAGGCTCGGCAATCCACTGAATACATTTTTCCGGAGCACCTGCCTTTATAGCAGCCTCTCTCATTACTTTAGCTGCTTCGACGCTACATTGCTGAGAATTAGGGTGAAAAGCAAAAATAATAGGGTTACGTGTTTTCAAAGAAATTATCGCCTTAAAAAGAGTTGTCGAAGTAGGATTAGTCACAGGAGTAATTCCGGCAATCAACCCTACCGGCTCAGCCAAATCATAATAGCCTTCTTCCTCATTGTCTTCAATTATGCCTACAGTCTTTAAATATTTAATACTGTGATAAATATATTCAGAGGCAAAAAGATTTTTAATAATTTTATCTTCATAAACACCTCTTTTTGTCTCTTCTACAGCTAAACGTGCTAACCTCATATGATTGGCCAGCCCTGCCAACGCCATTTCTTTAATGATCTTGTTTACTTGTTCCTGACTTAGTTTAATCATTGCTTTTAAAGCTATTTTCCCATTTTCCACAAGTTCTTCAATCTTATCGGCACTCATTTATTTCAACTCCCTTTGAATAATAACTAACAGTAGTGTGTTTGTTTTTACAGAATTTAATTCTGCATAAAGGATTAAGGGATAAAAAAACAGGTTGCGCTCTATGAGCACAACCCATCTAAAAAAAATTATAATATATGCTTAGTTTTATTTTTATTCTTTCTCCAAAGCTTTTTTACCACATTCCCAACCTAAGTTAAGTGCACGTATGTTTAAATCTGCAACTTTGGGCAAGCATTTACGGGTAGCTTCTTCGAGAGACTGCAGCGAAACTAGATTTCCTATGGCTGCAAGAGCTCCTATCGCTAAAACATTAGTTGTCAG
>JAQVYD010000039.1 GCA_028709105.1 Clostridia bacterium
CGGTAACCCCATGCCCTCCCTCATGATAACCGCCAAGTCTAAAAGAAGAAACGAAACTATGCTTTTTTAACAAATCGGTAATTACACTACGTAAAGTCCCCGTTCCTTTACCATGAATAATATAAACTTGCGGCAAACCAGCCAAATAAGCATCATCCAAATATTTTTCCGTCTCTAAAAGTGCTTCATCCACTGTTAACCCGCGTATATGCAATTCGTTTTTAATATCTTTGGCTTTTGCAGCCACAATTTTACCAATACCTGTTTTTTCCTTTTGTTGCTCCATTGCTTCTTCTTCAATCTTTCCTAATTCCCGCAAATCAACTAAAACCCTGATCATCCCAGCTTGAACCAAAACCTCGCCGTTATCATTAGGTTTCTCCAAGATCTGTGCTTTCTGATTTAACCGCTTAATCGAAACCATCATCCCCGGCTCTACCTCACTAGCACTCAATACTTCTCCTTCTAACTGCTTATAAACTTCGGTGGAAAGACAAGCTTCTTTTTCCCGTAAATTATCTCTTAAAACCTGCATTTTTTGGGCTGATTTTAACCCCGTCATCCTCTGCACCTTTCTAAACTCTTTTAAAACACTCTCACTTTCCCGACGAGCCTTTGACACAATTTCCAAGGCTTCCTGCTGAGCTTTTTGGATGATTGTTTCCTCTTTGTGCTTTAGTTCTTTTTCTTTCTTCTTGACCTCTTCTGCTTGTTTCTGTGCAGTTACTTTAAGTTCCAGAGCCTCTTCTCTCTCTTTTTCCGCAAGCAACTGATTTGTTTCTAAATTAGCAATAAGATCCGCAGTACGCACTTCTTCCCGAGAAAGAAAACTCCGGGCCCGCTCCACTATTCCTTTCTGTAAACCTAACTTAAAAGAAATTTCAAAGGCATTACTCCTGCCGGGCACCCCAATTAATAAACGATAAGCAGGCTGCAATGTTTGCACATCAAACTCTACACTAGCATTTTCAACCCGCTCCTGTTTATAAGCAAAAGATTTTAATTCACTATAATGTGTTGTCGCCATGATCTTCGCACCTATAGCAATAAAATGCTCTAAAATAGCCATCGCTAAAGCAGCCCCTTCGGCAGGGTCTGTTCCCGCGCCTAATTCATCCAACAAAACAAGACTACGGTTATCCGCTTTTTGTAAAATATCAATAATATTCGTCAAATGAGAAGAAAAAGTACTTAAAGATTGCTCAATGCTTTGCTCATCACCAATATCGGCATAAACACCTGTGAAGACAGACAATTCTGTTCCGGACTGGGCCGGAACATGCAATCCGGACTGGGCCATCAAGACAAATAAGCCTACCGTCTTTAAACTAACTGTTTTACCTCCTGTATTAGGTCCGGTAATAATCAAAGTATCAAAAGTATTTCCTAAATGAACTGTAATCGGCACAACTTTACCCTTAATTAAAGGATGCCGCCCCTGAATTATCTCTATATATCCCTGCTTATTCATCACGGGCTCCCCACAATCCAAATCCTGACTCAATTTACCCTTAGCCAAAATAAAATCCAACTGTGCCAACGCTTGCACAATATCTTGCAATTCCTGTTCGTGTGTTGCTACTAATTGGCTCATCTCACGGAGGATACGCAACACCTCAGCTTTTTCCATCGCCTCATACCGCCGTGCCTCATTATTTATTTCGACAACAGCTAATGGTTCAATAAATAATGTTGCCCCACTGGCGGACTGGTCATGAATAAGTCCCGATACCTCGCCGCGATATTCTTGCTTCACCGGAATGACATAACGCTCATTACGAATCGTAATCAACGGCTCCTGTAAATATTTTTGCATCTCTGTGGATCTGATCATACTCTCCAATTTACCACGAGCTTTTCCCTGCAAATTTCTTAATTGCTTTCTTAACCGTGACAACTCTGCAGAAGCCTGATCGCTAACTTCTCCTTCTTCTGTAATCTTCTGTTTAATCTCACATTCCAAATGAGTTAAAATCGGCAAATTATCAACATACTCTACTAAAAGATCATACTTCCGACCATTAGCACTGCGAAAAAAATCTTTTGTTTTGCCAAGTGCAAGCAGAGTATCCGCAATTAATAAAAAATTTCCCGGGTCAAGAACCCCGCCTATTTTCGCTTTACTTAAACAGCGCCGTATATCCCGCACCCCGCCTAAAGAGAAGTCGGGATACAAGCGCAAAACCTCCTTAGCCTGAGTAGTATCACTCTGCCATCTTTTTATTTCTTCTAAATCCAAAGAGGGCTTAAGCACACTAGCTAATTCTTTCCCTAACTGAGAAGAACATCGCTCCACTAGCCTGGCGATTATTTGCCCATATTCCAACTTCTGAAGTGCTTTTTCCTCCAATCTTCTTCCCTCCGTTTTTCTTGTCACTCTGTTCCTTAAAATCTACGACAATTAATTCAACTTTATTTTTAATAAATTGTTTTTTAGTATTAAATTTACTCTTAGTCAAAAGACGCGAGTTGCTACCCGCGTCTTCATCATTCTACTTTTTATTTTTATTTTCTCCTGATTTAGTTTCTTTTCACCCTAATTAACCCTGAACAAGGAATTACCTCAATGCCTTCTTTGGCGATCTGATCCAGAAGTAAATTCACCCCCAAAGAATCACTGGCCATATGACCGGCAATAATCACATTAATATGGTTCTTTTCCGCTTCCTTACGATGCTTTTCTCCCATATGCATTCCCACTATCGTTCCCACCCCGGCAATAGCTAACTTGGCGAAAGCATCTTCCGAACCACTGGTACCTCCGGTCATATCTACAAAAATTCTTCCGGCTCTGTTCTTTTCTTGACCTAAAAATACTTTAGGTCCGGCCCCAATCTTTTTCGCTTCCTGATATTCCGGTATTTCTAAAAGCAGATTAACCACATCTTCTACTGTCTCCGGCTTTTTCTCTAGAAAAAGATTATCTAAATAAGTATTGACCATATTATCGGCAGGAGTATGCACACACATAAACGGGAAATTCAATAAACGAGCTGCATCTACAGCACGATTATGATTAAGCGGCATCAAACCCCGCTCTACTTCACTAATCCGGGAAGCTAAAATTCCTTCGGCAACATTGATGGGTACACCTAACTGTGCCAAAACATCTTCCTGTAAAGACATCACCCTGTGTAAAGCTACAAGAGCCTTCCCTTCCGGATGGTGCGATAAAATCAAATCGATCTTTTCTCCCTTTTCACGCAAACGATCCGCTAATAAAAGCTCGGGAACTTCCATATCAATACCGACCATAATCTTACTCACTTTAACTTCAGGATCACCATTTAAAATACGCGTGTCCGCATAAGGATTCGTCAATCTCTCCACATCAAAATATTGCTTATCCTTCTCTTTTAACTCTTCATACTGCTGCACAGTACGGGTTAAAATTTTCTCAACTTCAACGACAGACCTCGGATCATATTCTTTCCCCAAATGTACACACTTCTGATAAATGTCAATTAAACGCAATCGTAAGAACCTCCTCTAAATTTATCCATAGCATTTGTAAAATCAACGATCTTTATCCTCTTAATTCTTAACCTTAGGCAAACCATTCAGTACTTTAATCAACTCATCATAGTCTTTACGTAAACGTAATAACTCATCAGTTACATTTAAAGACACTAAAACAGCAATCTGTTTAGGAGAGAGCAAGGAATTGGCATGAGAAATCTGCTCCATCTTTTTATCAACAAAAGAGGCAACCTTTTCAATGTACTCTTGTTCAGCCTCACCTTTAATAACATATTCTTCATCAAAGATGACGACACTGAGCTTATTCTTTTTTTCGTTTTGTTTTATTTTTTCTTTTTGTTTCATTTTCAGAAACCCCCCGACTCCGCAAAAAAGTAGAATCTTATATTTCTTTCGTGAATGAAACAAAAACTCCTGCAAAAGATGACTTAATTTTTACTAAATAACTTTTCCCCTCACTAAACCTCTGTTTAATGGCGTAAATCAGCCCTAAACTCCTGCTGCAAAGCAGCTTCTATCTTCTGGTGCAAACTATTCACCTCTTCATCAGTCAAGGTTTTATCCGGAGCCTGCCAAGTTAAAGAAAAAGCGAGACTCTTGTACCCTTCTTGGATCTGTTGACCACGATACAAATCAAACAGACTTACCTCTTGTAACCAAGCACCACCTTGCTTTCTAATTAATTCGTCAACAGCACCCGTCTCTACTTCTTCCGACACAATAATGGCTAAATCCCTTGTCACTGCTGGAAATTTAGTAATCGGTACAACTAATGCTTTTTGTACAACTTCCTCTGCCCATAAACTCTCTACTTCAAAATTAAACATAGCAAGCTTTTGTTCTATTTCATATTTTTCTAAGACCAAGGGATGCACCTCACCCAACACCCCTATTTTCTTACCTTTTACCTTAATCAACGCCGTACGGCCGGGATGAAGTCCTGGCAAATCATCAACAGCTTGAAAAACCAGCTCATCAACTGTATACCCTAATCCTTCCAGCAGGTTTTCCACGACCCCCTTCAGATAATAAAAATCATATTTTTCTGCTTCATAAGCCCAAGACTTGACCTTTTCACCGGTAGAGACAGCCGCTAACATCCATTTTTCTGTAGGCAGCTTTTTCTTAGCAGGAAAACCATCAGCAAAATAAACCTTACCCAATTCAAAGAATTTCAGATTTTTATTGCGTTTATTAAGATTCCTTTGTACTGTAGCCAGAAGCCCAGGCAACAAAGTAGTACGCATCATTCCCTGTTCTTCAGAAAGAGGGTTTTGAATAGTAATCGTCTCCCGTAACGGGTCTCCGTTAGGGATACCTAAAGAATCCAACTGCTGAAGGTTAATAAAACTATAATTTATTACCTCGAACAAGCCTTGGGCAACCATAGTTTTCCTCATTTTATAACGCAATTTTTGCTCCGCAGTCCTCATCCCCTGAGAGGTCACACCCTCAGGCATTGTTGTCGAAATTTTATCGTAATCATAAAGGCGGGCAATTTCCTCTATCAAATCTACTTCATACTCTAAATCACGGCGATATGAAGGCGGCAAAAGCAGCCAGCCTTCTTGATTCTTTTCGACAACCTTTATTTGTAAAGCCTTTAGTATTTCTTCCATTATTTCGGGAAGCAAAGCGGTACCTAAAACTTGATTAACCTTCTTCACACGTAATTTGATCGGTTGCTTTTCTTCCTGCACAGGATAACAATCCACACACCCTTCTACCGGAGTACCTGCTCCTATCTGAGCCAAAAGTTGTACGACACGATCAGCGGTCAACCGTACCTGTTCTATATCAACCGTTTTTTCAAAACGTAAAGAAGCCTCTGAACGCAAACCTAAAGCACGAGAAGTTCGACGCACACTCGCTCCGTGGAAAGAGGCAGCTTCCAGTAAAATTATTTTCGTTGCCGTTGTCACTTCCGTCTCTAAACCACCCATCACACCGGCTATGGCTACCGGTTTTTCCGCATCAGCAATCACCAGCATTTCAGGTACTAGTTTCCTCAACTGCCCATCCAAAGAAACAAGTTCTTCATTTTCTCTAGCCTTTCGCACTACAATCCTCTTGCCTTGCAAACGATCATAATCGAAGGCGTGTAACGGCTGTCCCGTTTCCATCATGACATAATTAGTAACATCAACTACATTGTTAATCGGTCTTACTCCTACAGCCATCAACCTCTGTTGTAACCACAGAGGTGAGGGGACAATCTGAATATCCTTAATCAGCCTCGCCACATATCTTTTGCATAAATCCGCTGCTTCAATGTCTACACGGGTCATCCGGGCACATTCTTGACCTTCTTGCGAACCTTTTACCACCGGTAAATGCAAATTACCTCCGGTAAGAGCGGCAACTTCACGTGCTATATTCAACATCCCTAAACAATCAGCACGATTAGGTGTAAGCTCTAATTCTAAAACAACATCGTCCAAATTCAAGACCTTAACCACATCATCCCCTGCAGAGACCGTAGTAGGAAAAATATAAATTCCCTTTCTTTGCTCAACAGGTATTTTATCTACATCTATACCCAATTCCTCAGCGGAACAAAGCATTCCTTCAGACACAACTCCCCTTAAAATAGCCTGCTCAATTTTTTTACCTCCTGTCAAAACAGCCCCGGGTAAAGCTACGGGTACCTTCTGACCCACCGCCACATTAGCGGCACCGGTAATAATAGTTCGTTTTTCTCCACCACCTATATCTACACGACAAATCAGTAGTTTATCGGCTTGAGGGTGTTTATTCACTTCTTCCAGAAGCCCTACTTTTAAATTTTTTGAGTCTAGCGACATAGATGTAATTCCTTCTACTTCGATCCCCGACATCGTTAGAAGATCGGCTACCTCTTCAGGTGTCTTCTTTATTTCTACTAATTCATTCAACCATTTCCATGAGACCAGCATCTTTTTAACCTCCTAAAACTGGCGTAAAAAACGCACATCATTTTCAAAAAGCAACCGCAAATCATCGATCCCATATTTAAGCATCGCAATCCTTTCTACACCCATCCCAAAAGCAAAACCGCTTACCTCTTCCGGATTATAGCCACCCATTTCCAGAACTCGTGGATGAACCATCCCGGCACCCAGAACCTCTAGCCACCCCGTCTGGCTACAAGTCCTACATCCTGCCCCTTTGCACATTACACAGGAAATATCTACTTCGGCACTCGGTTCTGTAAAAGGGAAAAAACTAGGGCGTAAGCGAATTTTTTGATCTGCCCCAAACATTTGTTGAGCAAAATTCAATAAAACCCCTTTGAGATCACTAAAACGAACAATTTGATCAATCAGCAATCCTTCGACCTGATGAAACATCGGCGAATGAGTAGCATCATCATCTCGACGGTAAACCTTGCCCGGAACGATTATTTTTATAGGAAGGTGAGGTCTCATTTTTTCCATAGTACGGGCCTGAACAGGAGAAGTGTGTGTGCGCAAAAGAACTTCCGGTGAAATATAAAAAGAATCTTGCATTTCCCTAGCCGGATGATCTTTAGGAATATTGAGAGCTTCAAAATTATAATAATCCAGCTCTATTTCCGGTCCTTCCTCAATCGTAAACCCCATGCCCATAAAGATTTCCTCAATCTCCTCAATCACTAAGCTCAAGGGATGCTGTCTACCCAGTTCCGGACGAATCCCTGGCAAAGTGACATCAATACTTTCCGCAAAAAGAGACCGTTCTATTTCTTTTCTTTTCATCTTTTCCGTAAGAGCAGCCAGTCTTGTTTCCAAATTGTCCCTGATTTCATTAGCCAACTGCCCCATCAGCGGGCGCTCCGTCGCGGGCAGTTTACCCATACCGCGCAGAATCTGAGTAAGCTCCCCCTTTTTCCCCATATATTTAATCCTAAACTCATTTAAATCATCTAGGATATTGCATTGCAACAGTTCTTTTTCTGCTTTTTCTTTTAACAAGCGTAATTGTTCACGCATCTCACAACCTCCTGATAAACTATTGATATTTTAAAAACCAATTAATCCTAAACAAAAGAAAAAGCCTTCGTCTCTCTTCTAAGGGACGAAAGCTAAACCTCCGCGGTACCACCCAGTTTAATCATCTTCTTAGGACTACGGCCGCGAAACCAAAAAATCTCCGCTCCGTCTCTAAGACCAGATTCACTTACTAGCCTTTTAACGGTGGCTACCGGCCAGATCTACTTATTCAACTTCAATCTGGCAACTCCCGGGTGAAACCGCTCTTTAGCATCTCCATGAGGCTTTCAGTCTCGACCTCATTCCCTGTCTAAGATACCTTACCGGCTCCCATTCATTGTTATTGAACCAACATTCTCTTATATAACAGATAAAACATAACCGAACCCGTAGCCACAAACAAATTCCAAAAAAGATCACTTACAGATTGCAAGGCTTTTCACCCTTTCTGGCTATGTTCTGTTTAAAATTATATCATAACTTTACTCACAGTGACAAGCCTAAGAAAAAAGTGTTCTTTGTCTAATAATTTCATAAGTAAGAATACCACAAGCAACAGCCGCATTAAGCGACTCGGCCTCATTCCTTAAAGGGATTTTCACCCTGACCTCAGCATCTTCCGGTTTTATCGTAAGAAAGCCTCGCGCTTCATTCCCGATAAGCAGGGCCACTCTTTCCGGATATTTTACCGCAAAATGACTTTGCTCTGCCTGCAAATCACCGGCCACAAACTGAAACCGCTCTTGCTTACACCACCGCCGCAGGGAAAGCCAATCTACCCCGGTAACGACCGGCACATGAAATACCCCTCCCATGGTCGCCCGAATTGTTTTGCTATTATAAGGTTCCACCGTCCCCGCTAAACAAAAAAGAGCATCAACCCCAGCCGCCCAAGCTGTACGCCAAATTGTTCCTAAGTTTCCGGGATCCTGCAAACCATCAAGAATCAAAATTAACCCCTTTTTTATCTTGAGGTCCGTCAAAGAAAATTTTTCCTGCCGGGCAACTCCCACAATACCCTGAGGCGACTCTGTTTCAGCCAAGGCTTTAAGTATTTCTCTCTTGATCTGAAAATGACGAAAAGAACCTTTTTCTATTTGCCTAAATAATTCTTGACCTCGTTCTGAACTAAACAGAGTTTCCTCCACAAAAACTTCTTCTAAGCAACTGGCCCTCACGGCCTCCTCAACTAATCTTATTCCTTCAATCAAAAAAAGTCCTGTTTTTTCACGGAACTTTTTTTGGTGCAGCTTACACCTTTCTTTAAGCAGAGAATTTTGTCGCGAAGAGATTATCTCCACATCTTTCACCCAACCTATCCCAACCTGTTTTAAAAACATCCCGCCCAGACAGATACAAAGAAAGATGACCCTAACCAGTCATCTTTTCTCTTATGATAAAAATCTACGCATTTTCTTTAGCTACTTCAACCAACTGATTAAAGGCATTAAGGTCATTAACAGCCAGATCAGCTAATACTTTACGATTAACCTTCACACCGGCGTTCTTCAAACCACAAATAAACCGACTATAAGACATTCCATTAAGACGCGTAGCCGCATTTATTCTGGCAATCCATAACTTACGGAAATCCCCTTTACGCTTTTTTCTATGTGCATAGGCGTAGGTTAAAGACTTCATTACCTGTTCATGAGCCGGTCTATACAGTTTAGACTTGGCCCCGCGATAACCTTTAGCCAATTTAAGCACCTTTTTATGTCTACGCCTAGTGGTAAACCCACCTTTTACCCTTGACATCACAAAAACCCCCTTCTATATCTAAGCTTTTTTACTTATAAGGAATCAATTTACTAACACGTTGAGCATCTGGAGCACTCATGATCGCTGCCTTTCTAAGATTACGTTTTCTCTTTGTTGTCTTTTTAGCTAAAATATGACTTTTAAAAGCATGAAATCTTTTTATTTTACCGGTTGCCGTAACCTTAAAACGCTTTGCTGCTCCACGATGAGTTTTCATTTTTGGCATAAGAATATATCCCCCTCTCAACTTTAACCCTGTTTTGGTGATAAAAACATCGTCATATTCTTGCCCTCTAATTTAGGATGTTTTTCCACTACAGCATAATCACTAACCATCTCTACAACTTTTTCCAAAAGCTCCCGCCCTAATTCAGGATGAGATACTTCCCGACCTCTAAACATAATCGTTACTTTAACTTTATCTCCATCCTCAAGAAAGCGAATCGCATTCCTTGTTTTTACTTGAAAATCGTGAGTTTCTATGTTTGGACGTAGTTTTACTTCTTTGACATTAATCACGCGCTGTTTTTTGCGCGCCTCTTTTTCTCTTTTACTTTGTTCGTATTTAAATCTCCCGATATCCATAATCTTACATACCGGAGGTTTCGCATTAGGGGCAATTTCCACTAAATCCAACCCCTTACTTAAAGCTATTTTCATAGCTTCTTTAGGCGACATAATCCCTAATTGCTCACCAGTTTCACTAACCAAACGAACCTCTCTACTCCGAATCCTCTCGTTTACCCGTAACTCTTTACTTATAACCTTACACCTCCAAATTTTTTGCCTCATAAAGAAAAAAGGCAGGATTTTACCATCCGCCTTTAAACAATTACTATGTTTTACGATAACCTTACTAACTAATTTGTCGTAAGGTGAGAAGCGGACGGCTTCTACTTGTTTCTTTATATTTTTACCTTATTATTGTAACAAGTATTTTCGCTAATGTCAATTTTAACAAGAGAAAAAACTATAATTTTTTTTCTATTTCTGCCTGAAGTGCCTTTTTAAACTCGCCGAAAGCGACCGTGCCTTGATCACCCTCTTTTCTGGCACGCAGGGAAACAGTACCCTCTGCCATCTCTTTATCTCCCACTACAA
>JAQVYD010000040.1 GCA_028709105.1 Clostridia bacterium
AATCACGCTTCATTCCCACTCTATCGTCCCCGGGGGCTTGGAGGTAATATCATAAACGACCCTGTTCACCTGTGGCACCTCACGGATAATGCGGCTAGAGATCTGCTCTAACAAAGGATAAGGTAAACGAGCCCATTCTGCGGTCATGGCATCAACACTAGTTACCGCCCGCAAAATAAGGGGATACGCATAGGTCCTTTCCTCTCCCTTTACCCCGACACTTCTAATGGAGGGAAGTACCGCAAAAGACTGCCAGATCGATTCATATAGACCGGCTTGACGAATTTCCTCTAAAACTATCGCATCCGCTTCCCTGAGAATACTCAATTTTTCCGCCGTGATCTCCCCAATAATCCGAATAGCCAGCCCTGGTCCCGGGAAAGGCTGACGGCTGACAATTTCTTCCGGCAACCCTAATTCTCGACCCACCTGACGCACTTCATCCTTAAAAAGCTGCCGCAAGGGTTCAATCAACCGGAATTTCATATCCTCGGGCAACCCCCCCACATTATGATGAGATTTAATCGTTGCTCCCGTACCTGTCCCACTTTCAATCACATCAGGATATACTGTCCCCTGAACTAAAAAATCTATGGCCCCTAGTTTAGCCGCTTCATCTTCAAAAACCCGAATAAACTCAGTGCCAATAATTTTCCTTTTCTGTTCAGGATTACTTACCCCGGCGATTTTTTGTAAAAACCGCTCACGCGCATCAACAAAAACTAACTTAATGTGGAATTGTTCTTGGAAAGTAGTTTTAACTTTTTCCGCTTCGCCCTTACGTAAAAAACCGTGGTCGACAAAAACACAAGTAAGCTGATCACCGATCGCCTGATGCACTAAAACTGCAGCAACCGAAGAATCAACCCCTCCGCTGAGAGCACACAAAACCTTGCGTCCCCCAACCTTTTCCTTAATCGCCTCAACCTGTTCTTTGATAAAAGAAAGCAATTCATGTTTATGCAAATAAAATCCCCTCACCTTATTAATTTTATGGCTTTATCAATCTTGATAATATTCAGGCTTCAGTACACCAATATAGGGTAGATTCCTGTACCTTTCCCCATAATCGAGACCATAGCCGACGACAAATTCATCAGGAATATTATACCCTTTATAATCAGGTAAAATCGGTACTTTGCGGCGATCCGGCTTATCAAGCAGGGTACAAATTTTTAAACTGGCGGGGTTGCGCGCCCGCAAGTTCTCCTTTAAATAACTTAAGGTCAGTCCTGTGTCCACAATATCCTCAATGATTAAGACATCCTTACCGACAATATCCCGCTCCAAATCTTTAAGAATACGCACAACACCGGAAGCATGAGTAGACATCCCATAACTGGAAACAGCCATAAAATCCAGTTCCAAAGGTACTTTAATCTCTCTAATCAAATCCGCAAGAAAAACAACCGCACCTTTTAGAATACCCAGAACAACCAAATTTTTATCTTGATAATCCGAAGAAATACGTGCCCCTAATTCTCGTACTTTACTTTGTAATTGTTCTTCCGAAAGAAGAATTTTGTCAAGATGCTTATGCATTTTTTTTGCTAACCCCTTTCCGCTCTTAACCCTTGTCCCTAACTTTTACTCTACCGGCGGCTTCAGCTCTATCGGCACATTAAAATCACTAAGCCAAAGAACAATCTTTAAATTATGTTGAGAATTATCCCGATGTTCTGCAGAAATCTGAGCCTGTCGAATCAAGCCTTCTTTTTTATCTACCCACAGAATATAATTAAAATCCTGCCAAAAAAGTTCTAAATATTTATTCTCTCCTTTCGTCATCAACTCATAGACGCGGCATTTCTTGCCCACCACTCTTTCTGTACCCACATATTTAGCCGTAAAATTATCCTCAACGAAATTAAAAACACTCAGCGGATTTAATTCAGCGATTAACTGCTCAATTCCCACCCGCCCGCCTGCTGGAACAACTACCCACCCTTTGGTAAAAGGATCTCTTCTATAGATATTATCCCCCAGATGATATATTTCCACATCTGCTTTAATTAGAGGCAGTGAACCCTGCAAATAGATCCCTTGTGAACTCTTTTCCCCATGCAAATCAGATAAAAGCGTTTCTTGGCCTGCAAGCGAACGGCTGGCTGTAACCCGGAAACGATAACTCTGAGCATGCAAAGTATTAAGTAAACTTTGTTTAACCGCTTCCGGAGGGGGAAGCTTGTTGATCTCTTGATAAAGAGCTCCAGCCCCATAAAGAAAAACTACAACCAACAAAACAAAAGCAAACCACTTCCACTTAACTCTCCTCAAATTCGGGATAAAGGCAAAAAAAACCGGTCTTGTTTTCATCATCATTCACTTCCCGTTGATAATTTTCTATCTTATCTTTACGACAGGAAGTAAAGGAATATGCCTCTTAGTTTAACTCTGCGAGATTCAACTTACACGCAGTGGGAGGGGGAATTTCATGATGTTTTGCAGTTGTTCTGCTCTTCTTTAACCATCGCATAGTATTCCCCTAATTTTTTCTGAATTCGACCGAAAACAGTATCAGCGGGATAATGCCCTTGCTCATCTACAGCCCCGGCCGGCACACCTGTAAGAATTTCAATCCCTTCCTCTAAAGTCTTGACCGCATAAAGATGAAACGAACCTTCTTTTACTGCAGTAACGACTTCCTCATCAAGCATTAGATTAACTACATTTTGATAAGGAATAATCACACCTTGCTTTCCGGTAAACCCTTTCGCTTTACAAACTTGATAAAACCCCTCAATTTTCTGATTAACACCGCCAATAGGCTGAATAAAACCTTTTTGATTAACAGACCCGGTTACGGCAATCCCCTGCTCAATAGGCAAATCAGCTAAACTTGAAAAAAGAGCATATAATTCAGCACTAGAAGCACTATCTCCATCTACGCCGCTATATAACTGTTCAAAACAAATACTAGCCGAAAAGGAAACAGGGCATTTTTGACCGAATTTTTCTCCTAAATAACCGCTGAGAATTAAAACACCTTTATCGTGCAAAGCTCCACTCATTTTTACTTCCCGCTCAATGTTGATAATCCCTTTTCTGCCTAAAAAGGTATTCACCGTAATCTTATTCGGTTTACCAAAAGTATAATTCCCCGTATCCAAGACAGCAACTCCATTAACCTGCCCTACTACCTTTTTATCTATATCAATAAGCAATTGTTCCTCATTCATCATTTCCAGAAGCTTCTGTTCATATTTATTAGAACGATAAACCTTTTCCCGAATAGACTTTTGCACGTGTTCCGCTGTTACCAAAGGAGATCCCTCTAACCCGGCCCAGGTATCTGCTTCATAAATAATCTCGACCAATTCATTAAAACGAGTCGATAGTTTTTTCTGACTATCTGCTAAACGCGAACTATATTCGACAATTTGACCAACCGCGTCTCTGCTAAAATGCCGTAAACCTTCCTTCTCACAATGGTCACTAATAAAGCGAGCCAATTTATACATGTGTTCTTCAGAACGCTCCATCTCCACATCAAAATCAACCATGATTTTAAAAAGTTTTCTAAAATCCTCATCATAATAGTAAAGCACTTGATAATCAAAGTGGCTGCCAATGATGATGACCTTAATCTGTAAAGGAATAGGCTCAGGTCTTAAAGAAGACGTAGCAATAGCGCCGAGCTGATGCCCAATACTTTCGATCTGAATTTCCCCCGTTTTCAAGGCCCTTTTCAAAGCATCCCAACAAAGAGGGCTAGTCAAAACATCTCGACATCTAAGAATTAAATACCCTCCATTGGCTTGATGCAGAGAACCTGCTTTGATTTTTGTAAAATCCGTTTTTAAAACGCCTAAATGACTTTCATATTCCACTCTACCTAAAAGATTATAATAAACAGGATTTACTTCTACAATAACAGGAGCTCCCTGTGTTTTACTATTATCAATAAGCACATTAACCTGATACTTCTGTAAAATATTCTTCGCCCGATTCTCCTGTAAAAAGAAGACTTCCGAACCCGAAGGCTGTTCTTTATCTTTAAATTCCTTAGCATTCTTAAGTAAACTTTTTTTTATATTTTCCAGATGTTCTATAGCTGCTGAATAAGCAGAATACTTTAGAGTTAAATCGTGAAAGAAATGCTCGATATTATTTAAAATAATCTTCTTCTCGAGTTTTTCGACTTCTTTCTCAATCCCTCTTTCAAACTCACGTAATTTTTTAAAAGCCCCTAAAAGCAATAAATTCAATTTCTGAGAATTTTCATCGATAATCTCTTTTTTTTCATTGTATAGAGTTTGAAATTCCTCTTCATCCATAGGCTTCCCTTCATTATTTAAAGGAATAGTAACCAGCCCTTTATCGGCAGATTTTAAGGCAAAGCCCAATTCTTTAGATGTACTATTGATATATGTTTGTACTTCATTTTGTTTGACCTGAAGTTTCTGCAGAAGGATTGTTTTAGCTTTTTGGTATTCGTCAGATTCTAGCGCCAAAGGGATTTCCATTGTTATCTTAGATAATAATTCTTGAATATCTTTCTGAAATTCTACCGCTTGACCGGGTGGAAAAGATACGGCCTTAGGCTGATCAGGATGTTCAAAGTTGTAAAGATAACACCAATCTAAAGGCGTTTCTCCGGTAGAAGCGATATTGTTCACCAGAGAGCAAGCATAACTGCTTCTCCCCGTACCTGTTACCCCGGCGATAAAGATATTATAACCGTGTTTATTCACCTTTAGCCCAAATTCTAGTGCCCTGACCCCTCTTTCCTGTCCCATAATTCCTTCCAGAGGAGATATCTCAGCGGTTGACTCAAAAGGGAAAATACTACAATCACATCTTTTACGTAATTGTTCCGGTTTTAATTTATATCCATTCATCTAAACCTTATCCCCTCTCCTTAATTAAAGATTCCTTCTTTTTCTTCGACATCATGAGACTATTTCCTTTAGATAATAGGATTAAAAAACACTTAAAGCACATGACAGAGTGTATTTAGCATTTAGCATTTAGCAGCAATTATAAGCAGAGCATGTGCTTTAAGTATTTAAATGTACCGATAATTACATTAAAGGACTACTAGGAGTAGAAATCTCTGACAAAGCTTGTTCCGAACCCCGGTTTAAACGGCTGTTTACCGCCATATCTCCTAAAGCAACAAAGCCAACCAATTTACCATTTTCCACAACAGGCAGACGACGTACTTGTACATCACCCATCAACTCTAACGCCGAATCTACTTCCATCTCTGTTTTACCAACAACTAACTGATCAGTCATAATCTCTCCGCATTTAGTCGTTTGGGGATCTTTTTCCGCACAAACTACCCGCAGCACAATATCACGGTCAGTAACAATTCCGTCAACATCCATATTCTCCTTACAAACCGGAACGGAACCAATATTTTTGTCCTTCATCAACTGAGCAGCCTCAAAAATCGAAGTATCCGGCGAAACCGCAATTACATCCCTCGTCATAATTTCTTTTAATTTCATAAAAAAACCTCCTTTCATCTCCATAGCATGCCCTAAAAAGGAGGTTTTTTTGCATATTTTCAACCATTCATTCGGCTTTGTTTTCCAATAAATCATCGGCCGTCTGAACAAGCTTCTCCGACAATCCCCTAAACTCCTCCAGAATAAGATTAATTCCAGAAAGTTTTTCCGCTTGGGACTGAGTAACCTCACTAACTACCTGTGTAGCATTAGCTATAGAATTAATCGCTTCTTTAATTAATCTAACAATACTACCAATTTCCGCCGTAGATCTATTCGTCATTTGGGAAAGATTCCGCACTTCATTAGCGACAACATTAAACCCTCTTCCATACTCACCGACCCGTGCCGCTTCAATTGAAGCATTAAGCCCAATAAGATTGGTTCTCTTGGAAATTTGCTTAACAGTATCAAGAATCCCGGCAGTCGATTCCACTTTTACCGTAGCATCTTCAGCCACAGACCTTAATTCCTGACTAGTTGCGGATAAGGCTTGTGCCTCCGCCGCAATTTCCTGAATAGAAGCCTGAATGTTTTGCAAAAAGCCTTGAATTCCCCTCGCCAAATCAAAAAGCATTTCTTTACGCTGCATATTCTCGGAAGTAACAATAGCACCTAATACTTCTCCCTCATTATCTATAATCGGAAAGCCAACGGCGATATAAGAAACCCCGTATAAACTCTCGTCAACTTCCACAAGTACCCTTCCTCTTCTTTGCATAGCCAAATAAGCAGCACCTCCTGATAAAACAGGATCCCCAACTTTTATCTTCACATCTAAAGAATAAGCTGGAATATAAAGAAGCCATTTTGCTTTATCACAAATTGCTACCCCTAAATCAGACGCTATAAATTGATTAACAAGTGGAGCTACCTTTATCAAATAATCTAACATGGTCTTTTCTTGCATAGTTAATCTTCCTTTCTGTTTTGTTTAACAAATACAGATGATACTATATATTTCTGTTGATTCTTATTATTTCCTGCAATATTTTTAGTTTTTTATTGTTTTTGCAAAACTTTAATAAAAAAAGAAGCCTGACTCCCAAGAATCAAACTCCCTTTTTTATCGTTATCTTTTCATTACCTTTATTTACATCATTCCGCCCATATTCGGGGGCATGGCAGGAACAGCAGGATTTTCTTCCGGCTTATCAGCGACCAGACATTCTGTAGTAAGCAGCATGGCTGCAATAGAAGCTGCATTTTGCAAAGCAGTGCGCGCTACCTTGGCGGGATCCACAATCCCAGCCCCAACCATATCTTCATAGGCACCGGTCATCGCGTTAAAGCCATATCCTTTCTTTCCGGCAGTTTTTACTTTTTCCACAACAACAGAACCTTCGGCTCCTGCATTATAAGCGATTTGCTTAATCGGTTCTTCCAAAGCTTTCTTGACAATATTTATACCTGTCTGTTCATCAGGGTTCTTGGCAGTGAGATTTTCCAAAACAGTGAGACTTTCAATAAAAGCAGTTCCCCCACCGGCAACAATACCTTCTTCAACAGCGGCACGAGTTGCAGCTAAAGCGTCTTCAATCCGATTCTTTCTCTCTTTCAGTTCGGTTTCTGTAGCAGCACCAACCTGAATAACAGCTACACCACCAGCAAGCTTAGCCAAACGTTCTTGCAGTTTTTCTTTATCAAATTCAGAAGTAGTATCTTCCAACTGCTTGCGAATTTGGGCAATACGTCCTTCAATTGCTTGTTTATTACCGCGACCTTCAACAATCGTCGTTTCCTCTTTACTTAATTTAACTTTCGCCGCCTGACCAAGCATCTCAATCGTTGTATTTTCCAATTTCAAACCAACATCTTCACTAATCACCTGACCACCGGTAAGAGTAGCAATATCATCCAACATCGCCTTACGACGGTCACCAAAGCCGGGAGCCTTAACTGCTACACAGGTAAAAGTTCCCCGTAATTTATTGACAACTAACGTCGCCAGAGCTTCTCCTTCAACATCTTCAGCAATAATCAATAAAGGTTTACCGGACTGTACTACTTTTTCGAGCACCGGAAGAATATCCTGGATAGCAGCAATCTTCTTATCAGTAAGCAAAATGTAAGGATCAGCAAGATTAGCTTCCATTTTATCCGTATCCGTAATCATATAAGGAGATATGTAGCCCCGATCAAACTGCATTCCTTCTACAACTTCCAAGGTTGTACCCATGCCTTGCGATTCTTCCACTGTGATTACACCATCATTACCTACAGTTTCCATCGCTTCGGCAATGAGATCGCCAATTTCAGAGTCATCAGCGGAAACAGAAGCTACCTGAGCAATAGCGGCTTTAGATTCTACAGATTTAGCTGTCTTTTGAATCTCCTCAACAGCAGCCTTGACAGCCTTTTCAATGCCTTTCTTCAAAATCATCGGATTAGCACCGGCAGCCACATTCTTTAGCCCTTCCCGAATAATAGCTTGTGCCAGCAAGGTCGCCGTAGTAGTTCCATCACCGGCGACATCATTAGTCTTTGTAGCCACTTCCTTTACTAACTGTGCTCCCATGTTTTCATAAGCATCTTCTAATTCTATTTCCCTAGCGATGGATACACCATCATTAGTAATGGTAGGAGACCCAAATTTTCTGTCTAAAACAACATTACGGCCTTTAGGTCCTAAAGTCACTTTTACAGCTTCGGCTAGGGCATTAACGCCTCTTTCCAAGCCTTTTCTAGCCTCTTCGCCAAAGATAATATCCTTTGCCATTTTCGATTCCCTCCTAAATTTATCTTATTCCTTAAATAATCGCGTGCACATCTCTCTCGTTAAGAATCAGCACATTCTGCCCATCAATTTTGATTTCTGTTCCGGCATATTTTGAGAAAATTACTTTGTCGCCTACCTTTACTTCCAAAGGTATTTTCTGACCATTTTCCAGTACTCTACCCGTTCCCACCGCCACAACTTCACCTTGTTGAGGCTTTTCCTTGGCTGTATCCGGAAGAACAATACCACTCTTTGTTTTTTCTTCCTGATCTAATGGTTTAATCACAACTCTGTCGCCAAGAGGCTTAATATTCATGCTAAGAACCTCCTTAAAAATAATTTTTATTTTGTTAGCACTCTGTGTTGTTGAGTGCTAACATTTATTAATAATCATAGTAAAGGAAGATGAAGAAGGCAAATTTCGCCTATTGCTGTTTTAAGTGGTTATCCCCTGTTATTATTATATAGTTACGAATACCTCTCTTTTGCTTCTTTTCCCTTCTATTTTTGCCACAAGTAATTGCTTTAACCTTCATCCACCTTTACACTAAAAATATTTCCACTTAAACCCCTCTTTATACACAAAGCGGTCCCCTTTTCCAAAATTATGATATAATAACGGCAAAAGCTCAGAGAAAATGGTGAAAGTGAAAAGATGAGCAAAAAAGAATTACGCCAAGAGATGCTAGAAAAGCGAGGAAAACTTTCTTTATTAGAAGTACAAGACAAAAGCCGGCAAATCAACCAACAACTGGCTTTACTTCCGGTCTACCATTCAACCCAAACGATCCTCGCTTACCTCCCTATTAGAAAAGAACCAGATACCCTCTCTCTTCTTAAAAATGCCTGGCAACAAAAAAAACTGGTGCTAGTCCCCGTTACCCAGTCAGCCAATAAATCATTAATCCTTTCCAAGCTAGAAGACCTAGCAGAACTAACAACAGGAAGCTATGGTATCCTTGAACCAAAACCGGAATTTCTCCGACCGACAAAACCAGACACTGTAGATTTATGCATTCTTCCCGGACTTGCTTTTGACCGCCACGGCTATCGACTTGGTTACGGCGGCGGCTACTTCGACCGTTTCCTGCCGACCCTTCGCCCTGATTGTCTGAAAATTGCTTTCGCCTATGACTTCCAAATTCTCGATTTTATTCCCCAAGCAGAACATGATATCCCGATCGATATCATTATTACCGAATCAACAATCTACATCTGTAACAATTAAGCTCCCCGCAACACTTATGTGTGGCTGGGGAGCATTTTTAACGTACCGGCTCTTTTTCGCTCTTCTGTGGAAAAGTAGATTTTTCTATTTTTCCTCTTGACCGATTCGTGCTTTTACCATCTTGCGATAATTGCAGTGAATTTCTTTGCCAATTTAGGAATTCCGCTATTTTTACATCATGCTGAATTTCTTCAAACCATCGCTTATCTGCTTCCATGGCAGGATACATTTCTTTTATATAAAGAAACCATCTTTCCTTTTCTTCTGCATTTTTTTTCTCTATCTCCACTTCTTTCTCTACTTGTTCGATTGTTTTAAAAACTTCTTCCATCTGCCAAAATTTATTTAATCTATCTTCACCATACGAGCTAGCTTCAAGTTCCTTTAATTCCGCCTTTTTTTCTTCCGGAAAAGCGGCTCCCATCTCTCTGAATTCATGCCACAGCCTTGCCCGCCTGTTAAATTTATCTTGAGCCTCTTTAAATTTTTCCCTTGCTTGAGGATCATGCTCACAAAGTTTTTCTATCTTATCTGCCTGTCTATTAAAAACTTGCCGAATCTTCCATATTTCATCTTCAAATAGTTCTACGTTTTTATTGATTGCATTACTTTCGCAAAAATATTCAGGCTTTCCTTCCGAAAACCTTCTAATCTCTAAATCCATCTCTTTAATTAAAGCATCTATTTTTTGCTGATGCCGCGCCTCTAATCGCTCCTTTATCCTATCGTATAGTCCCATAATCCTTCCTCTGCTTGCCCTATCTTGTTCTAAAATGTGATTAAAAAACAACTCAAGCTCAATTATTCTTTTTGTTTTTTCAGGTGAAGGAGGTGTCAATCCATTTGCTCTAAGTTCATTCCTTAGTTCTGTCCACTC
>JAQVYD010000041.1 GCA_028709105.1 Clostridia bacterium
GTTACCGCAAAACGATGGGCTTCATCACGAATTCGCCGTAGTAAATATAACCCTTGCGAGTCCCGGGGAAGAACAACAGGGGCTGGCTGCCCCTCACGAAAAAGCACTTCCTCTTCTTCCGCTAAACCTACCGCCGGAATCTGTGCTGCACCCAGCTCCTTCATGACAGCTCGCACCGCCGAGAGCTGTCCTTTGCCACCATCAACGATGACCAAATCCGGTAAAGAAGAAAAACGTTCATCACTTGCCAAGGCTTTCGTAAAGCGACGTCTAATCACTTCCGCCATACTGGCGAAATCGTCAGGACCATCCACCGTCTTAATCTTAAAACGCCGATATTGACTGGGATTAGGCCGCCCTTCCTCAAAAACAACCATGGAAGCTACCGCTTCCTGCCCCTGAATGTTAGAAATATCATAACATTCCATGCGATAAGGTTTCTCCGGTAAATTAAGAACATCAGCAATCTCCGCTAAGGCTGCTTCCTCTTTTTGCTGACGCTGCTCCCTTAATTTTATTTCCTGCTGCAAACCTCCCAGGGCATTTTTTGCGGCCAACTCCAGTAACTCTTTTTTATGTCCCCTTTGCGGGAATTTCAAAACAACCTTTCCCCCTCTTTTTTCTTGCAGCCAACTTAGCAAAACTTCTTTTTCGGCGACCTCATCCGGCAGGAGAATTTGCGGAGGAATAAACCTAGCCTGATGATAATATTGCTTAAGAAAAGCCGACAATATCTCCGGCCCTTCCATTTCCGGTCCACCCTCCAGCAAAAAATGATCCCCGCCCATTACTTTACCGCCACGCACAAAAAAAATCTGTACACAAGCCCGCTCTGCCCCCCGTGCATAATTCAGCACATCCAAATCCTCAAAATTACTCGAAACAATCTTCTGCTTTTCCCTTACTTTTTCTACAGACAACAACTGATCTCGAAGTTCTGCCGCTTTTTCGAAATCTAGCTTTTTCGCTGCCTCCACCATCCGCTTCTCCAACTTTTGAGCTAAAGTCTCCTGCTTTCCTTCCAAAAAAAGAATGATTTCCGCAATCATTTGGCGATATTCATCCTGACTAATTAAGCCCTGACAGGGTGCGGCACAACGCTGAATATAAGCATTAAGACAAGGACGTTCGCGTTTTTTAAGACGTGCTTGCTGACAAGAGCGAATCGGAAAAACACGTTTCAGCAACTTTAAGGTCGCCTGAACCGCTCCTACATTAGTATAAGGACCGAAATAACGGGAACCGTCCTTTCTAACAGAACGGGTAACCTCCAAACGGGGGTAATCTTCCTGCAGGGTTACCCGCAGATAAGGATAGCTTTTATCATCAGTAAGCCGAATATTATATCTCGGTTGATGCTTTTTGATTAAATTACTCTCCAGAATAAGCGCCTCTACCTCCGAATCAGTCAACAAATACTCCACATCGGCAATATTCCTGACCAAAGCTTGGGTTTTAGGGGATTCCGTATGTTGAGAAGAAAAATAAGACTTCACCCTCTGGCGAAGATTAATCGCCTTGCCCACATAAATTACCCGGCCCTTTTTATTCTTAAAAAGGTACACCCCAGGCTCTGTCGGCAATATTTTTAATTTTTCCTCCAACACCTTATCCACCACCTAATCAATGCATAATCCATAATAGAACACGGCAACAGCAAACTAGGGACGGTTCTCGTTTTTGCCTGTTAAAGGATGCAGGGAGCAGGAACGAGAACCGTCCCTAGCTTGCTGTTTAATCCATCAGTGTACTCATGTCCTCGCTTTTCTCATCATCCAATGGATACTTGCGGACTAGGAATATTTCTACCCTTCTGTTTTTCGCTCTCCCTTCCTCAGCAGAGTTGTCATATTTAGGTGAATATTGCCCATAACCTTGAATGGAAAATCTTTCCGGGGATAGTCCTCCTTGGTCGACCAAAAAATTCATCACATTGATAGCACGCATGGCACTTAATTCCCAATTAGAACGGTATTTTTCAGTATGAATAGGTCTATCATCAGTATGTCCGACAATCTTAAGATCATTATCCAAACCTTTTAAGACACTGGCGATTTTTACAAGCAAAGGAGCAACGCTCTGCAATACTTCGGCCTCGCCTGAATTAAAAAGCACAACCTCTTCAATCGCGATTTCTAATCCTTCCTTGTTTAAAACAACCTTAATATTATCGCCATATCCGCCTTGCTTAATTTCTTGTTCGATGTTCCCTTTTATTTCCACCATTTTATCATCTTCCAGAGCAGACTTCGAGCCCCCAAGTTCCTGCATCGGAATTACCAAAGCACCGCCCTCGCCTATCCCTATTCCTCCGCCGCCTTCCAGGAAAATAGCATTGAAATATCCGCTGAGCTGTGTAAACTTCGCCTTATCCACATTACTGATCGAAAACATAACAATAAAAAGCGCCAATAAAAGTGTCAGCAAATCAGAGTAGGGAAGCAGCCAGGCTTCATCGGCATGCTCCTCTTGACGCGGCTTTCTCCGGGACATCCCTATTCCTCCTCCTCTTCCGGGGCAGCATTACTCTTTTCAAATCTAGCTCTTTCATCCGGATCCAGCATGGCAATCAGCTTCATTTTTATACTCCGGGGATTTTCCCCCGCCTGGATAGACAAAAACCCCTCTATAATAATTTGCATAGTTTTGATTTCTTCGTACGATTTTCTTTTTAACCTTGAGGCAAAAGGATGACAAAGTACATATCCCAGGAAAATTCCATAAAGAGTAGCCACAAAAGCAGCCGCAATCATATGCCCCAGTTTTTCAGTATCACTTAAATTACCAAGTGCTCCAATCAAACCAATAACAGCACCTAACACCCCCAAGGTCGGAGCATAACTTCCGGCAGCCGAGAATATTGCGGCACCGGCACGGTGACGTTCTTCCATATATTCTATTTCAGTTTCCAGCATTTCTCTGATATAATCTGCTCCTATGCCATCAATGACCATGCTTAACCCATTTTTTAAAAAACGGTTGTCAAAATCCTGGATTCTTGTTTCTAACGACAATAACCCGTCTTTCCGGGCCTGTTGTGCCAATTCTACCATTAATTCTACAAGAGCCACGACATCTTGCTTTTCTTTCTCTTTGAAAAGAACACCCATAATTTTAGGAATGTTGAGAATTTCCTTTTTAGGAAAGGAATTGATAACAGCAGCACTCGTACCGACAAGAATTATTATTGCCGCAGCAGGATTCAATAATACTGCAACATTAGCTCCTTTGACAATCATTCCTACGACTACAGCAAAAACACCCATAATAACACCGATAATTAAAAATACGTCCATTTCACACCCCCCGAAGAACCGCTAATCAAAAAATTTCAAATTAACCCAAATACTTATTAATAGTTATATTTTTGTTTATTTCGACACTTCTTTTATATTTACCTGCTGAAACCACTAGCGAATTATCTTTTTTAGATATTCCCCCGTATAACTGCAGGGGTTTTGGCAAATTTCCTCGGGTGTGCCCGTTGCTACTACCTCCCCACCCTTTTCCCCGCCCTCCGGACCCAAATCAAGACAATAATCCGCCACCTTAATCACCTCAAGATTATGTTCAATCACCAAAACAGTATTACCGCTATCCACCAACCGTTCCAAAACACCCAAGAGCTTATGGACATCCGCTACATGCAGCCCTGTCGTCGGCTCATCCAAAATATAAAAGGTTTTCCCATTAGAACGACGGCTTAACTCTGTCGCCAATTTAACCCGCTGCGCTTCCCCACCGGACAGAGTAGTCGCCGGCTGACCCAAGCGCAAATAACCTAACCCTACATCCTGCATTGTTTGCAAGCGCCGATAAATCCGCGCATGATTCTGGAAAAATTCCGCCGCCTCATCTACCGTCATCTCTAAAACTTGGGCAATTGATTTTCCTTTATATTTTACCTCCAATGTTTCGCGATTATAGCGTTTCCCTTTACAAACCTCACAAGGCACATAGACATCAGGCAAAAAATGCATCTCAATCTTGATAATCCCGTCACCACTACACGCCTCACAGCGTCCTCCCCGCACATTAAAGCTGAATCGTCCCGGCGCGTATCCCCTCATCCGCGCTTCAGCAGTTTGCGCAAAAACCTCCCGAATCCCATCAAAAGTACCTGTATAAGTAGCCGGATTAGAACGTGGTGTCCGTCCAATCGGCGACTGGTCAATATTTACCACCTTCTCCAAATATTCCAATCCCGTAATCGTCTCATGCGCCCCCGCTTTAGCCCGCGCCCTATTCAACTTATGCGCCAAAGCCTTATAAAGAATCTCATTAACCAAAGTGCTTTTCCCCGAACCGGAAACCCCGGTCACACAGGTAAAAACATTTAAGGGTATAGACACCTCAATATTTTTCAGATTATGCTCCCGTGCTCCCTTCACTACCAGCCACTTAGCATTAGGCTTTCTCCGTACTAGCGGTAAGGGAATATATTTACGGCCACTCAAATAATCCCCCGTTACCGAACTTTCAACCTGTTTTATCGCTTCCACCGTACCCTGGGCCACAATCTCTCCCCCATGTACACCCGCCCCCGGTCCAATATCAATAATCTGGTCTGCCGCCTCCATTGTTTCCTCATCATGCTCGACTACAATCACGGTATTCCCCAAATCCCGAAGCGACTGCAGGGTATTGATCAACCGCTGGTTATCCCGCTGATGCAGTCCGATCGAAGGCTCATCCAAAATATACAAAACCCCCACCAAACTAGAGCCGATTTGTGTCGCCAACCGAATCCGCTGCGCCTCCCCACCGGACAAAGTCCCCGCAGAACGATTAAGGGCCACATAATCTAACCCTACATTCACTAAAAACCCCAGCCGATTCCGAATTTCCTTCAAAACCTGACGGGCAATAAATTCTTCCCTTTCTGTTAACTTGAGTCTGTCAAAAAACTGTAAAGCCTCACCCACGGAAAGACAAGTAACGTCACAAATGTTTTTCTCTTGAATCGTCACCGCTAAACTTTCCTCTTTCAGCCTAGCCCCCCGACAACGGGGACAAGAAACGCTGCTCATATAAGACTCGATCTCGCGGCGCACATAATCAGACTGGGTCTCGCGGTAACGACGCTCTAAATTAGGAATAACCCCTTCATAAAAAGTATCGAACACCCTTAATTGTCCTTTATTATTATAATAACTAAAACGAATCTTCTGCTCCCCGGCACCATACAGTAAAAGATTTTGTTCCTTCCGGCTCAACTTCTGAAAAGGCGTCTCCTGCGAAATCTCGAATTCTTTCGCCACAGAATTCAACATACCCGTATACCAAGCTGCAGTCCGCTTATTCCAAGGCTCTATAGCTCCCTCGGCTAAAGACTTACCGGGATTAGGAACTACCAATTCAGGGTCTATCTCCATCTTGATGCCCAACCCGCCACAGTCCGGACAAGCCCCATAAGGATTATTAAAAGAAAACATCCGTGGGGTAATCTCCTCAAAACTAATCCCACAATCTAGACAAGCGAAATTCTGGCTGAACAAAATTTCCTCCTGCCCGAGAATATCCACACTAACAATACCCCCGGTAAGATTAATAGCCGTTTCCAGGGAATCTGCCAATCGTTTCTCCACCTGAGGACGGATAATAAGGCGGTCAACAATAACCTCAATTGTATGCTTCTTATTTTTATCGAGCTGAAAATCCTCACTGGCTTCCCGCATTTCCCCGTCAACCCGGACGCGGACATAACCTTCCTTGCGAATATTCTCAAACATTTTTTGATATTCGCCTTTTCTCCCCCTCACTAAAGGAGCAAGAATCTGTAAACGCGTATTCTCGGGATAAGTCATGAGCCGATCCACGATTTGCTCTACCGTCTGCTGACTAATCGGCTGACCGCATTTATAACAATGCACCTTGCCGATACGGGCAAAAAGCAGACGCAAATAATCATAGATCTCCGTGACCGTTCCCACTGTAGAACGCGGGTTTTTACTCGTCGTTTTCTGGTCAATAGAAATCGCCGGTGATAACCCCTCAATATAATCCACATCAGGCTTATCCATCTGCCCCAAAAACTGACGGGCATAAGCGGACAAAGACTCCACATAACGCCGCTGTCCTTCCGCATAAATCGTATCAAAAGCTAAGGAGGATTTACCCGAACCGCTCAACCCCGTAATCACCACAAGCTTGTCCCGCGGAATCTCCACATCAATATTTTTTAAATTATGGGCACGCGCCCCTTTAATAATAATTTTATCTTTCCACATTTTTCTGCCCCTTTAACTCGATCAGTAAATCCCGCAATTCCGCCGCCCGCTCAAAAGCCAACTCCTTCGCTGCCCCTTTCATTTCCTGCTCCAAGCGCAAGAACCGTCCCCAATCTTCTTGCGAGATATTAACCTTTAAATAATTTGTCGCCATACTTTTTTCCCCTTTGGTCTGCTAAATTATAACATTCATCTTCATCTCTCTTATTTACCACAATAATATTCATAACACGTTTTTCCCTTATCATAGTATAAATAACCCTTATGGCTATTCTTTTATACTTGATTTTAAAAAAGCCGGTAAGGTTTATATTACCTTTGCTTCCCAAGGGCTTTCCATATCCACCTTCTGATGCGGGAAGTGGATTTTGGCTTACCTTGGCAATTCCATATAATACTTGTTTTTTTAAGCTTCCATCAAGATCGCCCAACTCTTTTTCGGCCTCAGGGATAAACTTGACTTCCCACATTATTCAATCTCCACCGTTTCCATTCCTTTTTGGACTTCATCTTCTGTAATCCCGTATTTCTTCATCACTTCATCCATTGGAATTGTTTTTTCCTGGTCAAAGTTTTTCATGCGTTCAACCGCCAATTGTAATAACTCATAATTCTCCTGAATTTCCAATAGTTCCGTTAAATCCTCAATTGTTAGGATAGCCGCCTCCGGCTTGTTATTACGAATTATGAAGTATGGCTGTTTATCCTTTGATAAATCATTTAGTACTGTAGTTATTCTCCCTCTGCCTATTTCGGAAACTGTTACCATTTTTTTTAAGCCTTGCACGATGTTTAAAGTTTTGTTTGTCACCATTACTACACCTCCTTATATAGCTTTATTATATCACGCGTACTTATTATTATCCAGTATATTATACTGAACTTTTTACGCACTTTGCGTTTGAATAAATCTCGCCGCCTCTACCCTTCCACTGAAAATATGCTATCCCGTTCTTGAGGTTCGAAGTTAGAGACTGGGAAATGCTTTCAGTTCGATCAGTAAATCCCGCAATTCCGCCGCCCGCTCAAAAGCCAACTCCTTCGCTGCCCCTTTCATTTCCTGCTCCAAGCGCACAATCAGCTTCTGCACTTCCTCCCGCGGCATTTTAGCAAAATCAACTTGATATTCCGCTTGTTCCTCCGCCACCAAAGTAGCCTCCAGCACATCCCTAATCCCTTTTCGCACTGTCTGCGGAATGATCCCATACTTTTGATTATATTCACTCTGGATCCTCCGCCGCCTCTCCGTTTCCTCTATAGCCCGCCGCATTGAATCAGTAAGCACATCGGCATACATAATGACCTGTCCCTGCACATTACGCGCGGCCCGCCCAATAGTCTGAATGAGAGAACGCTCTGAACGCAGAAAACCCTCTTTATCCGCATCTAAAATCGCCACCAGCGAAACCTCGGGTAAATCTAAACCTTCACGCAAAAGATTGATCCCTACCAACACATCAAAAACCCCTAAACGTAAATCCCTAATAATCTGTATCCGTTCTAAAGTCTTGACCTCGGAATGAAGATAACGCACCTTTACCCCCATTTCCCGCAAATAATCAGTAAGTGCTTCGGCCAGCTTCTTGGTGAGCGTAGTAATCAAGACTCGTTCCTTTCTCTCTTCCCGTTTCTTGATCTCTTCTAAAAGGTCATCTATCTGTCCCTTGGTCGGTCTAACAATAATCTCCGGATCCAGCAAACCGGTAGGTCTGTTAATCTGCTCTACCACCGCCCCGCTCTGCTGTTCTTCGTAAGGTCTTGGCGTAGCCGAAAGATAAACCACCTGATGAAGCTTCTCCGTAAATTCAACAAAACGCAAAGGCCGGTTATCCAAGGCCGAAGGTAACCGAAAACCATGTTCCACTAAAGTTGTTTTCCGCGACCTATCCCCTTCATACATTGCCCCAATCTGAGGAATGGTTACATGGGACTCATCAATCATCAGCAAAAAATCACGGGGGAAAAAATCAATTAAAGTATAAGGTGGTTCTCCGGATTTTCTGCCTGTCAAATGTCGTGAATAGTTTTCAATCCCGGAACAAAAACCTACCTCCCTCATCATCTCCAAGTCATAACGAGTCCTTTGTTCCAAACGCTGTGCTTCCAACAACTTGTCCCGCCTGCGCAAAACAGCCAGCCGCTCCTCCAATTCCTGTTCAATCGTCACCAAAGCCCGCTCCATCTTTTCCTTGCCTGTCACATAGTGATTCGCAGGAAAGATACTGACATGAAGGCGCTGTGCCAGAATTTCTCCCGTTAGCGTATCCACTTCCACAATGCGCTCAATCTCATCACCGAACAACTCCACACGTACTGCTTTCTCCCCATAAGAAGCAGGGAAAATCTCCACAACATCCCCGCGCACCCGAAACGTGCCTCGCGTAAAATTAAGGTCATTACGATCATACTGAATCTCTGTCAACCGCCTTAAAATAAAATCACGGTCAATATTCTGCCCTAAACGCAAAGAAAGAGTCTGCTCCCCATATTCTTCAGGCGAACCCAGCCCATAAATACACGAGACACTGGCCACCACAATGACATCACGACGTTCAAAAAGAGCCGCTGTCGCCGCATGGCGCAGCTTCTCGATTTCCTCATTAATTGAAGCATCCTTTTCAATATACGTATCGGTATGCGGTACATAAGCCTCCGGCTGATAATAGTCATAATAGCTGACAAAATATTCTACGGCATTTTCCGGAAAAAACTCCTTAAACTCACTGCACAACTGAGCGGCCAAAGTCTTATTATGAGCAATCACTAAGGTGGGTTTCTGCACCTTCTCGATCACATGAGCCATCGTAAAAGTTTTCCCTGTTCCCGTAGCTCCCAACAATACCTGCTGTTTCATCCCCTGCTGCAAATTTTCCACAAGAGCCGCAATAGCCGCCGGCTGATCGCCCCGCGGCTGATATTCCGAGACTAATTTAAATTTATTATTTTCCATGCTGTCTCCCCACATCCCGTTTCCTAGCAATACTTTAACTATAATTGAATATTATATCATACTCGTGAACCTGCAAGTTTACCAAAATTTAAAACGCCCCTTCCGGAGCGTTTTAAACTCTAAATAAATACCTATAATTATTTATTGCCTATACCTGGTTCACTTCTATTCTCTTTACTTATCTCTGGTGTTTTTGCCCCTGATTCTTTTCGAAATTTCTGGGCAGATTGAGTCTTTTTCTCTAAAGTTTCCCCCCTACCCCAATACTCATTAGCTGCCAGAATACCCTTTTCTACCCTCTCCGGGTCACCGCCACAATCCTTGACATGCTGATGATAAGCCCACAACAAATCTGTTCTCCCTTGCTCCCTATATAAACTTGTCTTATTCTTGATTACTCTCACCAGTAGATTATAGTCCTCAACAAAAAGGTCTTCATGTCCACTGGCTTTATAATTTTCAGGCTTTGAATTTTTCACCATTTCACACAATTCATTTTCTTCTGCCACCAATTTTTCATAAGCATCCTTAACTTTTTGCACAACATAATCAGCTTGCAAATGCTCAGCTTTATTTTCCAATTTTTTCAACTCTACTAATTCTTGATAATTTTTAGCACTGTACTCTAAAATCAGTACTTTTAAATCAACGTATTTGGCTTCATCTGTATTTAGCATATTATAGCGTTCATTTATTTCCCCGGCTATACCGGCAATCGCCTCCGGTGCATTTTTGGCCTTGTGCTTTTCTAACAGTTCGTCTCTTTTTTGAGCGCCGATGAGCGTTAATCTCATACTTTTATCCAGGCTATCATATACTATTAATTGTTTTAAATCGCTTAACTTTTCTTGTATATCTTTCCTGACCTCCTGCTTATACGGTTTGCAAGCTTCTGCTATTTGATACAATTTTTTTACAAGATCATTTTTCCCCTTAGCTAACTGGTATGCCATCTTTAGATCTTGTTTCAATTCATTCACCTTAAAATAAAA
>JAQVYD010000042.1 GCA_028709105.1 Clostridia bacterium
TGTAGTTTTAGTTAACCAAGGGCAGGCAGAGCTTATTGTCGCTCGAGAAACATATCAGGATTTAGTTCGGAATGACCTCATTCCTACAAGATTAGATAATTAATAATAAGGGTGCTTAAATTATGAATAATAGAACACGTTTGTTTTTATTAATTGTTGCTGTATTCTTGCTAGTTGTTGTAGCTCCAGGCTTAATTAAAATCCTCGTTAAGAATTATACGGTTAGTTTTATTATGCGAAGTTTTTTAGTACTTTTGGCTATTTATCTGCTTTTGGAGATAATTAATCATGTAAAAAAAATTAAAGATAAACAAGATTAAGTTAGTTTGATTATGATATAATAAGAAAAATTCTCCGGATGGGTTTTAGTAAAAATGAGTAGTGTGAACTTACCAGAAAATTCAATTGTATCTTTGCTTAGAAAGGAAAAAAGGAAGGAGCCTTTTTTTCTTGTAGGTGGTTCTGTCCGTGATTTTTTGTTACAAAGAGAGTTAAAAGACTACGATTTTCTCCTAGAAGGAGATGTTTTTTCTTTTGTCTCTAGAGTAAAAGATAAAATTAAGGGAAAAGTCATTTTTAATAAACGCTTGCTGACAGCAACCCTTAAAACAAACGAAGTAATCCTTGATTTTACCACAGCTCGCAAAGAGTATTACTGTAGACCGGGGGCCTTACCATTGGTTACGCCTACCAGTTGGCAGGAAGATTTAAAGAGACGGGACTTTACAATTAATGCGATGGTCATACCTCTTGAGGAAGAAGGTTGGGGGAAAATTATTGATCCTTTAGGTGGGAAAGACGACTTAGCACATGGTATTATTCGTATTTTGCATGAACAAAGTTTTTGTGATGACCCCACCCGCATTCTGAGAGCCATTCGTTATCAAAACCGCTTGGGTTTTGCTATTGCCAAAGATACTTTACAAAATTTAAAACAAAACTGGCCATATCTAAAAAATGTTTCACCTCGGCGCAGATTAAAAGAATGGCAACTACTTTGTGCAGAAGAAGACGTAATGAAAAATATGCAGGATATTTTTATTTTAGGTGGTTGGTCTTTTTTGATGGATGGACTTTCTTTTGCCCAGAAGGTATGGGCGGAGCAAGGTTTATTAATTCCTAAAAGTGGTTTTCCTAAGACACTACGCCCTTGGTATCTATATCTCTTAACCTTTTTAGTAAAAGAACCGGGGAAACTTGAGAATATTTCTACATATTGGGGACTTTATCCTCAAGAAAAAGAAGGACTTAAACAAACACTTCTTTTGCTACTAGAACAAAAACAATTAAAGGGACTAAAGCGGCGGTATCTTTTAAGGCGATTAAAAGAATTACCTCTGGAAGGGAGCTATTATCTTTTTAGACAAAATCCTAGCTGGGGAGAGAATTGGAACTCTTTTTCTCAGGAAATCTTAGCTCATAAAATGCCTATACAAGGAAGGGATCTTCTTTGTTTAGGGCTTGAACCAGGCCCTGAAATGGGAAGACTTCTGCAACGTTTAGAAGAAGGCTATCAAGAGAATCTTTTCAATACGAAAAAAGAGGGACTAGAACTGGCTAAACGGTTATTAAAGGAGGAAAATTAATGAATTTACAAGGAATGATCATTAGTTTACCAGCAATATTACTGGCACTAAGTGTTCATGAGTTTGCTCATGGTTATGTTGCTTATAAACTGGGTGATCCGACTCCGAAATATCAAGGACGGCTTACGCTTAATCCGCTGGCCCATTTAGATCCTATGGGAACCTTGATGCTGATTATTGCTCGTTTTGGCTGGGCCAAACCGGTGATGGTTAACCCCTCCAATTTTCGAGGAAATAAAGAAAAGGGCATGCTTCTTGTCGCCTTAGCAGGCCCTCTTTCCAATGTCCTAGTTGCTTTAATCGGAGGCATATTATACAATCTACTTGTTAAGTTTCAGGTTCAAGAGTTTTGGGTGCTTTTAGTTTTTTATCTGATTATAATTGATGTAAGTTTAGCTGTCTTTAATTTAATTCCCGTACCACCCCTTGATGGGTCCAAAATTCTTGCAGGCTTACTGCCAAGTAATCAGCAATATCTTGTCTATAAACTAGAAACGTATGGTCCATTTATTCTAATCCTTTTACTTATTACTAATGTTATTGGGATGATTTTAGGTCCTCTAGTTAATGCTTTGTTTAATTTTATTATGCTGATCAGTCACTTTATTATAGGTTAACCAGGAGGTATATCATCATGAAAAAAGGCACTATTTTTAGCGGAATGCGTCCTACAGGAAGATTGCATATTGGACATTTAAGTGTTTTAGAAAATTGGATTAAACTTCAGGATGAGTATCATTGTTTTTTTGGAATTGTCGATTGGCATGCTTTAACAACGGCCTTTGACAGTACAGATATAATTCAAGAAAATATTCGCCTGATGTTGTTGGATTGGTTGGGTGCCGGTTTAGACCCGGAAAAAAGCCCTATCTTTGTGCAATCAAATGTGAAGGAACATGGGGAATTGCATCTTCTTCTCTCTATGATTACACCTCTTTCTTGGGTAGAACGAGTGCCTACTTATAAAGATCAGATTGTGCAACTGGGTAATCAAGGGAAAGATATTTCCACCTATGGTTTTTTAGGTTACCCTGTTTTGATGGCAGCTGATATTTTAGTTTATAGGGCCAATATAGTACCAGTGGGAGAGGATCAACTTCCACATTTAGAATTCACTCGAGAGATTGCCCGTCGTTTTAATCATCTTTATGCCTGTAAGCTTTTTCCTGAACCTCAGGCTCAATTGGCTAAAGTAGCAATGTTACCGGGTGTTGATGGCAGGAAAATGAGCAAAAGTTATAATAATGATATTCCCTTGAGTGCTACTACGGAAGAAATTTGGGAGAAGGTAGAGATGATGATTACAGACCCTGCCCGGATCAAGAAAAATGATCCAGGTCATCCGGAGGTTTGTATTGTGCATACGTATCATAATCTTTATCGTGCTTTAGGTCTTGACGAGCTTAGTGATGATTGCCGTCAAGGAAAAATCGGCTGTGTCGCCTGTAAAAAAAGGTTGGCTAAAATTATTGATGAACAACTGGCACCTATTCGGGAAAAACGTCAGTATTATGAAAATAAGCCGGAATTACTTAGGGAAATCTTAGAAACAAGCGCGCAAAAGGCTAGAATAAAAGCGGGGGAGACTATGGATTTGGTGCGTATGGCAATGAAAATATAAAGTGGTGACAAGAAGATGACCTATCAAGTAAGATTACCTATTTTTGAAGGTCCCATGGATCTTCTCTTACATCTTATTGAAGAAAATGAAATAGATATTTATAATATTCCCATCGCTCTGATTACTCAGCAGTATCTGGATTATTTAGATAGAGCAGGGCAGATGGATCTAGAATTAACCAGTGAGTTTATAGTAATGGCTTGTACGTTACTTTCTATTAAAGCAAGGATGCTTTTACCTACACCTATCATAGAAACAGCTGATGATGAACAGGAACTTGATCCGAGAGAAGAATTAGTACAAAGGCTACTTGAGTATAAAGAATATAAGGAAAAGGCTAAAGTTTTTCAAGAACTGGAAGAACGTCAGTCGCGCTGTTTTTGGCGGGAAATAGATGATGCTCAATTATTAAAAAAATTCCCCCCTCCCAATCCTATTGGCACTGTAACGTGGGAAGATTTAGCCCATGTTTTTAGTAACATTCTGGAAAAAGTAGAGAAGAGAGAACAAATTATTTCCTTAAGTCGGGAAGAAATTACGGTTCGGGATAAGACAGAGTACATTATGGCGATGTTACAGGAAAAGCCACAGGGGCTTTCTTTTTATCAACTTATTGCTACGGCAGTTAGTAAGGAAGAAGTTATTGTCACATTTTTAGCTCTTTTAGAATTAGTTAAGTTAGGCAAGGTCTTTGTTCGACAAAAGAATCTGTTTAAAGATATTTATATTTTTATGATGCCCCTAGAGGAGGGTCAAAGTAATGCCTACTCTTTTTCCTGATGAGACGAAAAGTATTATTGAAGCCTTATTATTTGTAGCTAATGAACCGCTCACAATAAAAACTATCGCCGAAATTACTGAACGTTCCGAAGATGAGGTAGAAGCTTTCTTAAAAGCGATAAAAGCTGATTGCGAGCGAGAAATGAAGGGCTTTTGTCTGATTGAAGTTGCTGAGGGATATTCTTTTGTTACTCGTTCGGAATATGCCCCTTATATTGAAAAATTGGTTAAGCCACGCTTAAATGCACTTACACAGGCAGCCTTGGAAACATTGGCGATTATTGCTTATAGACAACCTGTCACCAAAAGTGAGATTGATCAAATACGCGGTGTAAATAGTGATAGTGCGATAAATACATTATTAGATCGTACTTTAATAGAGGAAACAGGTCGTAAAGAAGGACCTGGTCGACCTATCCTTTATGGGACTACACAAGACTTTCTGAAGTATTTTGGCTTAAAAGATTTAAAGCAGTTACCTTTACCGGAAAAGACACTAGCAGAAAAAGGAATTGATTAAAATTAAGAATCGGCTCGGTATTCACAGCCGCAAAATTTGCGGAGAGCTTGATTAAAAAGCTTGATATGAACTTTTTCATCAAGGATAATTCGCTGGAGAATTGCTTGCACATTGGGGTCGGCAATCAAACAGATATGTTTTTGGTAATTTTCAATAGCTTTATATTCGGCTTCGATGTTTGCCTTGAGACGTTCACAAAGTTGTGTACCATAATAAATAAAGCCTCCATGCCAATAGTTACCATTGGTACTGTAACTGCCTCTTATTACTGGGTTTCCTCCGAGTTTTTTGATGGTTTCCGCCAGTATTTCCATATGTAACATTTCGTTTATAGCCACATTCTCCAGTAGCTCTCCCAGCTCTTCATCAATATCTTCAAAAAAGAAATAATGATAAAGATATTGATTAATGGCTGTAAATTCACTCGTTACACCGGCATAATCATCCATTAATAGTTCTGCATAGTAAAGATTAGGACCGAGAACCTTTACTTCAGGATAAGGAGAAGGGTCTGCATATTTTTCTCTTTTATGCAATTCATAATTAATTTCACTCATTGCTAATCCTCCTTTAATTATGTAAAGTTAATTTTAATTGGTGAAGAATTACCTATTATAAAGTTCTTTTTAGGACGGTAAAGAGGTTGTAAAGGAGCGGAGAAATTTGCTTCTATTATTTTTGCTTCTGTAACGCTTTCCCTGTTTTCATCAGTATTCGTTGGTTCTAGGGAGATACAAGGTGTTTGGGGATAAGGTGGTGCAGGACAAGGTCCGGGAGAAGGCTTTACTCCCTGTTTAATCACCTTTACATCACGTTCAATATCTTGGAGAAAACGGTCTGCTTCTCTTCTGACATGATCAGCAAGCAAAGGGGGAATGATACTTAAAATTTTACATTCATTTAGTAATTGAGTAGCCGCGGCTTTAAAATTACGAATGTCTGTTCCTGCTTCTATGATATCCCCGGTAAAACGAAGTAAAGAGGGAAGGGGACGAGGGGTAATTTCTAAAATAGATTCAAAGTCTTCAGCCTGACAACGAAGTTCATCAAAGGTATCACTAAACATTTGGGTTTGACTAATAAATTTACGTTCGGAAGGATCAAGCAGATGCTTAATAAATTTAGCGTGGTCAGCCATAATTCTTAACCAGAACACTTCATCATGAAGAAGTTCTTCTGTAGGAGTCATTAATTCCCCACGGCAGAGACGAATAATATTTATGGCAAAACGGATAGCTTCTCGTCTAATATGGTCAACTAAAAGTGGAAAATTAGTGCCGCCTAAATTACATTCAATAATGCGGTCTAAAACTAGGGTTTTAAATTGAATGATTTCCAAAACAACCTTTAAGGATTCTTGGGCTAGTTTAAAGACATCACTATCCGGCCTAAGGCATAAACTTTTTTCTTCCAGTTCAGCAAAACGCGACTCAAAATTTTGAGCTATTTGTATTAATTTAGTTTCATTACAGGGAAAGGCTAACCTTAAAAAAAGTGAGTGTTCTTTCATTATGCGTAACCAAAATTGTAATTCACTTAAAAGCCGTTCTTTAATTGGAGTCATTTCCTAACCTCCTGCTAATTTTTCTGATATCAGTATATGAAAGAATAGGAGGGAGGGTGAAGTAAAAAATAAAAGTTCATAACATTTGTCTCGTTATGAACCTTTTGTATATTTTGTATGCCTTGTCATCATTTATAACAATTGAGGCAAAAAACCTGACCTCTTGCGAGTCGAGAGGACTTAGGTCTTAGTAATCGCGAGGACTGCCTCTTTTAGATTCGCTAATTTATAGCTGGCCTCTTGTTGGCTAGCAGCAACAACAGAAAAGTAAAATTTAGCTTTTGGTTCAGTACCCGAAGGACGGAAACAAAACCAAGAATCGTCATTAAAGCGATAGTAAAGAACTTTAGAACAGGGGAGGGTAAGTGGTTGTTCCTGTCCTGTTAATAAATCACACGACTTACTTTGCTGATAATTCCTTTTTTCTACTGCTTGAAGACCAGGTACTGTTGGTGGTTGTTGTTCAAGAGCAGACATAATTCGGGTTACGGTTTCCTCATCCTGTAATTCTATGGAAACTAGGTCTTCTTGAAAGTAACCATGACGTTGGAAAAGTTTCTCCAAAACTTGCAAAAGATCAAGATATCGTTCTTGGTAATATGCAGCCATTTCTGCTAAAAGTAGAGCCGCAATATTGGCGTCTTTATCACGCACAAAAGTATTTACAAGATAACCGTAACTTTCTTCGTAGCCAAAAAGGAATTGAAGAGAGCCTAAAGTCTCAAATTCTTTAATCTTTTCACCGATATACTTGAAGCCGGTTAGGGTTTCGATAGTATCAACACCATAACTTTCAGCAATTTTTTTCCCTAAATCGCCCGTTACGATTGTTTTGATAAGTACACCATTAGCAGGTAGTTTCTCTTTCGCCTTAAGACGGCTTAAAAGATATGCTAACAGGAGAGCTCCAATTTGGTTACCAGTAAGAAAGTGGTAACTATCTTTTTTATCTTTGACAGCACAGCCTAAACGGTCACAATCAGGGTCACTAGCAATAACCAGATCGGCTCCTTTTTGTTTAGCTAGTTTTAAAGCTAGGGCAAAAGAAGCTTGATCTTCAGGATTTGGTACTTTAACTGTAGGGAATTTAGGATCGGCTGTCATTTGTTCGTTTACTAAAGATAAATCAACAAATCCAGTCTGCTTTAAAAGAGTAGGGATAAAACAAAATCCTGTACCGTGTAATGGGGTAAAAACAACTTTAATTTTTTGTTGTGGCTTGCTCTGAGCAAGAGAAGTCACCTTTTCTAAATAATGTTGATCAACTTCAGAACTGAGCACTGTTAATAAGCCTTTCGTTTCGGCTTCTTGACGACTCATCGTGCGCACATCTTTAAAAATATCTACCTGACTAATAAATTGTGTCAAATCATCAACTAGTGGAGAGACAGCTTGACCACCATCAGGACCGTAAACTTTATAACCATTATATTGAGGCGGATTATGACTAGCTGTAATGACTATCCCAGCAGCACATTTTAATTCTCTAATCGTAAAGGATAATTGCGGTGTAGGTCGAGGACCGGAGAAGATTAAAGCTTGAATACCATTAGCGGCAAGAACCAAGGCCGCTTCTTCCGTAAATTCCCGAGAATAAAGACGAGTATCATGGGCAATCGCCACTTTAAGTTGTGCAGAAGGAGGAGCTTGTTTATTTAAGTAATCGGCTAGCCCTTGCGTGGCTTTACGTACTACATAAGTATTGATCCGATTTAATCCAGCGCCGATTATTCCTCTTAAACCTCCTGTACCAAAGGATAGTTCAGAGCCAAAACGTTCTTTAATTGCCGCTGGATTTGCTTTTATTTTCAGTAGTTCTTGTTTACTTTCGGAGTCTACAATTTCAGACTGTAACCAGTCCTTATAGATCTGCAAAGGAGCGTTAGGTTTTAATTCGCTTCTTCCGTAATCATCTTCATAACGAATGATATCATCTTCGCCAAAATAATCGCCTTTTTGGATTTCGATAATTTCCAGAAGTTTAGGTCCGCGGTTTTTTAAACGATGACGTGCCTTAACAGGGATAAAGATAGATTCACCTTCTTGTAATAATTTTTCTTTTGTATCAATAGTTACTAAAGCCTCACCCGTTAAAACAAACCAATGTTCAGAACGATGGTTATGACTTTGTAAACTAAGGCGTTTACCGGGATTGACCACAATTCTTTTTAACTTATAATGTTCTTTATCTTCTAGTATGGTAAAGCTGCCCCAAGGCCGATATTCGGTAGTATGTACCGTACATTCTGAGGCATTATTTTCTTTCAGCAGATCTACTAATGTTTTAACTTGCTGAGATTGCTCACGCGAACAGACTAGTAAAGCATCCGGAGTATCTACGACAACTAAATCCTTTACGCCAATAGTACCTAAGAGGCGAGAGGGAGAGTAGAGCAGGCTGTTCTGGGTATCTATACTGATCACACGACCATGACGATAGTTACCTTCCTCATCTTGAGGAGAAATTTTATAAAGAGCTTCCCAACTGCCCACATCACTCCACGTAATCGTAGTTGGAATCACCGCTACATTTGTTGCTTTCTCCATAATGCCATAGTCAATAGAGATATTCTCTTGCTGATTATAAATCTCAGCGAGATTACTGAAATGATGATAATCAACGTTTTCTAAAGCAGCAGCAAGACTAGGTAAATAGTCTTGATATGCTTTTATTAAGGCGTCTGTCCTAAAAACAAACATCCCGCTATTCCAAAGAAAACGTGGTTCTTGAAGGTATTTTTTAGCTAAAGCTGGTCCAGGTTTTTCTACAAATTTTTCTACTGCATAAACTCCTTCATTTAATTGTTTACCACGACAAATGTAGCCATAACCTGTTTCCGGATAAGTAGGCTGAATACCAAAAGTGACAAGACCATAATTAGCGGCAGCTTGTCGAGCGTGGGTAAGTAAAGCGGTAAACTCCTCTTGCGGTGAAATTAAATGATCAGAAGGAAGTACTGCCATAATCTCCGATGGTCCAGCATTTTTATAAATATATGAGGCAGCCAGACCAATAGCCGGTGCAGTATTTAAAGCCAACGGTTCTTTAATTAAAAGGGCTTCATTAACCCCAATTTCTTCAAGCTGACGTTTAATATCATTTTCCTGATCTTGATGGGTCACAATAATAATCTGGTTAGTAGGAATGAGTGTAGAGACACGCTTAATTGTTTGCTGAAACAGACTTTTTTTATTGTCACCAATGTTAATTAATTGCTTAGGAAAGAGTTCACGACTCAAAGGCCAGAGACGCGTACCGCTTCCCCCGGCGATGATTACTGCCCACATAAAAATTACACCTCCATAGTATTTATTTGCAGTATTTTTTAACCAGCACTGTTTTGGTTATGATTTTTTGAAAGGGTCTGCATACTCTTTAGCTGATATATTTGGTGTAAAGCTAATAAATAAGAAACAGTTGATTCTCCACCTTGGTTTTGATTGACACATCCGGGACGAATTCCATCATAACAGCCACCGGTTGTAGGATTATAAATAACTTCGTGAAGGTCATTTTTACCTAAAAACCAATGAAACGCCCAATACATGTAATCTTGCCAAGCTGATTTTTTACTCACTAGAGAGGCCTGATAACAAGCATCTACCAAACCTGCTGCTTCCAACGGCTGTTGGTCAAAACTTGCTTTTTTACCACCTCGTTGATACCAGCCATTGTTACCAATAATAGAAAGATGTCCTTCGTCAGGATCTGTTTGAATATTAATCAGCCACTGTAAAGACTGAAGACCGCTAG
>JAQVYD010000043.1 GCA_028709105.1 Clostridia bacterium
AATTTTTTTTCTATTTCTGCCTGAAGTGCCTTTTTAAACTCGCCGAAAGCGACCGTGCCTTGATCACCCTCTTTTCTGGCACGCAGGGAAACAGTACCCTCTGCCATCTCTTTATCTCCCACTACAAACATATAAGGAACCTTCTCCAACTGTGCTTCTCTTATTTTATACCCAATTTTCTCGCTCCGCTTATCTACCTCTACTCTAATTCCTTCCTTAAAAAGCTCATCCGCTAACTTCTGAGCATAAGCAAGCTGCCGTTCCGTAATCGGCAGTATCTTAACCTGAACGGGCGCTAACCAAGTAGGAAATGCCCCGGCATAATGCTCTGTCAAAATCCCGATAAAACGTTCCATACTACCAAAAGCAACGCGATGAATCATTACCGGACGATGCTTCTGTCCATCCTCCCCCACATACGTGAGTTCAAATTTTTCCGGCATCTGAAAATCCAACTGGATTGTCCCACATTGCCACGTACGACCAAGAGAATCCCGTAAATGAAAATCTATCTTCGGCCCATAAAAAGCCCCATCACCGGGATTTATTTGATAATCCATGCCCCTTTCCTGAAGTGCCTTTTCTAAAGCAGTCGTAGCCATCTCCCACTCCTCATCAGAACCCATCGCCTTTTCCGGCTTGGTAGAAAGCTCCACATGATACGCAAAACCGAATAACTTATAAACTGAATCAACTAAATCAATCACACCTTTAATTTCTTCCGTAATCTGCTCCGGCAGCATAAAAATGTGGGCATCATCCTGAGTAAAACTGCGCACCCGCATCAAGCCATGCAGAGCACCTGATAATTCATGTCTGTGTACTAACCCTAGTTCCGCCATGCGGATGGGAAAATCGCGATAACTATGCATTTCAGAATTATAAACAAGCATAGATCCGGGACAATTCATCGGCTTAATCGCATAATCCTCTTCATCAATAACCGTCGTATACATATTCTCGCGATAATGATACCAATGCCCCGAGCGTTCCCAAAGTTGACGATTTAAAATTATCGGAGTCTTAATTTCCTGATAACCCCATTCCCGATGAACCTCTCGCCAATAACTTTCCAGCTCATTTCTCAGAACCATCCCTTTAGGAAAGAAAAAAGGAAAACCTGGTCCCTCATCCATTACCGTAAAGAGCTTTAATTCCTGCCCTAATTTCCTGTGATCCCTCTTTTTCGCCTCGGCCAAACGAAACAAATACTCTTCCAGAGCGGATTTTTGGGGAAAAGAGGTTCCATAAATACGCTGCAACATTTTATTCTTCTCACTGCCTCGCCAATAGGCACCGGCAAGACTCATCAACTTAACCGCCTTTATTTTTCCCGTACTGGGCAGATGGGGTCCGGCACACAAATCAACAAACTCCCCCTGCTGATAAAGAGAAATTTGAGCATCTACAGGTAAATCCTCAATTAACTCCACCTTATATTTTTCGTCTTTTTCCTTAAATAACCGGATCGCTTCTTCCCTGCTTAATTCCTTCCTCACCAAAGGTAAATCTTCTTTAATAATTTTTTTCATTTCTGCTTCGATCTTCTCTAAATCATCAGGCGCAAAAGTATGTTCAGTATCAAAATCATAATAAAAGCCATCGGTAATAGCAGGACCAATAGCCAGTTTTGTCTGGGGAAAAAGCCGCAAAACTGCCTGAGCCAAAACATGAGAAGTAGTATGACGATAAACATTTTGCCCTTCTGGAGAAGCAAAAGTCAAAACCTCCAAAGCACCATCTTCATAAACTTGAGAAGACAGATCCACTACTCGCCCATTCAACTTGGCCGCTAAAGCATTTCTAGCTAGTCCTTTACTGAGGTCTTCCGCAATCTGTAAAACAGTAATTCCTGCTTCATATTGTTTTACAGATCCATCTTTCAAAGTAATGTTTACCATGTTGCATCCCTCCGTTAAAGTAATTCATAATACACAATGCACAATGCATAATTAAAACATAAACATATTAAAATCCCGCCCCCAAAGGGACGGGAATAATAGCCCGCGCTTCCACCCTAGTTGAAAGCTATCACAGCTTCCCCCTCACTTGCTCGTTAACGCCGAATTACGTCTCTCCCTACTCCCTTTGTTCAGAAAAGAAGCTCCTAGGTGGTCTTTCTACAAATTTTACCTAGTGATACTCTCAGCCACGATATCACCTCTCTTTAGGTCAATTCCTTGTAAAAAGTTATCCTCTTCCACTTCGTTCATATTTTAAATTTATCCTGAAAAAATTATATGCTAATCTGAACGCGATGTCAAACTAACAATCGCTTGAGTTTTCTCTCTTATTCCGACTCATATGACCATCGTTTGAGACGCAAAGAATTAAGAATCACGGAAACTGAACTAAAAGCCATTGCCCCCCCGGCAATAACCGGATTTAACAAACCGGCTGCAGCAATAGAGATACCCAAAGAATTATAAATTAAAGCCCAAAAAAGATTTTGTTTAATATTTCTCATCGTGGCCTTGCTCAATTTTATACTAGCAGGAACACCCCGCAAGTCATCCCTTAATAAGGTAATATCTGCGGCCTCCAAAGCTACATCTGTCCCCGACCCAATCGCCAACCCTACATCAGCTGTAACTAAAGCCGGAGCATCATTAATACCATCACCTACCATTCCTATAATTTTCCCTTTCGCTTTTAGTTTTTCTATCTCCTTGGCCTTATCTTCCGGTAAAACCTCAGCTAAAACATGTTGAATACCAACCTGTTCAGCAATAGCCTGAGCTGTACGCCAATTATCACCGGTAATCATAATGACCTCAATACCCAGAGCCCGTAAATCAGCAATAGCTTCCATCGCATATTCCTTCACCGTATCTGCCACAGCAATTATTCCGGCGACTTCCTGACCAATAGCTACAAGCATCACTGTTTTACCCTGACTCTCCAGTTCGCGCATTTTCGTTTCAGCAGCATCTATGGAAACGTTTTTCTCTTTCAGTAATTTCCGTGTCCCGACGAACACTTCTTGTTCTTCAACTACAGCACCCACGCCCCATCCCGGCATAGCGATAAACTGTGTAGCATCTTGCAACTCCCACCAAATCTGTTTACTCCTTTCCATAACAGCTTGCCCTAAAGGATGTTCGGAAGCTTTCTCGGCAATAGCGGCAATACGCAGAATTTCTTCAGTAGAAAACGAAGAAAGAGTAATTATATCTGTAACCTCGGGTTTGCCTTTAGTAATGGTTCCGGTTTTATCTAAAACAAGAGTATCTACCTTATGAGCATTCTCCAAATGCTCTCCGCCTTTGATGAGGATACCCAATTCAGCTCCTTTTCCTGTACCTGCGACAATAGAAGTAGGAGTTGCCAACCCTAAAGCACAAGGACAAGCAATCACTAAAACAGCAATAAAGTTAACTAAAGCCCGGTTAAAGTTACCAACATCCAGAAAAGCAAACCAGGCCGCAAAAACAACCAATGCCGCTACCAACACTATAGGAACAAAATAAGCAGAGATAAGATCTGCTGTCCGTTGTATCGGAGCTTTAGAACTTAACGCATCTTCTACAGCCCTAATTACTTGAGCTAAAGCGGTTTCCCCTCCCACTCTGGCAGCCTCAAACTTAAATGTCCCATATTTATTCAGTGTCGCCCCAATGACCTTATCCCCTTCTTTTTTGTCCACCGGAATACTTTCCCCGGTAAACATAGACTCATCAACAGAAGAATATCCTTCTTTAATCACCCCATCAACCGGAATCTTTTCTCCGGGACGCACTACAATTAAATCGCCTACCTCTATCTCAGCGAGAGAAATTTCTTGTTCTTTCCCCTGACGAATCACCCGTGCACTTCTTGCCTGTAAATCCATTAGCTTTTCAATAGATTCTGAGGTTTTACCCTTAGCCATAGACTCCAATAATTTACCTAAAAGAATAATAGTAATAATTAAGGCCGAAGTTTCAAAATAAACATATTGAGACTTGATTTGACTTTCCCCAATAATAACCAGCAAACTAAAAAAATAAGCCGCTGATGTTCCTAAAACTACCAGCACCGACATATTTGCACTTCTATTCTTTAAAGCATAATATGCTTCCCTGTAAAACTGAGCTCCGGCTATAAATTGAATCGGAGTAGCTAAAGCCAACTGAAAATATTTATTAAAAAAAATCTTAGGCACCCAAGCCCAGAGGAACATTTCCGCTAGCATATAAAAAAGCAACGGCAACGAAAGTAAGGCGGAAAAAAGGAACAGCATTTTCTGCTTTTGGACATCTTGCGCCCCAACATTCTTATCTTTACTTATACGAAAGGGGTCATTTATTAAAACTACTTCATAACCCAGTTTTTTAATAATATTGATAAAATCTTTGACATTAACCTGTGAGGAATAATAAGTAAGAAAGACCTTTTCTGCAACGTAATTTACTGAAACTTTGCATACACCAGGCATCCTTTTTAATTCCTGTTCAATTTTAGTACCACAAGCAGCGCATTTCATACCTCTAACCTTTAAATTCACTCTATCTTCTATTAAGGCATACCCTAAATCGGTGATTCTTAAATTAATCTGCTCCATGCTCACAACAGCAGGGTCATATTCCACAATTAACCTTTCTAGAACTAAATTAACAAGAACATATTTTACTCCGTCTATTTGTTTAAGCTCACGCTCAACCTCGGAAGCACTGGCTGAAGATGTTACTCCTTGTATTTTAAAGCTTGTCCTTTCCACATGACCACACCCTCTCCCTAGAACATTAACTAATATAAACAACTTCTCCCAATCTAACAAAGATAATACCTGAAACAACTTTTATGTTTAAACACATCCACCATAATTTACAATTCAATAAAACTCATAATTTTCCTTTATTGCTTATCTTATATTATAAATAATATAAATAATTTTTGCTCTCCAATTACATGAAAAAAGACCCCTGTAAAGGAGTCCTTTCCCATAAGAAGTCTTTTGAAGTTTTATCTATCCCTTTATTTTACCATAGCACTAGAGCCAGTGCCGTGCACCAAGCAATCATCTGCCTAAAAAACACTTTGCCCCTACCCCTCATTCTTCTACAAACCTCCCTTAGCAAACTATTATTTCCTTACTAATTTCTTGCTTCATAGTGTTTTTTAAACAGATAATACCGCTTAATAAACTTCCTGATTTCGGCAATAACTAATGGTGATAAGCTTAAAGCCAAGACAATTAACCAATCCTGTGGCTGTAACCAAGCCGTTTTAAAGACTTGTCTTAAGAACGGAACAAAAATCACGATTAATTGCAGAAATGCACAAGCGATAAAGGCCAGAATCAACTTGCGATTAGGATTTTTCCTCATTTCCAAAACCGATTCTTCCCTGCTCCGCATATTAAAGGAGTGAACAAGCTGGGAGAAAGCCATCGTTAGGAAAGCCATGGTGTGTGCCTCAACTAAAGGTCTGCCTTCTTGCAGAGCCATCCAGTAAGCGGCAAAGGAAATCAACCCGATAACTAAGCCCTGCAGGAGAATTTCTTGACCTACACCGTCGGCAAAAATTCCCGCGCGAGAGTTACGAGGCGGTCTGCTCATAATACCTTTTTCCGGAGGTTCTACACCTAAAGCTAAAGCCGGTGCGCCATCTGTCACTAAGTTTAACCATAAAATTTGCACAGGGAGCAAGGGACTGCCCATGCCCAAAAGAATCGCCGAAAAGATAGCGACTATCTCGCCCAGATTACAAGAGAGCAAATACTGTACGGCTTTACGAATATTATCGTAAATCGTTCGGCCTTCCTTGACCGCATTAACAATGGTGGCAAAATTATCATCAAGCAAAACCATATCCGCAGCTTCTTTAGATACTTCCGTCCCGGTTATGCCCATTGCCGCCCCGATATCTGCCCTTTTCAAAGCAGGTGCATCATTAACCCCATCACCGGTCATCGCTACAACCTGATGATTCGCCTTCAAAGCATCCACAATCCGTAATTTATGCTCCGGCGAAACACGTGCATATACCGTAGTATTCTTAACATGTTCTTCCAATTCCTGCTGAGACATTTTTTCCAGCTTCATGCCGGTAAGAATACCATCACCCGGCCGCCAGATATCCAACTTTTGGGCAATCGCTACCGCCGTATCCTGATGGTCACCGGTAATCATTACTGTCCTGATCCCGGCCTGACGGCTAACAGCAACTGCTTCTTTAGCCTCCTCCCGCGGCGGATCCTGTAAAGCAAAAAAGCCCACAAAAGTTAATTCTGTCTCTACCTGTTCCGGCTCTAATTTCCCCGGAACCTCAGCCCATTTACGTACGGCTAAAGCTAAGACCCGCTGACCTTTTAAGGCTAATTTTTTATTAACCTCTAAAAGCCTCGCCCGCACCTCTTGGTCTAACGTTTCCACTCCACCCGAGGTCAATAAATCCTTACAACGAGCGAGCAAAAGATCCGGAGCACCTTTGGTCAAGGCATAAAGCTCGCCCTCAATTTGCTGAAAGGTAGTCATCATTTTCCTACCCGAATCAAAAGGAATCTCCTGCAAACGAAGATGTTTTCTTTCCAGCTTGTCCTTCTCCAACCCAGCCTTAGCCGCTACTACGACTAAAGCACCTTCCGTAGGATCACCAATAATCCGATAACCGCTATCATTTTGTTCCAAACAAGCATCACTATTCAATACCCCGCCTAAAAGTAGTAAGCGTAAATTTTTTTCCTCTAAAGGAGCTATTTTACTTCCTTCTTGTGTATAGAACTCACCTTCCGGCTGATAACCACTACCAGTAACTTGAAATAGACGATCATATAAGTAAAGACTAGTTACCGTCATTTCATTTTTGGTGAGAGTGCCAGTCTTATCGGAACAAATATAAGTAGCTACACCTAGAGTTTCTACGGCCGGAAGTTTTCTAATCACTGCCTGCCTCTGACTCATTCGGGTGACACCTAAAGCTAAAACAATCGTCACGACTGCAGGTAGCCCTTCCGGGATTGCCGCTACTGCTAACGCAATAGCGGTCATAAACATGGCGAAAAGCTCTTCTCCCCGCCACAGACCTGTTAAGAAAACCAAAACAACAATTACTAAGGCTCCCAGCCCTAATGTTTTCCCTAATTTAGCCAACTGGCGCTGTAATGGCGTTTGCTCCGGCGGGGCTTCCTGCAGCATTTGCGCGATTTTACCCAATTCTGTCTGCATCCCTGTTGCCGTAATCACAGCTTTAGCTCGACCACCCGTCACTGCTGTGCCCATAAAGACCATGTTTTTACGATCCCCTAACGGAACATCCTCTGCGGTAATAACTTCGAGATGCTTTTCCACAGGTACCGATTCACCAGTCATTGCCGCTTCGTTTACCCTTAAAGATGCGGATTCCAGCAATCGGGCATCGGCCGGTACCGAATCTCCTGCTTCCAGTAAAACCACATCACCGGGAACCAGGTTCTCTGCAGCTACTTGGGTTACCTTGCCTTCCCGCATTACTTTAACATAAACCTTCGTCATCGCCTTTAAAGCCTTGAGGGCTTGTTCGGCCTTATGTTCTTGAAAAACACCTAAAACAGCATTCAAAACAACAATAATCATAATGAGGATTGTATCGCCCATTTCCCCCAAAATGCCCGAAATAATCGCCGCGATGATAAGAATTAAAACCAAGGGCTCCATGATCTGATCCATAAATAATGCGAACAAACTCCGCGGCGGAGCTTCACGCAAAGCATTAGAGCCATAAGTTTGTAAACGATTATTCACTTGCTCTTCCGTCAAGCCCTCTGCAAGATTAGAATTTAATTCCTGCACAACATGTTCTACCTGTAAAGAAAACCAGTTTTTTTGCTCCATTCTGCTGAAAACCCCCTTAAACTCCACTATTAACGTTACATAAGAAAACACCTAAACAAACTAATACCAGTATTCTTTTTAACAATTAAATTTAATAATATACCTATCCTCTTGATAAATCTAGTAAATTTTTAACACTACTTAGTTAAACTTCTCAAATTCTTTTCAGCTTGGCACTTTCGGAATAATTATACATATAATACAGTAACAGATTATCCAAATTATTCAACCGAAAGTGAGGTTTCGTTCATGTCAAAGTCTTGTTTAACCACACCCTATCCTGGTTATCCTTTTACTACATATAAATATTATCCCACGTATTCATATGTCTCTTTTTATGCTTATCCGGAAGCCTTAAAAATAATCGCCGAAGCCGTACGTTCAGAAAGAGAAGACGAACTGTTTTACGACTATATGCTTAGTGTGGCCCCTCCCGCCCAACGGGAAATCATCACTTCCATCCGCGATGATGAAAGAAAACACGCCAAAATGTTCCGCCAGCTTTATTGGGAATTAACAGGACAAGACTTGCCGCCGGCACAAGAAGTCCCCTTTGAACGCCCCCAAAATTACTGTGCGGGTATTACTAAAGCACTCTTCGGCGAACTAGGTGCCGTAGAAAAATACCGCAAAATTTTATTCGGTCTGGAATTTTTACCCTACCGCAATATGATTACGGAAATATATACAGATGAATTAAAACACGCCACTAAATGGGGCTATCTTTTTACCGTAAACTGCCGCTAGATTTCCAATTTACAAAAACAGCTCTTCTAATATAAATACTAGAAGAGCTGTCCCTTAATCGTTCCATTTTATTGTCAACCCTTTCTCCGGGTCATATTGCAAGCATCCCTCCGCTACCCCTAAAGGGCTAAGTAAAACAAGAACCCCAAGTAATGAGCTACACTTCCCCCTAACACAAAAAGATGCCAGATACCATGATTAAACGGTATTTTTCTGCAAATATAAAAAATAACCCCCAAGGTATAAATTAAGCCCCCGATTAACAACCAGACAAAAAGTCCATGCGGAACCATCTGCAACATCGGCTTTATGGCAATAATAACCAACCAACCCATCAAAACATATAATACTGTAGAGATTTTTTTGGTTTTCTCTATACTAATGATATTCAGGACAATCCCTACCAAAGCCAAAGACCAAACAACGGCAAAGAGACTCCAACCCCAAGTGCCCCTCATCGCTACTAATGCAATGGGCGTATAACTTCCGGCAATCAGTAAATAAATGGAGGCATGGTCAAATACTCGTAACACTCTTTTCGCCTTTTCCACACAAACACTATGATAGAGTGTGGAAAAGAGATACAAAAAAAACAGGGTAGCACCATAGATACTAAAACTGACAATTTGCCAGACATCACCTTTGATACTGGCAAAAGCAACAAGTACAACTAAAGCGACGATGCTAAGCAATGCCCCGATGCCATGACTGATACTGTTAAAAAGCTCCTCTTTAAAAGAATACCTCTTAACTAAGCAATTACTTTGGGCATCAACGTCAACTAACAAATCATCCTTCATTAAATCACCTCATGCAAAAAAATACCATAACTATATTATACGCTATCTTCCGGTTTTTTACACCCTCATGAATTTTAAAAATCCTGCCTCTCTTCATCTACGCTGGGAATTCCTCACCCACATCACCCGCGTCGCATTTAAAATGGCGAGTAGAGCAACACCGACATCGGCAAAAACCGCCTCCCACATCGTAGCTACACCAGCTGCACCAAGAATGAGGACAACCCCTTTCACGATTAAAGCCAACATAATGTTCTGCCAGACAATCTTTTTCGTCCTCCGCGCTATTTG
>JAQVYD010000044.1 GCA_028709105.1 Clostridia bacterium
TGTAAGCCATCACCCAAGCCTTTTCATCGCCGGAAACCCCGGCATGGGCGATCCCCCGCAAAAATCCCAGCACCATAATAAATCCCGAAGCAATAATCTCTGCACCAGGATTAACATCACCAAAAATCAGCACATGACCATCAAAAGTAACACTTTGGCCTGAACGCAGATTCTTTTTAATGATCTGAATCGGTTTTTGACTAATATACTCCGTATCCGCTAAATCTTTTCCCGAAACAGGATTATCTTTATTCTCTGCCGGAGAAGAATCTGCTTTAGTGCCTGCTTTAATTCCTTTAATTTTTATGCCACAGTCCGCAAAAGTCGCCCATAATACGCTAACCTCTTCTGCCGAGAGACTTCGATTCCCAATCTCCACAATAACACTGGCACCTTTAAAAAAACGTCTGTGATCACCTGTCAAGCGTTCGTTAATTTCACTAATAATTTCATTCCAGGCGACCGTCTCCTCGCAAAACAAATGCAATCCCTCTCTATTCCCTTTTATTGCCACTAAGTCGTTTTTCATCAATAACTCTATATCCTCCTGCAATTTCTCTTCATAATCCTTCTTCTTGACACATAACAGGCAAACTATTTCTAAGTTCTCTATCCTTATCTAAAATCCCTGCCACCCGCAAAGAAAAAGCGGGGTTTTTTCCCGTTTCTTTCCGGCAACTCCTCCCTTTCCCTATAATGCTACGGACTCTTCCCTTTATCCTGATTTCTGAGTTTGTCCGCTTTCCTTTGTTACTCGGTTTCCTCAGGTTGTTCTATTCCTTCACCCTCCGGCTCAATTTCTTCTTCAGCCTGCTCCTCATTTTCTTCTGTCACCGGAGTTTCTTCTGCCGCCGGTGGTTGTGATACCGAAGCAGGCGGGGGCGTCACCTGTTGCTGTTGCTGTTGCTGTTGCTGTTGCTGTTGTGGCTGTGGTTGTGGCTGTGGTTTCGTTAAACCGAAATATTCTTCAAAAACTGCTTTCGCCACCAGTCCCACCGAACCGGATCCGCTATAACCATATTCAATTACCCCGGCAAAAGCAATCTGAGGATTATCGGCCGGGGCAAAAGCAATAAACAACCCGTCATAATCTTTATTCTTAACATATCCGGCTCTCCCCGGCTGAGCCGTACCAGTCTTGGCAGCCACTTTAATTTCTTTGGGGAAATGCCAAAAAAGCCCATAAGCGGTACCGCCCGGTGCCGTCGTTAACGTCATGGCCTTTCTTGTTTCCTCCAAAACAGCCGGTGCAACAGAGGTCGTCATCACTAATTCCGGTCTAAATTCCTCCACGACATTCCCTTCAGCATCAATAATTTTTTCCACCACATAGGGTTTATGTCTTTGCCCATGATTAGCCAAAGTAGTCACATAATTAGCCAGCTGAATGATCGTAAACTGATTATAACCCTGACCGATCCCGGTGTTATACGTATCATAATCATGCCATTTTGTATAAAAGTCTAAGCGGCTCCTCCGCTCCTGCTCCCAAACCTTTTTTTGGCTATTCAATTCACGTTCCAAGCGTTTTTTCTCCTGCGAAGTAGCAGCCTCAGCAATTTTAAGGTTATATGCTTTAGTCAACTCCTCCAATTTCTCATCAATTTCTTGATTGATCTTCTCCCGGCGGGCCGCAAATTCTTTTTCCTGCCAGCCCACATGAGGTAATAAGCCGGAACTTTCAAAAGGTAAATCTATCCCGGTACGCCCGCCTAAACCAAATTCAAAACCTACTTTACCGATTTGCTCAATCCCGGCGCGGCGGGCCATTTCCTGAAAATAAACATTACAAGAACGCGAGATCGCTTTATAATAATCTACTTGTCCATGAACATCCCAACATTTTATTTTGGGAGGATTCCAATACTGCCCTGTACAGATTATTTTCTCCGTCGGCGAGACTTGTCCCGCCGATAATGCCGCCATCCCCGTAATTGGCTTAAAAGTCGAACCGGGGACATAACTGCCTTGCACCACTCTATTTCGTAAAGCCGGGGGCGAATTTCTAAAATAATAGTCCGCTTGGGCCTGGCTAAGAGATTTCCCGTTAAAATCATCGGGATTAATCCCGGGACGGCTAACCATCGCCAAGACCTTGCTTGTTTTGACATCAAGCACTACCGCCCCACCGGCCTTCGCCTTAGGATATTTTTTCTGCACCTGAGCTAAAACTTCATCAAAAGACTTTTCCATCGCCTCTTGAAGTTTTAAATCAAGGGTCAGAACAAGTTTCTGTCCGGAAACCGGCGGAATCTCCCGCACTTCCCGTATCGGCTGATTTAAAGAGGTTACTTCTACCTGCCGATAACCTTTTTGACCACGTAAATATTTTTCATAAACCTTTTCTATCCCCGTTTTACCAACCAGATCATTTAAACTATAATCTTCAAAACCCGGCTGATCCAATTCCTCTTTAATCGAATGAACATAACCCAACAAATGGCCGGCCAGACTCCCATAAGGATAAGAACGCTGAGGATGAACCTCTACACTCACCCCGGGCAAGTCGCGTCGTTGTTCTTCAATGACCGTAACCACTTCCATAGAAACATCCCGCTTAATCACCAGCGGTTCATAAAGGCGATTTTGCCCCTCCAGCAATGTTTTAATACTCTCGAAAGTAATTTCCGGATCATTTAAGATTCCCACTAAATTATGAATAACCTGATCAATATCCTGATTCTTTAAGCCAAGATAATTTAAAGATATATTAAAAACAGGTCGATTCGTAACCAGCACCTGTCCTTGATTGTCAATAATTTCACCTCGGGAAGCTTCCACCGCGATCCACCGCATCGTGTTAGAAACAGCCTTAGTTTTATAAATTTGCGTTTGAATTAACTGCAACCAAGCCAAACGGAGAAAAAGCACTGCAAAAATAAAAATAATAACCCCCAGATATAAATGCAACGTGTGCTGCAGTAAAATATTCGGTTTACGCGGCCCCATCGTCAAGCACCTCCTTTATAGGGACTGCTGTTCCGGATCTTGGTCCACCCAATGATAATAGCCGGAATAAACAAAAGGAACCAAACAAGTATTATAAATCGCCAGCGGCAATACCTTCCAATAAAAAAGGTTCCAACCCCAATTTAATCCCACCAGCTTTCCTAAGAAAACAATCATCATGCCATTAAACATACTACCTAAAAAAATGGCTATCACCGGAACTAAAAGATTCTCCCGAAACGCCCCTTGGAGCAGCCGACTACCAAGAAAAGAGGTCAGCCCCTTAGTCAAAGCATTCATCCCGATATAACTTCCCAAATATAAATCCTCAAACAACCCCAAAAAGAAACCAAAAAAACCACCTTTAGAAGAGTCTTGAAAAAGGCAATTGAAAATAATTAAAATTAACAGCAAATCAGGCTTTACTCCGGCAATCGTGAACTGAGAAAAAAGCGTAGCCTCTAAAACTAGACCTAAGCCACCCAATAAAAACATCGTCAAATAATAAGGCATTATTTTTCTCCCCCGAATCCTGCTAAAGTATCCTCAGCCCTTACTTCTTCTTGCGGTGCTACCTGTTCTTCAGGTATTTTTACTTGTTTAATAATAAAGACTTCTTCCAAACGAAAAAAATCGACAAAAGGTTTGAGCGTAGCCCTTTTCATTAACCCGCCCGGTTCAGGAAGTACTTCAATCACCTTGCCAATGCGTATTCCCGGCGGATAAACTCCACTCAACCCAGAAGTAACTACGGTCTGATTCGGTTCAATCGGTAGGTCATGCGGCAGATGAATCATTTGTAAGTACTGTGAATTAGATGTACCGACTACCACTCCGGGAGTATGCCTGTTTTCAAAAATTCTTGCTCCGACTGCTCCTTCCCGATCTAAAATTAACAATACTTCCGCCGTATTCTTAGTCACAGCGATAACTCTACCAATCAAACCATCATGGTTGACCACGACCATCCCCGGCCAAATCCCCTGCTTACTCCCTTGATCCACAAGGAGTGTTTCATACCAATTAGCATGATTACGGCCAATGACTCTAGCCATAGCTAAATCATAATTCCCCGACTTCTCCTCTTTATATTGCAAAAGCAGTAATAAACGCTGATTTTCTAACTCCTGTTCTTTTAAAGCATAAACTTCTTCTTCCAAACGCACAATTTTTTCCGCCATCTCTTTGTTTTGCTGTTGTAAAAATCGGTTGTCCTTAAAATAAACCGGCACATTTTTCAAGGCGGTAGTGATAAGCGTAATCCCCTTCTGTAAGGGAGCCAAAATTTCCCGCACTGCCCCTCCTAAAGGCAATGCGGTTGTTCCCCCCATTCCTGTAAAAAACATCAGTTTAAAAGTAAAGAAAAGAACAGCAATAAGCACAAGGCTTACCATGAATTTTTGTTTTCTGGTCACCTTACAACCACCTAGCCTATCCGCTTATTCGATATCGCTAACCTCTTTAACACCTCAATATTATCCAAGGTCTTGCCTGTACCTACAGCTACCGCATTAAGGGGACCTTCAGAAATATGCACCGGCATCCCCGTTTGCTGACTAATCAGCTTATCAAAACCACGTAACAACGAACCTCCGCCCGCCATCATAATACCCCGATCCATAATATCGGCAGCCAATTCAGGAGGTGTTTTTTCCAAGCAAATCTTAATCGTTTCCACAATAGAGAACACCGGTTCAGAAATAGCCCCTGTTATTTCCTCAGCGTTTACCACAATCAATTTGGGCAACCCTGTCACCATGTCCCGTCCCCTCACCTGATAGTCTTGAAGCGCTTGAGCCCCTTGCTGCTTCTCTGCCTTTTCTTCGCTCATTCCTTCGCTAAATTTCCATTCTTTTGCTTTCTGCATTTCCCGTTCTTTTACTTCTTCCCTCTCCGCTTGGGGATCTATTTTCAGAGCAGAACCAATCATAACCTTAATCTCCTCGGCTGTCCGCTCACCAATCATTAAACTATAGGTCCGCTTAATATAATTGATAATCGCCTCATCAAATTCATCCCCGCCGATACGGATACTCCTACTGGTAACAATACCCCCCAGAGAAATAACGGCTACATCAGTAGTCCCTCCCCCAATATCAACAATCATATTACCCGTAGGTTCATAAATAGGCAGTCCTACGCCTATAGCCGCAGCCATAGGTTCCTCTACAAGATAAGCCTCTTTTGCTCCCGCTTGAACAGCAGCTTCTTTTACGGCGCGTTCCTCCACCGTCGTTACCCCTGCCGGCACACACACAACTACCCGCGGGCGATAAAAATGACTGGGATTTTTCTTCATTGCTTTACGAATAAAATAACGCAACATCATATGAGTAACCTCAAAATCAGCAATAACCCCATCTTTCATCGGACGAATAGCCACAATATTGCCCGGTGTCCGTCCAATCATTTGTTTAGCTTCATCACCTACCGCTAAAACATTCCCCGTATCTCTGTGTAAAGCCACGACGGAAGGCTCATTAAGCACAATTCCTCTCCCTTTTATATAGACAAGGGTGTTCGCTGTTCCCAAGTCAATACCTATATCTCTTGATAAAAACATAATCTTCTTTTTCCCCTTCCTCTGCTTTAAAATTATATTATTAAAATTATCTTAATAATTATTAACTCAAAAATATTCTTTTTCCTTCATACTTAAATAATTATTCCGCCCCAAAATCACATGATCTAAAATATCTATACCCAACAGCTTGCCTGCCTCACATAATCTCTTGGTAAGAGCGACATCTTCACTACTAGGCTGAGGCTCACCACTAGGATGATTATGCACCAAAATTAACCTTGCCGCACTGCGCTTAATCGCCGCTTTAAATACTTCGCGAGGATGAACAAGGGAAGCATTTAAACTTCCTACCGAAATATTATCAATCCCCAGTACATGATTTTTTGTATTGAGATTAATTACCTTAAAATGTTCTCGATCTAAATAACTCATTTCTGCCATTAATAAACCAGCCGCTTCAGCAGGTGAATTAATCGTCGGTCTAGGTCCCATTTTTTGTCTGGCTAAACGCCTGCCTATTTCCAAAGCAGCCTTAACCTGAGCAGTTTTAGCCTGCCCCATCCCTTTGATACAACGAAGCTCCTCGGTACTCACCTGTGTAAGATAAACGAAACCTCCCGACAATAATAAGTCTTGTGCCAAGTCCAAAGCTGATTTGTTTTTAGTTCCTGTCTGCAGCAAGATCGCCAAAAGTTCCTGATCAGACAAAGCCTCCGGCCCATAAAGAAGGAGTTTTTCTCGGGGTCTCATTTCCTCCGGATAATGTTTTATCGAAATATAAGACACTTTACGCTCCTCTTTCACTTGCCACCTCCCAAAATCGGCACCCCGCATTTTCTAAGTAATATCATCGTTTTAACTAAAGGAAGTCCCACCACATTATCATAACAACCTTCGATTTTTTCAATGAGCAAACCTCCCAGTCCTTGTATACCATAAGCACCCGCTTTATCTAGAGATTCGCCACTAGCTAGATATGCTTGGATTTCAGGAGCTGCCAAAGAACGAAAATAAACCCTAGTCACCTCTGCCTCCTGCCACACCTCTTTAGTTAAACAATTAACCACACAAATTCCTGTGAAAACCTCATGCACATCACCTGATAAAAAAGTCAGCATTTTTTCCGCTTCCCGTTCGTCAGTCGGTTTACCCAAGACTTTGCCCTCTTTAACCACAATCGTATCTGCCGCTAAAACGATCTCGCCGGTAGAAGAAGCTACCGTTTGAGCCTTAAGCCGCGCTAATTCCTGAACCCATTGCGGCCAAGGAGGACGAGGCTTTCCCTCTTTGACTTCACTGACAACCACCCGGTAAGGCACATCCAGATGCTTTAACAAAGCCGTCCGCCGTGGTGAACCGGAAGCAAGAACAAGGTCCATCTTTTTACCCCCATTATGGTACTTTATAACTTAAAATACAGCAAAAAAGCTAAAATAAGACCGATCGCACTAGCCACATTTAATTTCAAAGCAAAACCAAAAGTAAACGTAATTACTGATAAGTCCATCGTTACCGGTTCAAAACCGATTAAAGGAAGTCCCTGCTTCAAAACAGGCCAAACATTACCAAGCCCTATCCCCAAAAGACTTCCCAAGAGACCGCCGATAATCAATAAGATAATTAAAAATCCAAGACCTCTCCCTTTCAAAACAACCCCCCCTTTGAAAATAATAACACTTATAAAATAGAAAGAAGTCTCATCTAAGTTTATCATTCCGCTTCTTCCCAAACAAGCTAGAATTTTGTAGAAATTACTGGTATCGTTATACTAATTCTTCAAACTAGTTCTTTCTCTTTTTCCTTAAGGAATTCCTGCAGCCACGTTAAAACTTCCGGATGATTTAAAGGCAAACCATCCAGGTTTTTCTTTATCTCCACTGTGCTAATCTGAAAACTTTTCCCCGCACACTTATGCACATAAAAAAAATTCACCTCCGGTGAACCGGAGAAAAAAGAAACAAGCGTTGCAGGCATATCCCCGAGTGGCGGGCGGTCCAGATGACTTAGCCGGAAAACCGCTTCCACGGTTGTCCCCTGACCTAAAGCAGATTTCACCTCTACTTTTCCCTCACAAGCTTCGGCATTAGCCCAAAGAAGAGGAAGCCCTAGACCTACTTTACGTGTCGTTCGCGTTGTATAAAAAGGGTCTAAAACTTTATTCCGTATTTCTTGGGACATTCCCCGCCCATCATCCTTAATTTTTATAATCATTTTATCTTCTTGACGATCTTCAATCAGCGTGAGCCAGATATTTTTAGCTTGTGCCGCCAAAGAATTTTGCACTAGGTCTAAAATGTGTAATGATATTTCCCGCATAATTTCTCCTTCTCTTTTCTCTAACGTAAAGTACGAATAGAACGCCCCTCCTGATTTTTTAAAGCTAGCCTCAATTCAGCCAGAGATACTTCCTCCAAGGAAGCAAAGCACTGAGGAGGGTAAAGACCATCCGGGTAGTGCGCATCCGAAGAAACCACATAAGCAAAACCTTCTTTTCTTACTTGGGCTAGCTGTTCAGGATGACGAGGCAAATGTGGGGTTAATTCCACCCCATCCAAAGGAAGACCTTGCGGAAGACAACCTAAATGCCCCCATAAACTAAACGCCTGTCGGTCAATGTGTGCCGCAAGACAGAGTCCTCCTAATTTATGCACTATTTCCACAGCTTCCTCTACACTAAATTCCGTCCCCACTAGCAGCAGCCTCTGTACTTCCCTAATTTTCTGACCATCATGATCAACAACCCATTGTTCCCCGAAAATTTCCTTTTTGTTTTCCAAACTTGGTAGTTTTTTATAAACTATTTCCTGCCATTGCTCAACTTGCTCCAACTGCTCAAAAAGACAGACTAAGTGCACATCCTCTCGCGTCTGCAACTCCATTCCGGGGAATACCTTAATCCCCATTTCTTTACCCTTGTCCACAAAAACAGCAGCATTTTCCGCCGTATTATGATCAGTAATGGCGAGGATCTCTAAACCTAATTCCTGCGCACGACCTAACACAACGGCAGGAGTCATACTGTTATCGGCACAAGGAGAAAGAAGAGTATGAAGATGCAGATCAAGAGCCCACTCTTTCATAACCTCTACCTTCCTAAACCCATTTTAGATAAGCAACCGGCAAGTTCATAAGCACTAACCTTCGTACTGAAAAGAGGAATCTTTTCCTTTTGAGCCTTGGCGATAGTTTCCTCTTGAGGTAAATGCCCTTCTACAAAAACTACGCCCCCTAAATTAAGTAATTGGGCTACGGCAATTACATTTTGATGTGTTTGTACCGTCAGCCATAAATCAGCCTCTTCGGCATGTGCCATCACATTGCTAAGTAAATCACCAATATAACAACCGGCTATCCCCTTAGCTAAATCCAACTCTGTTCCATTTAAAAGCTGCAACCCTGTTTTCTCCACTATTTTCTTTAACTCCATCATTAACATTAGCCCCCCAACCTAATTTTCACGCAGACAAGAAGAATTCAATTGGCTGTTACCTGGTAACCCAGCTTGATATAAAAGACCGCAAGCCTCATACATCGGATAAACAGTAGACAATAAAGGAATCCCTTTTTCTTGAGCAAGCTCTATTATTTCCTTAGACGGCGCCTTCCCGCGTACAAAAACAACTCCTACCAAATCCACCATTTCCACAGTGCGCAATACCTGCGGATGAACTAGACCCGTCAACAGCAAGGTTTTTTCCTTGGTAAAGGCCAAGACATCACTCAACAAATCAGACCCGCAAGCTGATTCCGTTTCGATATCATCCAACTTTAAATCAGTAAATAATACTGCGTTCAATAATTTTGCTATCTCAGCAAGCGTCATAATTTTTCCTCCTACATCTTAATAACATCTTTATTATATTATATTTAACCCTACAGGGGAAAGTAAAGAAAAGTTAATTTGTCTTTTTTATAAAACGATGATATTCCTCCAATAGAGCCAGCCCTTGTTGCTGACTTTTTAATAAGGCCGGATCGCTCCACTCCTTCTCCGCTTGACGCAGACTTTGCGCCCACTGACTACATAACCCAGACAAACGCTGGAGTGCCTTGCCT
>JAQVYD010000045.1 GCA_028709105.1 Clostridia bacterium
TGCTCCCGCTTCTGCTGCCCTCTTAATCTTGTCCGCACTGATTGATGGTGTCGCTGAAGCCACTAACACCGGGTTGTTTAGTTTTAATCCCGCAAATTCTACTTTTGGCATTTTCTTTCCTCCCTTTCTTTTTATAACGACGTTAAATTTCTATAATTTAGAAATACGTTTTTCCCAGAAAGGCAATACTTCCGGGTTTAACACATGCAAAGGAATATCTCCCTTCATGATCGCATTCACTTGTGCTACCGTTGTGTCCCTAGTCTTTAAAGAGGCTTCTTTCGTAAACCAAGCGACATGAGGAGTAATTATTACATTATCCAAACCAATTAAAGGATTACCTTCCTCAGGAGGCTCGAAACCCAACACATCTAAAGCTGCCCCTGCTATTTTCCTTTGCTGCAAAACCTTGGCCAAGGCTTCCTCATCAATAATCCCGCCACGTGCAACATTAATTAAATAGGCATTTTCCTTCATTAAGCCTAATTCCTTAGCACCAATAAGCTTCCGCGTATCCTTTCTGAGAGAGGTATGAATTGTCACAAAATCGGATTTCTGAAGAAGCTCCTCTAAAGAAACGAGTTCGGCACCTACTGAAGCAGCGGCAAAACGTCCGGCATGAGGACTATAGCCTAGAATATTCATCCCCAGCCCCTTAGCTCTGACCGCAACCTCCCGGCCGGTTTTGCCCAGCCCGATAATTCCCAAGGTCTTCCCGAAAAACTCCACACCACCTAAGCGAGCACGTTCACTCCATTTCCCGTCCAATACGGCCTGAACACCTTTCGGGATTTGCCTAACCAGAGCAAACATCATTCCGATGGCATATTCGGCTACCGCAATGATACAAAAATCCGGATTATTACAAACGATAACCCCACAATCTGTTGCCGCCTCGATGTCTGCATAATCAACACCAATCGAAGTACAGACCACAGCTCGTAACTTTTTGCCCTCTTCCAGAATCTTCCTCGTTACTAAAACATCTACGTCTGCCTGAAGCACATCTACCTCTGCTATTTTTTCTAAAATCTCTGCTTCAGATAGGGCCTCCTTCTTCCCCTCAACTCCTACGACTGTTAACAAATCCTTAAAAGCCTGTTTTTCCCAGTTAATTGAGCCAAAGGGTTTTAATAATACTGCCATACAAACTCCTCCTTTCTATAATTTTTTTTGTTGTTCATTTTGTCAGTATCTCATTAATACTGACTGCTTATTATTTAAAACGGGGTTTACCCCTATCCTTATTAATAAGCAAAAATCATGCCGTTCACCGTCCCCTTGCTTTTAGCTTCTGTCTCCCAGCTTAACAAAGCTATCTTAAGCTTATTAAAGAAACAAAGTAATAAACTGCCGGTAAAGCATAACTAACCGTAAAAAGAAAAAAGCTGCAAGATATTGCAGCTTTAAGGTGAATCAGATTTTACTCATCCTGACAAACGATTCACTTCTGACTCAAACGGGAACTTTAAACTCTCGTCAACCTAATTAATATCATATTTTTTAAACTTCCTCACAACTGAAGATTGACTTATTCCCAAAGCATTAGCCACCTTACGTGTGCTTTTATAAAAATGGAAGGCTTCTCTCAGATGTCTTTCCTCAACCTTTTCTAGGGCATTATTCAAATCCCAGTTATGAGTAAGACGTTCTTCCTCTTCCTCGCCATTCCTCACCATAGTTTGAGACCAATGAAAATAGGCATCCTGCAGAGGCTTGGGCAGCATCTCCAGCCCAATAATAGATTGTTCTAACATCACAACCAATCTTTCAATAACATGCTGCAGTTCCCTTACATTACCAGGCCACTCATAGGCTAAAAAAGCATCAAATGCTTCGGGGCTAAAAGCTTTTTCAACTCCTAACGGTTCGCTATATTTTTTTAAAAAGTGAGTAGCCAGCGGTAAAATATCATTAGGGCGATCCTTCAGGGGAGGAATTTCCAGAGGAATAACCATTAAACGATAATATAAATCGCGACGAAAAGTCCCATTTTCCACCATCTGTGTAAGATCCCTGTTGGTTGCCGCTACAATACGGGCATCCACCTTGATCTTTTTCGTACCCCCAATACGCATGAAACTCCTATCCTGAAAAACATCTAAAAACTTGGCCTGAAGGGTTAAAGGAATCTCCGCAATCTCATCAAGAAAAATCGTCCCGCCTTCAGCAAGCTCAAGTAAACCATATTTTCCTTCATTACTTGCTCCGGTAAAAGCCCCTTTTTCATACCCAAAAAGCTCAGCTTCAATCAGACTTTCCGGTATAGCAGCACAATTTAACTTCATGAATGGAAATTTCGCTCTGGGGCTCATTTTGTGAACTACCTTTGCCAAAACATCCTTACCTACACCAGTCTGACCAAGAATTAAAATAGTGGAATCAGTGCCGGCAGCCTTAGAAGCTGCATAAAGAACCTTCTTCATCTGGTAACTTTCTGCAATTACTCCTTCCGCATGTACCTGATCCTGACACAACGCATTAATCTCCTCCTCATATTTTTGCACCTTAACCTCAGCTTGCTCCAAACGCTCCCTTAAATTTAAAAGTTCAGTTATATCACGCGAATTACTTACCACCATGACCACATCATTGTTTTCATCAAAGATAGGAGTAGACGTAACTAGCATTTTCCGTTTTTTACTAGTATTCTGAATAAAAGTAATGGGTCTTTTTTCTTTCAATATTTTCGGAAAAGCAGAAGGCCAAAATGTTCCCGCTGCTACTAAATCTTGCACATTCTTACCGACTAAAGACTTAGAAGTATACCCATATAATCTTTGAAAAGCCAAATTACTAGCTTTGATCGTCTTCCCTTCCGCATCAGTTACATATAATTCATCGAACGAAGAATCAAAAACCTCTTCTAGCTGATGGTTAAGCAACCTTGTTTTTTGTAATTCTTGTTTTAAACAAACCTTTTCCGTTTCCTCAGTAATAAAATAAATCTTATGACAACAGAGACTCTTTTGAGAAAGGGAAGTCCTAGCTAATTTCAAATTAAACTCTCTCACCAAAAAATAACGCTCAGCTATCTTCGCCCTAAACACTATCCCATTACTAACATTACCGGGTTCATTAGGAATTATTTTCCCCTTTTTATTATACAAACGCGAAAAAATATCAGGTTCCCTGCTCCCCTGAACACCCCCTTTTTCCTGTTTTCTTTCGGAAGGCACATCTTGGTTAGTTCCATCAAAAAGCACATCATTAAACAAATCAACAACAGAAGTATTCAAAGTTACTTGTTTACCTAAAAAAGCCGAGCACGTTTCATTACAAGCAACAACCAGATTCTCGGAATTAACTAAAAGAACTCCGATTCCCTTGCTTTTCCAAAGGCCTTCAATAATAGTCATCCAATATTTCTTTTCGGGTAAAGACATCGTATTTAGTGCCGGACTAATTATATCCACCCTAGTACCTCCCATATAATGGTTCATCATCATATTTCCTAGTAATTCGCGATACTTCTTATAGTGATAATATTTCCACACGATTTTTATATCTCCTGCATTTCTAAGTATAATATCTGAACTTTTTTATTCTTTTCTTTTACCCCGTGCCCATTGTGTCTATTCTCGCACTATTCACCCTTTTCAGTTATTGATGTTCAAACTACTCCTCCGCTTATTCCTTTTTAAATAATCTTTTTAGAAACAACAAATCACAAGCGACAATTACTAAAAAAAGACCGATATAAGTAGCAACCGCTCCTCCTTGCGCCTCGAACCAAGAGGAAAACACTGCCAAAACGATAACCAGAACCAACTGTAACAAAATAAAAACAACCAGTTTCTTGCCTCTCGCAGAATTCTTTTTTTCTTTTGCTTTAATAACTAAACCTTCCTCTTCTCCTGCGTCTTCTTTCTCAAACGACTTTCCTTGTTTTGGCGGGAGATTAGACTCAAGCTGGAAAACTTTAGCCCCTGCCTTCATCTGTTTTCCCTTTTTCTGAACAGAGTATTTTATTTTTTTAAGCTGCTCCCGAAAACCTTTTAGATTAAAAAACTGCTCTTCACTATAATCTACTAAACTTTTAGGGAAATCCTCACAGGAAGGAATTATTCTTTTCAATAATTCCCTAAAATTCTCATGAGCGTCTCCCGGCAATTTCGCAGGAAGATAGACAAGGGATACTTCCTGAGTCGTAGGGGTTAAATAAATGTAATCCTGCTGCAGAAGAAAACTAGTGGCATAAAAAAGATAGTTTTTACTTTCCGTAAGAATCCCCACAATCGTGTCCAAAACCTTAATGACCTCACCACTAGTCATTGCTTCTCTTTCCAAATAATAACGAAGAGGAGCTCGCGAATTTAACCGATAATAAAGCTTTGTTTGCTCATTACTCTTTCTTTCTTCTACCGCAAGAAAACACGGATGTGGGTTGCGATTCATTATTTCTAACTGATGAGCAATAACTCTTTTTCGGTTATCCAAACTCACCACCAAATAATTCTCCCCCACATCTCTCATTAGGCTAACAGTAAATTCATTTTCCCCTTGCCACATGACCATCCTCCTCCCGCCATATAATCTTCTTCATTATCTGAAAGCGATTATCCGCTTCCGGTTTTCCCTTGCCGCTTCGCCCAAAATTCGCTGAGATTGACCTTCTTGCCTACTCTTTCCGCACATTCGACAAGTAAATCCGTATTTCTAATAAATTCCGCCGGCTCAGCAATAATCACTCTTTCTTCAACCGTAAGCGTTACCGTATTTTTCCCCATAAAAAACCTCTTCAACTGCCCCAGAGGTACTGCTACCTCCTGGGCGATCGCCACTGTGATCTCCTGAGTAATTAGTCCACGATGATACTGAACCTCTACCGTTGTCCGTTCCGGTTTTTTTATTGTTTTATCAAGTTGAGTTAAGGCCTCGCCTTCTACCGTTTGCACCCTTGTTTTTGAATCTGGGGCTAATTCCGTAACATGATGAGCTAAGCCTTGCTGCTGATGCCATTCCTTGGCTGCTCGCTGCGCAAGGGAAGAGGCAGTTTTCGTTAAAAGCACCCGCTGATACATCAACATAAAAGAAAAACAAAGCAAAAAAAGAATAACGAGAAGTGTTGACATCATAAGAATCGCCTCAATCGTATAACTGCCTTGTTCCTTGCTTAAAGTTTTTCGCATAATCTCACTTCCACAATAGCTTCTTCTTATTTCCTTTAAACTTACTTAAACAACTCCGGACAACCGGCATGTGCACGTAAACCTCTTTTTTCTGCTTCTTCTAAACTTATTTTCCTAACACCTGTTTTATCCTCAAGATACTTACAATTTCGAAAATAGTGATATACCTTTGTCGGAGAACGACAAAGGTATACATATTCCAGCTCTTCATCCTCTTGCCGATCCTCATTTTTTCCTTCTTGTTTTTTTCTACTATACTGAGCAAAATCGATGCCCTCTTCCTCACGATTAGCTGCATAAACCCCATTCCCTCCATACAACCAAGCCCTCTCTACCGCAGTATGGCAAAGCTGTATTTCCTTAAGGGCTAAAAAAGGCAAAGGAAGCACAGCCTTATATTCTAACTGAATGACCACATCATCTTGGTCAAAATCTACGTCCGGTCTTAATCCGAAATCTCGGTACCATAAAACATCCTTTTTATACTGATATTCGGCAAAGCCTTGCGGTAATTCCACCAAAACAAGGTCGATCTTTTCTAAATCAAGCGCATTATTCTGAAGCTGTTTATCTAAAATTTCTTTAGCTAAACAATACTGACCCACTTCTTTTAAATCAAGATAAGGTTGTAATAAAACCTTCATAAGCAAGCCTTCAACAAGGTTATAACAGTCTCCCTCTACTTGATTTTTAATCTTATCCCACATTTTTTCCAAATCCGGTTTTTGCAATTTACCGATTAAGATACTGTCAAGCAGTGATTCCTCAAGCGTACTTTCTCCGATAGCTTTAATTTTGACAGCCTCATTTTGAAGAAAAGCAGGTAATTGCTCCCCCGCCGCAATCTTATTATCTATTTCTTCATTTAAAAACCTAAGCGGATAAGCTGCCGCCGCTAACTGTTGCGCGGTCTCTTTGACAGCATGATCCAAAACAATATTAAGACAGGCTATTTTCGTAAAAAAGAGCAACAGATAAAAGAAACATAAAAACACAGGTAACGCAATACAAGCTTCTACAGTAAGAGACCCTTTGTTTCTTTTTCTGCTCCCCCTCTGCATCTTTGCTCCCCCTTTTTAATATCCCAGTGTAGCTGTTTTTAAAAGACGATAGTTACTGCCTTGAATCTGCTTAAAGCCAAGTTTATCTAACTGTAAAAGCGGAGCAAACCATAAGTTCATTGTTACCTCAGCCTTTCCGGTAATTATAGCCGCATGATTTTTTAATTCAAAATCAGGTTCAACTTGCCTGAGATTGATCTGTATCAGTTGTCTCATCCTCTCTAACTGTGGTTTTTCCCTTTGCAACAGCAGCAATAACCTTAAATGATCGGCATAAGACAAACGAACTGCTGCTTTTTCCAAACTTGCACAAAGAGGGACATTCTTGCCCCCATACATAGCAAGCAGATCTTTTGTTGCGTAGATAAATCCTTCCACTAAGGCTTTCCCTAACCTTACCGTAAAAGAAGGCAGCGGATTAAGAAAAAATGAATCTACGGCATTAAGAGCAAAGCGCATACTCCAAATTCGGAAAAAAACCTGAGAAATATTGAGTCGCTCATTTTTATTTCCACAAAGGAGATATTCCACTTCACCTTGCTCAAAATAATGACCACGTTTCACCGGAGAAGTAACAAAGGTATATTTATCCAGGATATACTCCGTAAAATACATTTTATCCTTACCACTTCGGGCAATCTGCTGAATTTGCTGATTCATTTCATAAAGATAATTAAAAATATTTGTCCCCGTATTTTCTGCAAAGTCATTATCCCCGGATAATTTTTCCATTTGCTCGTCAAACTCTAACTCTGTAAGGCCAGCTGTTTTGCCCTCGGAACTTTTCTGATTAGCCTCGGCAAAATACTCCGGCTTAATTAATAAAGTAACTGGATTATCTGCAGAAATTTCCCGACCCATCAGCTTTTCTAAAGCTTGAGCCAACCTATCTTTAGCCTCAATCTCTTTTTTAGAAAGAGGATCCGGTGCTGCAGCTTTTTCGGCAAAATCTAACGGCTCCAAAGGACGTAACTGCTCGTAAAGAAACATCTTTTGATTATATAAAGCGATTTCCCTTGCCCTATCTTTTTTATCCAAACTAGCACTTTCTTTTTCCAAAGAAGCAATTTGCTTTAAGATTCCTTGATTAAATTCCAGATCTGCTTGAAGCTGCGCTAATTTTTCTTTTAATTTTTCTAAATCCTCTTCATTCTCAACCCTCTGTACATTTACTAAAGCTTCCTGTTCCTCAGCTAATAAAAACTTATTGGTTTCTTCCTTTATTTCCGTAATTTGAGCATTAGCTAACTCCGTTTTTTCTTGAGTTTTCTGTGCTAATTTCATTAATTTCCCCACACCACTTTTGATATTTTCGACGGTCACTATTTTCTCTATGACACTACCTTTAGCCAAAGCTGTTACTTTCTTTATTTCACTATTTAATACGTCTTTGCTCTGCTCAATTTTTTTAAAATCACGCGAAGCGTCTTTACCTACATTTAACAAATCAGCTTTTTTATCAAAAGACCCTTTTAAAAAAACATCAACCACATTTTCTGTAAGCAAAAGAGGTCCTTTATATTTCATATATTGGCGTATCTGCTCCTTAAAAACAACATCATTCAACATACTTTTCTGAGCAATACTACTAATTTCTACCTTCTCAATTTTATAGTTAATAAAATTAAAGTTTTTATGTCGCTCGAGAAGATTAACCCGAAAATATCTTTCTAATTCTTCCTCTTTAACTCCGGGGGCCACACCATATAAACCAAATTGCCCCACTAATTCCGTATCATATTCTGCTAAAACAGAACGCACCGCAGTATCAAGAGCATTCTCAACCTTTCTTTCAGCCACCATTACTCTACAAAGATCAATAATCAACCCAGCGAACATCAGCAAGGCTGTAAAAATTATAATCAAGAAAACAGAAATAACGCCCTTCTTATTGTTATAAACCTTCATTTACTTATCTTCTCTTTCTGAGTTTTCGAGGTCTCGAAATTCGAGGTTCGATATTCGAACCTCGAAAATTTAAGGAATCATGCAAGACGGAACGGTGAGGACACCGTTCCCTACTTCGTGTTCGGTGTAGTCGGTTCACCTACATTTAGTGATTCATCAATGATCTCGGTATCAAAAACTTTATCTGTAGCCACTCTGACAAAATTGGTTATTTGACTCCTAAACAAGAGTGCTACACCTACCAAGACAGCAACAATAATTACTATTTCCACAGTCCCCATGCCACTTTCCTCATGCCATAATCTCTTTAACAATTTGCGCATCCCGCCACCCCCTTTCCAAACTTACCCCTAACTCTTTACACTCAGGTTAAACAAAGTACTTATCTAAAGAACTTTCTTAAAGTCTTATACTCCAACCTTGAATAGAGCGAAGTGCTTCGCTCTATTTACAGTCCCCTTAAAGCCAAGATCGCCGGCGTAGCCGTAATTAAAAGTATCGCGATAAACATTAACATCATTGGTAACAACAACTTAGTCGAAGCTTCTTCACCCAACCGTTTAGCCGCATTTTTCCTCATTTCCCAACATTCATTGGCCTGCAGCCTTAAGATCGGCACCAATTCCGAACTGCCTTTTTTCATATTCTGTAATACCACCGCTGTAAACCTTGTTATTTCCGGAACTCTACATCTTCTAGCAAAATCCTCAAAAGCTTGAAATTCAGGTTTGCCCCTGTGAATATCCTGCATAACTGCTGCTACTTCTTCATAAAAAGGTGTCTGTTTTTGATTATTGAGCACAATCTTTTCCCAGGCTTTAGTTATCGTCATCCCTGCGTTAATGAGCAAAGTAAGCTTATTTAAAAAACCAGGGAAATCTAGGCGCATAAACAAATTTCTTTGGGCTATTTTCTTTTTTAATTCATAATCAGGGGCAAAAAAAACGGCGATAAGTACTACTACAGAAAAAACACTCATCATTAAATCTACCTCGCCCCTTGCCGTAAGCAGAAAGGACAAAAGAAGCAAACCCAAAAGAAAATAACCTAATTTGTTAGCCCAAGATACCTGAAGATAATAGCGCGCCTCTTTATAACCATAGAGCTCTGCTAATTTATTATATAAACCCAAATCATAAGAGGTTTTATATGGATAATTTACAGCTTGCAGAAGAAAATGACCCATGGGCAAAAAGCTTTCTCGCAAAGGATAATCCTTAGCTTCAAGCTGTTGAAAAAATTCCTTATATTTATTTTTAGATTTGCAGTATAAAAAAACAAGAAAAA
>JAQVYD010000046.1 GCA_028709105.1 Clostridia bacterium
CCTTTGCTTTTAAGTTTACGAGCACAAGATCTTCAAATTACAGGTGTGGAGATTCAGGAAGAAATTGCGGAAATGGCGGAACGCTCGGTGCAATTAAACAATTTAGCGGCAGTAATTAAGATCGTCAAGGGGGATCTGCGCGGGATTCATAAAGTCTTAGGGGGAGGCAGGTTTAATCTGGTTACGGTTAACCCTCCTTATTGGTCGCCGGAGGATGGCAAGGTGAGCCCCGCAGAAAGTCGGGCTATTTCCCGGCATGAGTTAACTTGTTCGCTCGAAGATGTGGTGGCTAGTGCCGGTAAGTTGTTGAATTATCAGGGGCGTTTTGTTTTAATTTATCCTGTGGCTAAACTATTATCTCTTTTTGAGCTTTTGCGTTGTTCTCATTTAGAACCGCGCCGTCTTCGTTTTATCCATTCTTTCCCTGAGCGGCCCGCTCGTTTTCTGCTGCTGGAAGCCAGAAAAAATGCCCCTCCGGAACTTAAAGTTGAGCCTCCGTTAATTATTTATGAAAAGCCCGGACAATATGGAGCAGAGATTTTAACTTGGTATGGGAAAGAGGTTGAACCTTGTGGAAAGTAAGGAGAAGGGCACTTTATTCTTAGTGGGGACTCCGATTGGCAATTTAAAAGATATTACCTTGCGGGCCTTAGAGACGTTGCAGGAAGTTGATTTGATTGCTGCCGAGGATACACGGCAAACGCAAAAACTTTTAAATCATTATGCTATTCATAAACCACTGACAAGTTATTATGAACATAATAAAAGTTCAAAAGGTCCTTGGTTGGTAGAAAGATTAGCCGCCGGGCAAAATGTCGCTTTGGTTTCTGATGCGGGGATGCCCGGGATTTCCGATCCGGGAGAAGATTTAGTTAAAGAATGTTTGCAAAAAGAAATACCCTTAACCGTTATCCCAGGGCCATCGGCTGTTTTAACAGCTTTGGTTGCCTCAGGCTTGGATAGCACCGGTTTTGTTTTTGCCGGTTTTTTCCCTCGGTTGAAAAAAGAAAAGAAAAAAATATTTGCTGAATTGCAGGATGAAAAAAGAACGCTGATCTTTTATGAAAGCCCTTACCGTCTTCAAAAAACCTTATTAGAGATTAAGGAAGCTTGGGGTGATCGGCAAGGCTGCGTGGCTAGGGAATTGACTAAAGTATTTGAGGAATATCAGCGGGGAGCTTTAAGTGAATTAATTGCGTATTGGCAAAACCATCCCGTAAAAGGGGAAATTACTCTTTTAATTGAGGGCGCCTCTGCTGAAAAAGGGAATTGTGTTACTCCGGAAGAAATGGCAGCCTGTTATGCGGAGTTAATAAATAAGGGGTTTCAGAAAAAAGAAGCCATTAAAGAGACTGCCAGATTGTTGGGAGTCCCTAAGCGTGAAGTATATAAATTGCTTTTGGTAAAATAAAATCGGGATTCATGGAAAAATGAATCCCGATTTTATTTCACGGTTGTTGTTAAGCAGTTGCTACTTCTTGAAACTAAAGCAAAAGGTTTGTCTGGCATCTAGCAACTTATGTAAGATGTTAAAAAACTAAGCGTTAGCGGCCATGGCTTGAGCACATTCTCTACAAACTAGTTTGCCGCGAAAATACTGAACGTTGTCTGCACTTCCACAGAATACGCAGGCAGGTTCATATTTTTTGAGAATGATTTTTTCTTGATCTACGTAAATTTCCAAAGCATCCTTTTCGTCAATACCTAGTGTCCTTCTGAGCTCGATAGGAATAACTACGCGCCCTAGCTCATCCACCTTTCTTACGATACCTGTTGACCTCATACCAACATCTCCTTTCTCCGCCAAAATTCGACAAAATGCAACACAACTAAATGATAACAATTATACCATTAAAAGTCAATGCTAAATCTACAATTTATTTTTAATTTTAAAACATTTTTTATTTAATTTTTAAAACCTTTAAAGGGGAGCGGTTGTTTGACAAAGCTTTACTAGCTGATTATACTTTTGATAAATAATAGAAATCAGGAGGACTAGTTTTAGAATGAAGAAAAAAACATTTTATATTACAACCCCGATTTATTATCCTAGTGCCAATTTGCATATTGGTCATGCTTTAACTACGGTGATGGCCGATACAATGGCACGTTATAAAAGAATGCAAGGTTTTGATACTTATTTTTTGACAGGCTCTGACGAGCATGGTTTGAAAATTGAACGAAGTGCCAAGGCCGAAGGGAAAGAACCTAAGGAATATGTAGATAAAATAGTGGCTAGCTTTAAGTATCTTTGGGAAAAGTTATTGATCTCCAATGACGATTTTATTAGGACGACAGATGAAAGACATAAGCAGGTTGTGCAGGATTTTTTCCAAAAAATATATGAGAAGGGGGATATTTATCTTTCCACTTATGAAGGTTGGTATTGTACACCTTGTGAAACCTTTTTTACGGCAAGGCAGATCGGGGAAGATAAGCTGTGCCCTGATTGTCAGCGCCCTGTGGAATTAGTTAAAGAGGAAGGTTACTTTTTTAAGATGTCCCAATATGCGGAGCGGCTTTTACAACATATTGAAGATCACCCTGATTTTATTCAACCTGTCTCGCGACGTCATGAGATGATTAATTTTATTAAAAGCGGTTTGGAAGACTTGTGTGTTTCGCGTACTACTTTTCAATGGGGTATCCCTGTCCCGCTTAATCAGAAACATGTCATTTATGTGTGGTTTGATGCTTTGGCTAATTATCTTAGTGCCTTGGGCTTTGGAACAGAGCATGATCAGTTGTATCAAAAGTACTGGCCTGCGGATGTCCATTTAGTGGGAAAAGATATTGTGCGTTTCCATACGGTAATTTGGCCCACTATGCTTATGGCGGCTGAACTTCCGTTACCGAAGCAGGTTTTTGGTCATGGTTGGCTTCTTTTGGATTCGGGGAAAATGTCTAAATCAAAAGGTAATGTGGTGGATCCTCTAGTGCTTATTGAGAAGTATGGGGTTGATGCGATTCGCTATTTTCTGTTAAGAGAAATCCCTTTAGGTATGGATGGTTATTATTCTGAAGATAATTTAATTCAGCGCATCAATACTGATTTAGCGAATGACTTTGGCAATCTTGTTTCCCGTACTGTGGCCATGGTTGAAAAGTATTGTGAGGGCAAGGTTCCAACCCCGGCAGAGAAAAAAGGACCATTGGAGCAGGAATTACTTTCTTTAGCGGGCTCCGTTCCGCAAGAAGCGGCTGGGTTTTATGAGCAAATGGATTTCGCCAATGCTTTGGCTAGTATTTGGCGCTTGGTTAATAGGGCGAATAAGTATATTGATGAAACAATGCCTTGGCTTTTGGCAAAAGATTCTAGTCAGAAGGAAAAACTCGGGACGGTTTTATATAATCTGGTGGAAGTTATTCGGGTGGTTACGGTGATGATTGCCCCAGCTATGCCTGCACTCCCGGCCAAGGTTTGGGCGCAGGTCGGGGCAGAGGTTGTCGTCAATCAGACTTGGGCCGATACCGAGTGGGGTAAAACGCGTCCCGGCCAGGTGGTGGCTAAGGGCGAGTCTCTGTTTCCGCGGATTGAGGTAAAAGAAGAGGATAAAGAAGCGGCTCCAAAGCGGCATAAGGAAGCGGAGGAAATCACGATCGAGGATTTTGCCAAAATAGATTTACGTGTGGCCGAGGTTTTGTCTTGTGAAAAGGTAGAGAAGACAGAAAAACTCTTGAAATTAGAGATAAAAATAGGCGAGGAGACACGGACGATTGTTTCGGGGATAGCGAAACATTATGCTCCTGCCGACCTTGTCGGGAAAAAGGTTGTGGTGGTAGCTAATTTGCAGCCGGCTAAATTGCGAGGGATTTTATCAGAGGGGATGCTTTTGGCGGCTTCGCATGGTGAGGCTTTGGAGGTTTTGACTGTGGAGAAGGATTTGCCGACAGGTAGTCAGGTGAAATAAGGAGGTCTTTCTCATGTACTTTGATACACATGCTCATTTAGATGATGAACAGTTTGCCGAGGACCAGAAGGCCGTTATTCAGCGTGCTCAAGAGGCTGGGGTGGAGTTAATTGTTAATGTAGGTTATCATGTCTCCTCGGCTGTGCAGACGGTGGAATTAACGCAAAAATACGATTTTATTTATGGGGCGGTAGGTATGCATCCTCATGAGGCACAAGATCTGGATGAAGTAAGTTTGGCTAAGCTGCGCGAACTGGCGCAAACTCCTCGTATTGTCGCTATCGGGGAAATCGGGCTGGATTATTATTACGACCTTTCCCCACGTGCCACACAACAGACGGTTTTTCGTGAAATGATTAGGTTGGCGAGAGAAGTACGCTTACCGATAATTATTCATGATCGGGAGGCCCATGAAGATACTTTGCGCATTGTTAAAGAAGAAAAAGCCAGTGAAGTAGGCGGTATCTTTCATTGCTATTCCGGAAGTTTAGCTATGGCTAAGGAAGTCATTAAGTTAGGGTTTTTGCTTGCTTTAGGTGGTGCTTTAACTTTTAAAAATGCACGAAAAACAGTAGAAGTAGCTAAAGAAATACCTCTCGAGTATCTCTTAATAGAAACTGATTGCCCTTATTTAACTCCTGAGCCTTATCGGGGTAAACGGAATGAGCCTGCTTATGTGGCGAAGGTGGCGGAGAAAATTGCCGAGATTAAGGGGTTGTCTATAGAAGAGGTGGCACAGGCTACTTTAGACAATGGGAAGAGGTTGTTTAAAATTGAGGGAGATTTTAAAAAAGCATCATTTCCGTTTTAAAAAAAGATGGGGACAAAACTTTATTTTTGACCAGAATTTATTACAACGGATCGTCAGAGCAGCAGGGATTGCCTCGGGTGATCGAGTGGTAGAGATCGGAGCGGGGGCGGGAACCTTAACACGTGAACTTTTAGCTCAGGGTGCGCGGGTGTTGGCCATCGAGATTGATTACGCTTTGTTGCCTATTCTGGAAGATTTCTTACAAGGTGAAGAGGTAGTGCTTGTCCAGGGTGATGCTTTAAAAATAGACTTAGATGAATTAACCCAAGCCCATGGTTTGGTGTGGCCTTATAAGGTCGTGGCTAATCTCCCGTATTACATTACGACGCCTCTGGTCATGAAATTACTGGAAAGTGAGGAACAGATTGCGGATATCGTGGTGATGATGCAAAAAGAAGTTGCCGCAAGATTAACTGCTTCCCCGGGTACAAAGGAATATGGGGCGATTACGCTTGCCGTGCAGTATTATGCCGAGGCGGAAATACTTTTCCCGGTCTCGCGTCAGCTTTTTCGACCTGTTCCCGAGGTGGATTCCACCTTACTGCGGCTAAAACCTAGAAAAGAACCTCCCGTGCAGGTAAGGGATAAGGTGTTATTATTTAAAATCATTAAAGCTGCCTTTGGTCAACGGCGGAAGACATTGCTTAATTCACTTTTGAGAGTACAGTCGGGAGTGGCTAAAGAAGCAATCAGGGAAGTATTGGCCAAGGCGGGGATCGCTGAACAGTCCCGCGGAGAAGTGTTGAGCTTGGAGCAATTTGCCTCCTTGTCCAATTTGTGGGTGGAGAGCGCAGGAGGAAGTTTAGAGAATTAATTTACCGTTAGCGTGTTTTAATTAAAAAAAGCAGGAAGAACAGTATAAAAAAAAGGTAATGGGGTATACTTACGCTGTTACCTTTTTTGGTTTATTTTACTACTGGAAAACCAAAACAGGACAATTTATAATAAGCGTTACAAACTGACAACTTGTTAAAAAGCAAGGTGACTAAGTTGCCGGAGGAGGCGGATTAATGAGGGAAAAGCGTTTTTTAGTAATAACTTTATTGGTTTTTGTTTTGCTGGTGGTAATGTCAGCGCCCCTTTTTGCTGCTGTTACACACAAGGTTAAAAAGGGAGATACTTTATTTAGGTTGAGTAGAAATTATGGTGTGTCTATTGTTAGTATTAAGAATGCTAATGGGTTAAGGTCAGATAAAATTTTAATCGGACAAGTATTAAGGATTCCTGCTGCGACGAATACTGTTGCGAGAAGCGGGGGAGGTTTTAGTCAGGAAGATGTGCAGTGGTTGGCGCGCGTAGTTCATGGAGAAGCACGGGGAGAGCCTTATGTAGGGCAGGTAGCTGTGGCGGCGGTTGTACTTAACCGTTTAACAAGTGGGCAGTTCCCGAAGACGATTAAGGGGGTAATTTTCCAATCGGCGGCTTTTACTGCTGTTGCCGATGGACAGATTAATTTAACCCCTAATGAAACAGCAATTAGAGCGGCTAGGGAAGCTTTAGCCGGAGCAGACCCTTCCGGGGGCGCACTTTATTATTGGAATCCGAATAAAGCTACGAGTAAATGGATTTGGACACGAACAGTGATTAAACGTATTGGTAATCATGTTTTTGGGATTTAAATTAAATTGCTAGAAGTTGGTTGTGCGAATTTAAAAGGGAGTGGGTCTTTCTTAACTAAAGTTTGAGGAAGACCTATTTCTTTTTTGCAGGGAAAATAATAAAAAAGTCGTAATAATGGTATATGATGAGGTGAAGAAGTAGGGAGGGCGGAGGATGAAGAAATATCGGAAAGAAAAAGATACTTTGGGCGAAGTATTGGTGCCTGCTGAGAAGTTATGGGGAGCACAAACGCAGAGAAGTTGGCAAAATTTTAAAATTGGTCTGGAAAAAATGCCCGTAGAAATAATTGGGGCACTGGTGTTAATCAAGAAGGCAGCGGCAAGAGCTAATTACGAATTGGGGCTGCTGGCTGAGGAAAAGCAGCAGGCGATAGAGCAAGCTTGTGAGGAGATTTTAGCGGGGCAGTACGCTGATAACTTCCCGTTGGTTGTTTGGCAGACTGGAAGCGGGACACAGTCGAATATGAATGTGAATGAGGTCATAACGCGGCGAGCTAATCAGCTTTTAGGAGCAGAGCAGGTTCACCCTAATGACGATGTCAATAAGGGGCAGAGTTCCAATGATGTTTTCCCTTCAGCCATGCATCTTGCGGCTGTCATCGCTTTAGAGGATCGTCTTGTGCCGGCAATGGCGCAGTTGCAAAAGACGTTTGCGCAAAAAGGGGAGGAGTACCGGGATCTCCTGAAAATAGGCCGTACTCATTTACAAGATGCGACTCCTTTGACTTTTGGACAGGAGATTAGTGCTTGGGAGCGGATGTTAGCAAAGGCGGAGCTGATGATTAAGGAGAGTGTTGTTCATTTAAAGGAATTAGCTTTAGGTGGTACGGCTGTAGGGACGGGGCTGAATACTCATCCACAGTTTGCGGAAAAAGCAGTAGCGGAGCTTAATAAACTTACCGGGAAGCAGTTTGTTCCGGCACAGAATAAGTTTCATGCTTTAACGAGTAAAGATGAGCTTGTCTTTGCGCATGGGGCCTTAAAAGCATTAGCGGCGGATTTAATGAAGATTGCTAATGATTTAAGGTGGTTGGCGAGTGGGCCGCGTTGTGGACTGGGGGAGTTGACGCTTCCGGCGAATGAACCGGGGAGCTCGATTATGCCCGGTAAGGTTAATCCTACGCAATGTGAGGCTTTAACCATGGTGGTTTGTCAAGTGCTGGGCAATGATGTAACGATAGGGTTAGCCGCAAGTCAGGGTAATTTTCAGCTCAACGTCTTTATGCCGGTATGTGCTTATAACTTTTTGCAGTCGGTACGGCTGTTAACAGATGCCCTGGTTTCTTTTAATCAGCATTGTGCACAGGGGATCAAGCCGAATCGGGAAAAAATGCAAGCCAATCTCACCAACTCTTTGATGTTGGTAACAGCTTTAAATCCCTATTTAGGTTATGAAAAGGCTGCGGAAATAGCGCAAACAGCTTATGCGGAAGGGGTTACGCTGCAAGAGGCGGCTTTGAAATTAAATTTGTTGACGGCAGAAGAATTTGCGCGGTATATGAAGCCGGAGCAGATGGTGTAACCTAAAGAATAATTCATAATGCACAATTCATAATTCATAATGAAAAGATAAAACAAAAAAGGCTCTTTAAAGCCTGGGTGTAGTTGTGAGAAAGGAGAAAAAATAATGGATTACATGGAAAAAGCTTTGCAGATGCATCAAAAATTAAAAGGGAAATTATCTATTCATAGTAAGGTTTCCCTCCAAAGTCAAGAGGAGCTTTCTCTTGCTTATACGCCGGGCGTGGCAGAGCCTTGTAAGCTTATTGCCCAAGATAAAACTTTAGCTTATGAGTATACGATGAAAGCTAATTTTATTGCTGTTGTTTCTGATGGGACAGCAGTGTTGGGGCTAGGTGATATTGGACCAGAAGCAGCCCTGCCGGTAATGGAGGGGAAATGTGTGCTTTTTAAGGAGTTTGGGGGGGTAGATGCAGTTCCCCTATGTATCGGAACTACAGATGTAGAGGAGATTGTAGAGTTTGTGGTACGACTGGCCCCTACTTTTGGGGGGATTAATTTAGAGGATATCAGCAGCCCGCGCTGTTTTGCGATTGAAAGAAAATTGAAGGAAAGATTAGATATTCCCGTCTTTCATGATGACCAGCATGGTACGGCGGTGGTTGTTTTGGCCGCTTTAATTAATGCCGCCAAGGTAGTAGGTAAAGAGTTTAAAGAGATGGAGGTAGTGGTAAATGGCGCCGGTGCGGCGGGAATAAGCATTGCCCAGCTTTTAAAAGTAGCTGGGATTAAAGATGTAATTTTATGTAATCGTGGAGGTGCTATTTATCAAGGTTGTCCACAAAAGGTGAATAGCGAACAAGCCCGACTTGCCCCGGAAACCAATCTTCAGCAGAAAAAAGGACTGTTGGGCGATGTTCTGCAAGGCGCGGATGTGTTTATAGGGGTATCGAGAGCAGGGCTGCTTACTAAAGAGATGGTGCGTCGGATGAAAAAAGAGCCTATTGTTTTGGCGCTGGCTAATCCGCTCCCGGAGATCTTCCCTGAGGAAGCCTTGGCGGCGGGAGCAAAGGTTGTGGGGACAGGACGATCTGATTATCCTAATCAGATTAATAATGTCTTGGCTTTCCCCGGGCTTTTTCGGGGGGCTTTGGATGTCCGGGCTACGGAAATCAATGAGGAGATGAAGTTTGCGGCGGCTCAGGCCTTAGCAGAGCTGATTACACCGGAGGAACTTACCGCAGATTATCTGCTGCCGCAAGCTTTTGATCTGCGGGTTGGTCCAAGAGTGGCTGCTGCTGTAGCAGAAGCCGCGGTTAAGTCAGGTGCAGCCCGAAAAAAAGTAAGTTATGAGGAAGAATTAGCCCAAGCGGTAAAGTTAACGAAAAAAAATAAGTAGTTGGGGTTAGAGGTAGAGTGTTCTAGTGGCTGTCTTCTCTCACATATGATTAATTATACTACAATCGATAATAGACCTGAAAAAGGATCATAGGCTGGGGGGATTTAGAATCATCACCTAAAGAAGATTTGTTAATAAACGCTGGCAGGCGTCAGACAGTAATTTCTA
>JAQVYD010000047.1 GCA_028709105.1 Clostridia bacterium
GCAAAAATAGACTGCCAATTCTCTTTAGGAATCAAGACTCGTGCTGCTCCGGCTTGACGAGCCGCATTTATTTTGGCTACAATACCGCCTACCGGTTTAACATAACCCCTTACGGATAATTCACCGGTCATAGCGACCTGATTATCTATCGGGATCTTCTCGATTGCCGAATAAATAGCCGTAGCAATCGCTACACCCGCTGAAGGTCCATCAGTGGGAATACCGCCCGGGAAATTGACATGAATATCAAAATTAAGACACTCTAAATTTTGCTTCTGCCTTAATACCGTTAAGACATTTTCTACTGACCCTTTCGCCATACTCTTGCGTCTCATCGTCTGTCCGCCCAAACCATGCATTTCTTCTTCTTCGACAATCCCGGTAATAATAAGGCGACCTTCGCCCTTTCCTGCAGGTAAAACGGAAACCTCTATCTCTAGTAACATGCCCATATTCACACCATATACGGCTAAACCATTAACTAAGCCTATCTGAGCCTCAGACGGAATCTTTTTTTCAGGACGCGGGGTATAATGTCCGCTTTGCACAACCCATTCAATATCCGCAGGCATGATCCCTAAACTATTATTATTTAAAGCTATGCCTGCAGCAATTTGCATAATATTGACAGCTTCACGCCCATTAGTAGCATATTTTTGTAAAATTTCTAAGGCTTGTTCCCTTACAGGAATGCCTAATCTACGCGCAGCATTTTTGCCAATACTCTTTATTTCACTAGGAGTCAAACTACGGAAATAGATCTCGACACAACGAGAACGAATCGCCGCAGGAATCTCCTGAGGCAGACGGGTAGTAGCTCCGATTAAACGGAAATCGGCCGGTAAACCGTTTTGAAAAATATCATGAATATAACTGGGAATATTAGCATCCTCGGGAGAATAATAAACACTCTCCAGCATCACCTTACGGTCTTCCAGAACTTTTAATAATTTATTAATTTGCATAGAATGAAGTTCCCCAATTTCATCGATAAACAAGATGCCCCCATGAGCTTTAGTGACAGCTCCGGGTTTAGGTTGAGGAATACCGGCCACCCCCATCGCTCCGGCTCCCTGATAAATAGGGTCATGGACAGAACCAATTAAAGGATCCGCAATCCCCCTTTCATCGAAACGTGAAGTAGCTCCATCTACCTCCGTAAATTTGGCCTCATTTTTAAAAGGGGAGAGCGGGTTTCTTTTGGCCTCCTCCAAAACCAAGCGCGCTGCCGCCGTTTTGCCTACACCGGGAGGCCCATAAATAATAATGTGCTGGGGGTTTGGTCCACAAAGTGCAGCACGAAGAGCCTTAATCCCTTCTTCTTGTCCCACAATTTCTTGGAAATTTTGTGGTCTTGTCCGTTCGGAAAGAGGTTCACTAAGCTTTATTTGGCGCATCTTTTCTAGTTTTTCAATTTCCTTACGAGATTCACGTCCTACTGCTACTTTAGTACCTTGTTGTCCTTTAAGTAAATTTAAAAAATAAAACCCTACCACAATAATAAAAAAGATTTGAATGAAACTCAAAAGATTACCCATACCCCAGGATTCCATTCTTTGCCTTCACCATCCCCACTCTTACTGTTAATAGTATCATGACCCGTTAAGATTCTTTTTATCCTTGTTGAGAAATTACTATTTTTGAAAATAGAGGCAACATTAAAGTTATCTTTTAAGGACAAAATATAATGAGCCAAAAATCAACAGAGGGGGATGACAACATGGCGAAACGGCGTAGGATCATGTCTGATGCTTTAAAGATGGAATGTGCCAAAGAACTAGGCTTTTTTGACCAAATCCAAAGAGATGGCGACTTCGGTAACGTTTCCTCCCGCCACTGTGGTTCCATGGTCAGAAAAGCGATTGAAATTGCTGAAAGAAGCGTTGCCGCGAACACGGGACTCCCTCAAGGTTAAGAAGCTCAATAGCCAGGCAGATTATCTGCCTGGCTATTTGTATAGACTGTAGACTGCACACCTTGAACTTCAGGTTTTTGAGCAGTCTACCATATACAATGCTGAAAAATCAGTCTACAATTCATGGAGCCGGAACGACGAGGGCGTCGTTCCCTACGTGCTTTTCGAGAGTTATTTTCCCGTATTTTATGTTTTCATCTTTTCATTATGCATTGTGCATTATGAATTATGAATTGCCTTTTACGCGCTTTCTTCTTTCTTCTTTTTGTGTTCGGTAGCCGTAACTAAAAGCAACTCTTCTTTATTTTTCACAGCCTCTTTCGTAACAATACATTTATGAATTTCAGGTTGTGAAGGTATTTCATACATGACATTTTTCATTAAATCTTCAACGATAGCTCTTAAACCACGCGCCCCCGTATTTCTCTTAATAGCCTCTTCCGCAATAGCCTCAAGGGCATCGGGTTTAAACTCTAAGGTAACATTATCTAACTCTAGGAATTTCTGATATTGTTTAACTAACGCATTCTTAGGTGCAGTAAGAATAGTCATCAGGGCCTTTTCATCTAGCGCGTCTAAAGTAACAATCACCGGCAAACGCCCTACAAATTCCGGAATCAAACCATATTTAAGCAAATCACCAGGCATGATTTGTTCCAGATATTCGCCTACGCGCAGATCATTTTTCTTGACAATATCAGCACCAAAACCCATTATTTTTTTCCCGATACGATTTTGAATAATTTTTTCAATACCTTGAAAGGCGCCGCCACAAATAAACAAAATGTTCGAGGTATCTAACTGAATAAATTCCTGATGTGGATGCTTTCTCCCTCCTTGTGGAGGTACACTAGCCGTCGTTCCTTCCAAAATCTTTAATAAGGCTTGCTGAACGCCTTCGCCTGAAACATCACGTGTAATCGAAGGATTATCGGATTTCCGAGCAATCTTATCAATTTCGTCGATATAAATAATTCCTTTTTCTGCTTTCTCCACATCATAATCGGCAGCCTGAATAAGCTTAAGTAGAATGTTTTCCACATCTTCGCCTACATAACCGGCTTCCGTCAAAGAAGTAGCATCAGCAATGGCAAAAGGAACATTAAGGATACGGGCTAAGGTTTGCGCTAAAAGAGTTTTTCCACTTCCCGTAGGACCTAGCATCACAATATTACTTTTCTGCAGTTCAACCTCATCAATCTTCGAACCCAAATTAACACGTTTATAATGATTATAAACGGCAACAGCTAAAGTTTTCTTAGCATTTTCCTGACCAACAACATACTGATCAAGAAAAGCCTTGATCTCCTTCGGTTTAGGAAGTTCTCCCAAGTCTAACTCTGTTTCCTCAGAAAGTTCTTCTTCGATTATTTCATTGCATAATTCAATACATTCATCGCAAATATAAACACCCGGACCTGCTACCAGTTTTTTAACCTGATCCTGTACTTTACCACAAAAAGAGCATTTAATTTGTCCTTTTTCGTCCCCAAATTTATACATAATTTCACCTCTTACCTACTTAGTTTTAGGATTCTGAGGTATCCTTAAAAGAAGGTCATCAATAAGTCCATAAGCCTTAGCATCTTCAGCATCCATAAACCGATCCCGTTCTGTATCTTCCTTAATTCGTGCTAGGGGCTGACCAGTATTCGCTGCTAATATTTTATTCAATTTCTCCTTAATGTGTATAATTCTTTTGGCATGAATTTCAATATCTGTAGCCTGCCCTGTTGCCCCGCCCGAAGGCTGGTGAATCATAATTTCGGCATTAGGAAGAGCAAAACGTTTACCTTTAGTACCGGCGGCTAAAAGAAAAGCGCCCATTGATGCGGCCAACCCTACACAAATTGTAGAAACATCGGCTCTAATATACTGCATCGTATCATAAATCGCCATGCCGGCAGTAATGGAGCCACCGGGACTGTTAATATATAAAGAAATATCTTTATCCGGATCTTCCGCATATAAAAAGAGCATTTGCGCAATAACTAGGTTGGCGACATAGTCATCGATGGCCGTGCCTAAAAAAATGATCCGATCCTTTAATAACCGAGAATAGATATCATAAGCTCTTTCGCCGCGGGTAGTTTGCTCAACCACCATCGGAATAAGTGTACTCATCTCCATAAACCATTTACCTCCTATTAAGTAGAACCAAATTTTATTTTACCTTGGCCTGCTCAATAATAAAATCTACAGTTTTGTCTAACATTATACCAAATTCAATTGAGGGAATCCGTCCCTCTTTTTCCAAAACTTCACGTACTTTCTCAGGTTCTTGCTGATATACTTCCGCAGCCTTCTTGATTTCTTGTTCAATTTCTTGCGCAGTAGCCTGAATGTTTTCCTCTTTGGCAATTTTCTCCAAGACAAGATCAGCCTTTACCAAAGCTTCCGCTTCAGGACGATATGTCTTCTTAAGCTCCTCAAGATTATTCTTCGTTACATCTAAATATTTTTCAAAAGGGATTCCCTGCTGACTTAAGCGAAAAGCAAAATCATTAATCATCTGATTACTACGATTTTCAATCATTGATTCGGGAATTTCCACCTCAGCATTTTCGGCTACTTTTTTAACAACAGTTGTTCTTAACTCATACTCTGCTTTCTTTGCGGCTTTCTCTTTTAATTTATTCGCCGTATCTTGCCTCAATTCCTGCAATGTCGCGAATTCCGAAACATCTTTCGCAAATTCATCATCCAAAGGCACCAGTTCTTTACGTTTGATTTCCTTAACCGTCACCGTAAACACTGCCTCTTGACCTGCCAAACTTTCTGTCTGATATTCGGCAGGGAAAGTAACCACGACATCCTTTGTTTCACCAGTTTTGACGCCGATTAACTGTTCTTCAAAACCGGCGATAAAAGTATGTGACCCTAATTCCAAAGGATAATTTTCTCCGGTACCCCCTTCAAAAGGCTCTCCCGCTACTTTCCCCACAAAATCTATCGTGAGGAGATCGCCCTCGCCGGCAGCCTCATCCTCTACCACAATAAGCTTGGCATGTCTTTGTCTCATTTTCTCAATTTCAGCATCAAGCTCTTCTTCTTTAACCTCCGCAGACAATTTTTCCACTGCCAATTCTTTATACTGGCCTAACTTTACTTCCGGCTTAATCTCAAAAGAAGCTTTAAAAATAAAAGGCTCCCCTTTATCCATCTGTACCATCTCATATTCAGGATCACTTACCGCGGTATATTGATCTTTCACTTCTTCTAAAGCCTGTTGATAAGCTTGGGGAACTGCATCCTGCAGAGCCTCTTCCATGAGAATTTCCCGTCCATACATCTTTTCGAGAATAAAACGCGAGGCTTTACCTTTTCTAAAACCAGGAATATTAATCTTTTTAACAACAATTTTATAAGCCCTTTCTAAAGATTCCTCAAATTTTTCTTCCGGAACTTCAATCGTTAACTCAACCTTGTTTTTGTTTAATTCTTTTGCGGTAACCTTCATGAAAATTCTCCTCCTATACCATATTAAACATCTCGAAAAAGGTTAATCTCACTTCGCCCACTTCTCTATATTATAACATTATAACCATAAATATCATCTTACAATATTTTTCAGAAAATATCCAGAGCTACCTTCTAAAAAAGGAGCCTTCTTTTGCTCCTGTTTTAAGCTGGAGCGGAAGACGAGATTCGAACTCGCGACCCTCGCCTTGGCAAGGCGATGCTCTACCACTGAGCCACTTCCGCTTATCAATAAAATAGAATTTTTGGTGCGGGAGAAGGGATTTGAACCCCCACGGTTACCCACTGGAACCTAAATCCAGCGCGTCTGCCAATTCCGCCACTCCCGCATTAATGGTCATAGCAAAAATGGTGGGCCATCAGGGATTCGAACCCTGGACACCCTGATTAAGAGTCAGGTGCTCTGCCAGCTGAGCTAATGGCCCAAATTTAATTATAATAAAAGTAATTATCTAATTATCAAATGGTGAGCCATCCGCGACTCGAACGCGGGACACCCTGATTAAAAGTCAGGTGCTCTGCCGACTGAGCTAATGGCTCTAATAAAATTGGCTAGGGCGGTAGGATTCGAACCTACGCATGACGGAGTCAGAGTCCGTTGCCTTACCGCTTGGCGACGCCCCAGCAATAAATGGAATCTTTTGGGGTGGCTGATGGGACTTGAACCCACGAGTGCCGGAGCCACAATCCGGTGCGTTAACCGCTTCGCCACAACCACCATTAATTAAACATTGAAAAATGGCGTGCCCACAGGGATTCGAACCCCGGACGCACGGCTTAGAAGGCCGTTGCTCTATCCAACTGAGCTATGGGCACATTCTAGACAAAAATATCGCAGCAAATGTTATCTTAACAAAAAATTTATTACCTGTCAATGCTCATAAAGCAAGAAATAAAAGTATTCTCACGCTGTTCTAAAATTATTCCGGCATAAGTATCTTTACCCCTTGGCCAAACCAAACTTCCCGGATTTAAAAACCAAATCCCCTTGTACTCAGTAAGCATAGGGCTATGGGTATGACCGAAGAGACAATAATCGGCATTTTCTTCCCTGCCCCTTGCTAATAAAGTATCCAAACCATATTTTACGCCATATAAATGACCATGTGTTAAAAAAAACTTTTTGTTTTCTATCGTCAACAAAAGCTCACTAGACATGGTGCCATGATCACAATTTCCTTTAACCGTGAAGACAGGAATCCCTGTCTCTTCTTCCAAAGATAATCCGTCCTGCCAATGGTCACCGGTATGAAAAAACAACTGCACATCATGAAAAACTCTACAGATTATAGCCATAGCTTCTTTAGAGCCATGCGTATCCCCCACAATACCTATCTTCATCATTACCCCACCTGTTTCACAATCTCCCGGCAGAAGAACCGTCCCTGCGCTTCCCTATTCTTTGCAAGAGAGGAGCAATTTTTCTCAAGGCTTTACATCTATGGCTGACCATATTTTTTTCCTCTAAAGTCAATTCGGCCATCGTCTTGCCCCATGAAGGCAGATAAAAAAGAGGGTCATAACCGAAACCACCTGTCCCCCGCAATTCCTCCAAGATTACCCCCTCACACCGTCCTTCTGCGGTGTACACCTGTCCTTCCGGTGTAATCAAAGCGATCACACTAACAAATCTAGCGGTTCTCTGTGGTAACGGTATTCCTTGCAAAAACCGGAGTAATTTTAGATTGTTTTTTTGATAATCACAAGGCTCTCCCGCAAAACGAGCCGAATAAACGCCGGGCTGACCTCCTAAAGCATCAACCTCTAAACCTGAATCATCAGCTAAAGAAATAAGTCCGGAAAACTCAACGGCCTCTTTAGCTTTCTGCAAAGCATTTTCCAAAAAGCTTGTTCCTTTTTCTTCAACTATGGGTTTGTCCGGATAATCTTCTAAAGTAAGAATCCGGATCGGCAGCTCTTCCAGTAAATTTTTTAATTCTGTTGCTTTACCTCTGTTGTGGGTAGCCATGAGTATTTTAGAAAACATAGCCCTCACCCAAAACCTTCTTCTGCACAGCAATCAATTGCTGAACACCCTGTGCAGCCAAAACCAAAAAGCGATCTAATTCTTCCCGCGTAAAAGGATATCCTTCGGCTGTCCCCTGAATTTCCACAAAATTGCCCGACCCGGTCATCACCACATTCATATCGACAACAGCTTGCGAATCCTCGGCATAAGCCAAATCCAATAACAAAGTATCTTCCACTTTACCTACGCTTACCGCCGCTAACCAATCACGCAGCGGTATTTCCTGCAAAACACCTGCTTGCACCATTTTGCCCAGAGCAAGAACAAGGGCTACAAAAGCGCCGGTAATCGAAGCTGTCCTTGTCCCCCCATCGGCTTGCAGCACATCACAATCCAGAGTTATGGTTCTCTCGCCCAATTTTTCTAAATCCACGACAGCTCGCAGAGACCGCCCAATCAGGCGCTGAATCTCATTAGTCCGACCACTAATTTTACCCCTAATGGCTTCCCGTTGGTTTCTAATCTGAGTCGCCCGAGGAAGCATGGCATATTCCGCCGTAATCCATCCTTTATTCTGCCCCTTTAAAAAAGGCGGTACTTTCTCTTCAATTGTCGCATTACAAATAACCTTTGTTTCTCCCATTTCCACCAATGCTGAGCCTTCCGGATATTTTATGTAATCAGGTGTTATTCTGATCTCCCTTAATTCATCAGGCTTTCTGCCTGCTTCTCTTTCCGGCAATTTTCTCACCTTCCTTATAAAATGACCTTTTTTACCGTACCCAAATCTTCACCTAGAAATACACTGCCTCTGGCTCTAAAGTCTTGAGGGCTTTTGCTGCTGACATAATGATAACTCGGGTTTGCCCCTTGAGCGAAAAGCTTTAATTCCTTCAACTTCTCCCCGACCTTCCTTACTGTTTCACAAGCAGGATCAATTACTTTAATCCCAGACCCGATAACCTTGGTGATAACCGGCTGCAGAAAAGGATAGTGAGTGCACCCCAGGATAAGTGTATCAATGTTTTTTTCTAAAAGAGGAGACAGACAATTGGCAACAGTATTTTCCGTATCCGCTCCGGCAATTAGACCATTTTCGACTAAAGGTACAAAAGGCGGGCAAGCCGCCGCATATACCTGAGCATCTGGATTTTTAGCCTGCAATTTCTGTTGATAAACCCCACTATTAATCGTCGCCACGGTCCCAATAACACCGATCCTTGATTTTTTCGTAGTCTTTAACGCTTTCTCAACCCCCGGTTCAATCACACCAATAATCGGAAGGGGGAAAAAAGTTTGCAAATCTTCATAAGCTAAGGAAGTACTGGTATTACAAGCAATGATAATCATTTTACAGCCCTGGTCAACCAAATAACTCGTGATCTTTCTCGCAAACCCTTTTAATTCTTGAGGATCTCGAGAACCATAAGGGACATGAGCAGTATCAGCATAATATAAAATTGATTCACTTGGTATCTGCTTTAATATTTCGCGCACAACGGTTAACCCGCCTACCCCTGAATCAAAAACGCCCAAAGGGGCTTCTTTCTTTTCCAGCATGCTTTTCGCTCCCGCTTTATTATTATAAATTCTCTTTATTTTTCTTTACGATTCCGAGCCAGCACGCCTCCTCTAGTCAATCTAGCATCAAAGATCGTCCAAAAGGCCTGCTCATCCCATTCATCAATTTCCTTTCGTAAAGCTCCAAAACTTTTTCTTTTTAAAATAATCTGTAAGATATAACGTTTACCTTCACGCCCCTCACCTTCAATGACCGTGACCCCATATCCCTTCTCCCGTAATTTTTCCGTTAATTCTAAAGGGCTTTTCAGCGTAATCACCTGAATTGTAAAAGTACCTACCGCTAATTTTTCTTCTAAATAAGTCCCTACATAATTACCGGTGGCAAAACCTAAAGCATAAAAAA
>JAQVYD010000048.1 GCA_028709105.1 Clostridia bacterium
ATGATTGTGGGATTAGGGAATCCCGGCACTCGTTATGAAAAAACCAGGCATAATGTAGGTTTTATGATTATAGATGCGTTTGCTGCTAGTTATCAGTTGAAAATTGATAAAAAACAAGGCAGGTCTTTGGTAGGGTTGGGTTTTATAGAGCAAGAGAAGGTGCTTTTGGTTAAACCTCAGACTTATATGAATAGAAGTGGAGAGGCTGTCTGGGAAATCTTAAATTATTACCGGGAGGGGATCGAGGATTTCTTAGTAATCCATGATGATTTAGATTTGGATTTTGGTCGGCTTAGGTTTAAGAGGGGCGGGGGTAGTGGGGGACATAACGGTTTGAAATCTATTACGCAAATGTTAAATTCACCCGAATATTCCCGTTGTAAAGTGGGGATAGGCCGTCCCCCCGAGTTTATGCAAGCAGAAGATTATGTTTTAGGTTCTTTTTTAGAAAGGGAAAGGGGGCTTTTACCTGAAATAATTAAGGGTTCTTTGGCAGGTTTAAAAGCTTGGTTTTTCGAGGGTATTGATGAAGCAATGAACAAATGGAATTCCTTTAACATCGAGTTAGAAAAGAAAGAAGATTAGCAGAGAGGCAAATTTGAATAAACCTAGTCCGGTTAGGAGATACTAGAATTTAGTCTTAGCCGGGAGGGAAAAATGTCTTATTGGGGGGCTGGTTTTTTAGCTGCCGGAGCAGCGTGGGTGCTCAACCGTTTTGTGGTGAAATATTTAGGGGAGTCCTCCATTATTTGGGTGATCCCCTGGTTGGAAGAAATAGTGAAAACAGGGACAGCCGTATATAGTGGGGCTTCCCTTCTGGGGACACATGTAGTTTTTGGTGTGATTGAGGCTGTTGCCGATTATGCCGTTTCACCACGTTGGGGAATTTTAGCCGGTTTTTCCGGTATGCTTAGTCACTGGTTTTATGGGCTGGTAACAGTATTTGTGTATAAACAAACCTCCTCTTGGTTAGGCGGAATCTTATGTGCCGGTTTCCTTCATGTTTTTTGGAATTATGCGATGACCCGTATCAATAACAAGAGTTAACGCAAAAATATTTTTCGTGGGGAAGGAATTAGCCCGGGAGGTTTTGGCGATGCGCTTTATTTATATCTGTGTGGAGTGTGCTAATTATATTGGTGAGCTTGAATTGACTAATTGGAACGAAGCTATGTTAGGTTTTGATACACTTACTTTTGCTGAAAAACAAGAGCTTTTGGATTTAGATTTCGGACAACGGCAAGGTACGGTAAAAGCTATTTGTGAGACTTGTTATAAGAAAAAAATAGCCGCACAGCTTTTTTATGATGGGGTGGATAAACCGAGTTTTCATTAAAAATAAAATTATTTATAGTCTCAGTTAATGTTACGTAGTATATTATATAATTATAAGGCAGTTGAAAAACTAGTGAGGATTGTGGGGGTCAAGTTGATACCCACTATTTAAACATGAGAGGAACCGAAAATGTCATTACAGTCGGTGTTAGATTATTTGAAAAAGGCGAAAGAATACAGTTTCCTTCGCGAACAGGTGAAAAGTAGTAGAACTAATCTTCTTTATGGTGTAACCGGTTCTCAGAAAAGTATGCTCGCGGCTTTGCTGCTGAGTATTGAAGATCGTCCTCTCCTTTATATAGTTGAATCGGCTTTGCGGAGTAAAGAAATTTTTGATGATTTTTGCAATTTGCTTCCTGTCCATAGTGTCCAGTTTTTTCCTTCTTTAGATGCTCTTCCTTTTGAGGTGTTTGCTCAGAGTCACGAAACGCGCTGTAAGCGTTTGGAGGTGTTGGAGGGGCTGCTTACGGGAAGAACCAAAGTAGTTGTGACTACTTTGGAAGCTTTGAGCAAAACGCTCATGCCTCCGGAGGTTTTTCGGCAGGCCTTGCTAACTCTGCAGGTAGGACAAAGAGTTAATTTGGAAGAGCTTCTGGCTTATTTTGTAGGGGTAGGGTATCAGAGAGTAGACAGGGTAGAAGATAAGGGGCAATTTTCCCAACGTGGTGGTATCCTTGATCTTTTACCACCGACCGCGGAAAATCCTTTTCGGGTTGAATTTTTTGATGAGGAGATCGAATCGATCCGCTTGTTTTCTGTGGAAAATCAACGGTCTTTGCACAAGGTTGATACAGTAGCTCTTTCGCCGGCTGCAGAATTTTTCCTCGCAGGTTTGGATAAGGAGAAAGCTCTAGAGCGAATAAGGGAAGAGAGCAGAGCCTCTCATAACTTTTCGCAAAAATTGAAATTAATTGAGGAGTTTATTTTTTATGAGCAGTATTTTCCCGGTCACGAACAGCTTTTACCTTATTTTACGAGAGAGAAATATACCCTTTTTGATTATTTCCCCCAGTCACCCTTAGTGATTTTTGATGAACCCGGCCGGCAAAAAGAAAGCAGTCAGGCGCGAGAAAGAGAGTTGCAGGAAACCTATACGGCTCTGCGGGAAAAGGGCAGGGTTTTACCTAGTCAAGCGGATAATTATCTAAGTTGGGGAGAAATAGGCGAGATTTTTCTGCGGATGAAGACTGTCTTTTTCTCGCTGCTTCCTCAAAAGCCCCTTTTCGAGAACGCGGTTAATCTGTTGGGCATTTCCGCAAAAACAATTAGTTTATTTATGGGCAAGATTCGTTTTTTAGCTGATGAGTTAAAGGAATTAAAACGGCAAAAATATACGGTCGTGATTCTTGTTAATTCACGGGAAAGAGGCGAACGGTTACGGCAAGGCTTATGGGATTTGGGTGTGGAAGCCTCTTTTGTCGGGGATGATTTTGTTTTACAGGGTGAAAAGATTTATCTGACGAAAGGATATTTGACGAGCGGGTTTGAGCTAACTTCTTGGAAACTCGTTGTTTTAACGGAACACGAGCTGTTTTATCAGCCTAAAAAGAGGATGCCCCGGCGCATGTTTCAGGAAGGCAAAAGGATTACGGTCCTCGAGGATTTGCAGATAGGTGACTATGTCGTGCATCTTAGTCATGGGATTGGTCGTTATGTGGGGATTGAAAATCTTGCTGTGGGGGATGCGGAAAGAGACTATTTGGTCATTAAATACAGGGGTGAAGATAAATTATATGTTCCTACGGCTCAGGTAGGGTTACTGCAAAAATATTCGTATCAGGACGGTTTAACTCCGAAATTATCCAAATTGGGTGGAAGTGAATGGAATAAAGTAAAAAGCAAGGTCAAAGGAAGTGTGCAGGATTTAGCCCAAGATCTTTTAAATCTATATGCGGTGAGACATTCTTTGCGTGGCTATGCTTTCGCTTTGGATACACCGTGGCAAGAAGAATTTGAAGATGCTTTCCCTTATGAGGAGACATCAGACCAGTTAAAAAGTATTGAGGAAATTAAACGGGATATGGAGAAGCCTAGACCGATGGATAGGTTGCTTTGTGGAGATGTGGGCTATGGTAAGACGGAGGTGGCAATCCGGGCTGCTTGTAAAGCGTCTTTAGATGGCAAGCAAACGGCTTTTTTGGTTCCCACTACAATTTTAGCCCAGCAGCATTATAATACTTTCCGGGAAAGGTTTGAAGGATTTCCGATTAGTGTTGATGTTTTAAGCCGTTTCCGTTCTGCGAAAGAACAAAAACAGATTTTAGAAGCTTTGACCCAAGGGAAAATCGATATTATTATTGGTACTCACCGGCTTTTATCTAAAGATATTAGGTTTAAAGATTTAGGGCTTTTAGTGGTTGATGAGGAACAGCGTTTCGGAGTTGTGCATAAAGAACGATTAAAAAACCTAAAGAAAACAGTAGATGTGCTTACCCTTACCGCGACGCCTATCCCCAGAACTTTACAAATGTCTTTGGTGGGGGTAAGGGATATGAGTGTGATTGAAACCCCTCCGGAAGATCGCTATCCTGTCCAGACTTTTGTCGTCGAGTATAGTCCTCAATTGGTGAGGGAAGCGATTAAGCGGGAACTAGATCGTGGCGGACAGGTTTATTTTGTGCATAATCGTGTGGAAAACATTGAAAAAGTTGCTTTAGAAATACAAGAGCTTGTGCCGGAAGCACGGGTGGGCATAGCTCACGGGAAAATGACGGAGGTTCAGTTGGAAAATGTCATGTTAGATTTTATGGAAGCCCAGCTTGATGTTTTGGTATGTACAACTATTATTGAGTCAGGTCTGGATATTTCCAATGTTAATACTTTGCTTGTTAATCAAGCTGATAAGCTTGGTCTTTCTCAGCTTTATCAGTTGAGAGGCCGGGTAGGGCGTTCCAATCGGGTGGCTTATGCGTATTTGACCTATAAAAAAGATAAAGTTCTTTCGGAGATAGCTGAAAAAAGATTAAGTGCGATTCGCGAATTTACGGAATTGGGTTCTGGTTTTAAAATTGCCATGCGGGATTTGGAGATCAGGGGCGCCGGGAATATTTTAGGCGCCGAGCAGAGCGGACAGATTGCGGCGGTAGGTTTCGATCTATATTGTCAGATGTTGGAGGAGGCGGTGCGGGAGGCCAAAGGGGAAGAACGGCCTGAAGAAAAAACGGTGTTTATTGATATCTATGTGAAGGCTTACATTCCGCAGGAATATATTGCTGATAATGGGGTAAAAATTAATTTTTATCAACGTATTAATGCGGTTAAGGAAAAAGGGGAATTAACACAACTTGCCGAAGAATTAAAGGATCGCTTTGGTCCTTTGCCGGAGGCGGTTATTAATTTATTGCAGATTGCGGCGATTAAACTCGTTGCCGTTTTAAGCAAGATTGTTTCTATTACGCAAGAGCAAGAAATAATTAAAATAAAGATGGCAGATAATCATGGTTTGACAGGTAGTGAGTTGATGGATTTGGCTAGGCGTTATCGGAGGCAGGTTAGTTTTAGTGTTTCTGCCGGGTTAGAGATTATGGTTAATATTGGGAACTTGCAGCAGCAGGAAAGACTGATTTTGTTAGAAAACATAATCGCGGAAATATCTGCACTTGCTCTTGAAGAGAAGATTCTGATATAATAAGTTCATCTTTAGATAAAGAGAAAGAGAGGATTAAGAATGAAAAAGTATTGGAAGTTAATGGTGTACATGCTGGCGTTAGCGTTTTTATTAACAGGCTGTGGCGATAAAATAGTAGCTAAGGTTAATGGAGAACGGATTACGGAAACACAGCTTAATGTTAAGGTGGAACAAATTGCTGCTCTTAACGGTTATGATTTAGAGGGTGAGAATGGTGAGCTTGTCAAGGGTTTTTTAGAAGAACAGATGTTACAGGCTTTGATTATGGAAAAATTGGTGTTGCAAGACGCTAAAGAGAAAAAAATTCCTTTGGACAAGAAAAAATTAAAGGAAGAATTGGAAAAATTTAAAGAAGGTTTTTCTGCGGAAAAAGAATATCAGGAGTTTTTGGCGGCGAATAAATTAGCGGAAAAAGATATGGAAAAAATCTATAAAAATATGCTCATTTATAATGGACTTTTTGCGGAAGTAACCAAGGATATTACTAAAGCGGCAAAGGATCCGGAAGCATATTATAATGAAAATCCGGAAGAATTTTATCAGCCGGAGATGGTACAGGTGCGTCATGTTTTAGTGGAAAAGGAAGAAGAAGCTAAAGAAATTTTGGTAGCTTTAGAGCAAGGTGAGGATTTTAAAAAGTTAGCCTTGGAGAAATCTACAGACCCTTCTGTCAAGCAAAATGAAGGTTTGATTGATTATTTCCCTAAAGAGGTAAATATGGTAGAAGAATTTGTAGAAGCGGCGTTTGCTTTAAAGGAAGTAGGTCAATATACAAAAGAACCGGTAAAAAGTGATTTCGGTTATCATCTGATTAAACTTGAAGGGAGAAAAGAGGCTAAACAACTGACTTTTGACGAGGTTAAAGATAAGTTGGCGGAAAGGTTTTTAGCCGAAGAAAAGAATGAGAAATTTCAAGCTTATGAACAGGAGCTTTTAGCTAAAGCAAAAATAGAAAAGATGCTTTCACAAAATAAGGAAGAGGAAAACGGAGAAGAGCCGTCGGATGTTTCAGAGCAGAATAAAGACAAGGATGACCCGGTAGTTGAGCAAGACCAAGATAAGGACCAGGACAAGGCCAAGGTCAAGCAATAAAATTAGTAATAAAAAGGGATTAAATAAAAAGCGTCGGTTTTTAACGACGCTTTTTGTTGTATTAGGTGAATAAATGAATCTTAAAGGATATATACTATCACTAAAGTATCCCTAAATTACCAAGAAAGAAAGGTGTGACCAGATGAAGGCAACTGGTATTGTACGAAGAATAGATGATTTAGGTAGAGTGGTTATTCCTAAAGAAATTCGTAGGACACTTAGAATTCGTGAAGGTGATCCTTTGGAAATTTTTGTGGATAGGGAAGGGGAGGTAATTCTTAAAAAATATTCTCCTATTGGTGAATTGAGTGAATTTGCCCAGGAGTATGCTGATTCTCTTTATGAAGCGATTGGTCATATTGCTTGTATTGCGGACAGGGACCAGATTATTGCTGTAGCGGGAGGCCCTAAAAAGGAGTTCCTAAATAAAAGAATTGGTTTGGCTGTGGAAAAGGTCATGGATGAAAGAAAAGCAATTTTAATCAATCAACCTGGGCAGGACTCTTATTGTGCTATTTGCTTAAATGATGAAGGTGAAGAATGTAAGTATGCGGCAGAAGTGATTGCTCCGATTATTGCCGAGGGAGATCCGATTGGAGCGGTACTTATCATCTCTAAGGAGGCTAATCTTAAGTTTACAGATTTGGAAATGAAATTAGCGGAGACGGCAGCTTCTTTCCTCGCTAAACAAATGGAACAGTAATTGAAGAAGCAATTTACGGGTGGCGGTTTGCCACCTTTTTTTGTCAGTTTCCCCATGTTAGAGTAAAATTAAAGAGAAAGATATGATATTATAAATTAGAGAAAGAAAAAATAGGAAATAGTAAGGGGAGAGCATCTTGAAAGAAATAATTGTGAAGGGAGAAAGCAGTAGTGTCTATCCTTTAGATCCTTTAGCTAATATTTTGGACAGGCTTTTAGCAAAAGAAGGCTGTCCGTGGGACCGGGAACAGACCCATTTTACGCTTAAACCTTGTTTATTGGAGGAAGCGTATGAAGTTATTGAGGCGATTGATTTACAGGATATGGATAAACTAAAGGAAGAATTAGGGGATGTACTTTTACAGATAGTTTTTCATACCGCGTTGGCTCAGCAGAGAGGTGATTTTACTCTAAATGATGTTATCGCAGGAATCACTAACAAAATGATTCGTCGTCATCCTCATGTTTTTGGAGAAGCGACAGTGCAGGGAACTGCAGATGTTCTAAAAAATTGGGAAGAAATAAAAAAAGCAGAAAAAGGTAATAATATGGCTGAGGGGAGGATCATGACCTCAATTAACCGGGCTTTACCTGCTCTGCTCATGGCAGAGGAAGTACAAAAGAAAGCCAAAAAGGTAGGGTTTGATTGGGAAAATGTGCAAGGCCCTTGGGAAAAGATAAAAGAAGAATTGCAGGAATTAGCAGAAGTTATTGATATACAGGATCAGGAGGGGGGAAATAAGGTTAGAATAGAGGAAGAATTGGGAGATTTATTGTTTGCTGTAGTAAATGTGGCGAGATTTGCCGGTGTTTCCTCGGAGACTGCTTTGTATAAAACGATCCGCAAGTTTGTACAGCGTTTTAACTTTATAGAACAGGAAATATTGGCGCAAGGATCTAAATGGGAAGACATGGATTTACATTTTTTGGATGAAATTTGGGAAAAGGCTAAGCTAAAAGGCTTATAATTAACTTTATTAAGAAAAACTTTATTTTAAAGGAAGGATTTTGGAAAAGTTTAGCGAATGTAGAAATTGAATAATCTTAAAATTTATATGGGGAGGGATAAACTTGAATAAAACCGAATTAGTTAGTGCGGTAGCAGAAAAGGCAGGCATAACCAAAAAAGATGCAGAAAAGGCGTTATCTGCAGTTTTGGGTAGCATCGAAGAGGCACTAGCCAGTGGGGACAGAGTGCAGCTTGTAGGATTTGGCACTTTTGAAGTAAGACCACGGGCTGCCCGTACAGGTCGCAATCCTTTAAGCGGAGCCGTTATCCAAATACCGGCTACTAAAGTTCCTGCTTTTAAAGCAGGGAAAGCGTTAAAAGAAGCAGTTGCTAAATAAAAAGGTCTTTATAAAATAAGTTAATTAAAATCCCGTTTTTGAAAAAAGGGGATAAAGGTGTCGGAAATACTCTTACAGGTATATTGACGATAACCTTGATGTTAGATCAGGTTCTTCCGGGGCCTGATTTTTTTCCCATTTTTTAGACAATAAAAAATATTTTGAGAGGTTGGACAATCATGAGATTAGATAAGTTTTTAAAAGTATCTCGTTTGATTAAACGTCGTACTTTAGCTAAGGAAATAACGAGTGCCGGTAAAGTGTCGTTAAATGGCAGAGTGGCTAAGCCGGGAGCAGAGGTAAAGCCGGGCGATCTTTTGGAGATTGGTTTTGGGGCTAGGCAAATTAAGGCGGAGATTCTCGAGGTTAAGGATAATGTGCGGGCAGAGGAAGCCGCTAATCTTTATCGAATTATGGAGTAAAATATGTTAATATGGTTACAAAACAAAACGAATGTTTGAGGTCGAAAGCAGTGAGCGAGCTAATGTTAAAGTAGAATTGTAAGGAGATTAGGGAATAATATGAGAAAGATAAGCAAGAATAAAAAAGTATGGTTTGTTTTAGTTATGCTGATCTGTTTATTTTCAGCAGCACCATTTGTCTTTGCCCAAGCGTCAGCTGACTATTCTTTGCATAGGTATGACTTTCATATTCTTGTTAATGAAAACAACACGTTAGAGATTACGGAGAAAATAGAAGTTTTTTTTAATAAGCCTAAACAAGGTTTTTATAGAAAAATACCCTTAAGAAATGAAATTAATCGTTTCGATGGTACATCATCCTTTAATCGAGCTAAAGTTAGTGAGATTGAGGTTAGCGAAAATTATAAAGCTTATCGTGATGCCGGTTATCAAGTAATTAAAATAGGTGATGCTGATGATACTTTAACCAACGTAAAAGATTATACTCTCAAATATAGATATAATCTTGGTCCGGATACCGGAAAAAACTATGATGAAATATATTTTAATCTAATCCGCAATGAGTGGGGTGCGATAATTAGTAATGTGACTTTTACGATCATTATGCCCAAAGAGTTTGAGGAAGAAAAACTAGACTTTTTTAGAGGGCGGTTCAGTTCTGTCAAAAATTCCGATAT
>JAQVYD010000049.1 GCA_028709105.1 Clostridia bacterium
CCCAATAAATTCAATCTTGAGGGTGTTTATTGGAGGGAGATGCTTCTATTGATTCCAATTGAGTAAAATCCATACTATGGCAAGACGTAGTTATGAAGCGGGACTTGTTGTAGTGTGTGAAAATCAATATATACTGGAGGAGTACGGAAATGAGAGACGTAAAGCCTAGAAGAATCCGACTTGAGGCATCATCAGTGTGCCAATTAAAGTGTGTTCTTTGTTCCCAATCTAATGGTATTATTGAGAATTCTATAATTAGAAAGGGCTTCTTAAAATTCTCTGATTTTAAGAAGCTGGTTGATGCTAATCCTTGGGTAAAAAGAATTGAACTTTCCAATTTTGGAGAAATATTTCTCAATCCTGAGATTTTAGACATTATAAGATACGGGTATGAGCGTAACATAAAACTAACTGCCAGTAATGGTGTCAATCTTAATAATGTTGATGAAGAAGTGCTTGAAGGACTGGTGAAATACAGATTTTATACCTTGTCGTGTTCTATCGACGGATGCAGTAATGATACATACCAGATATATAGAATTAACGGGAACTATGATGCTGTTATAAATAATATTAAAATTATTAATAAGTACAAAGAAAAATACAATTCAAAATATCCTTTAATGAGGTGGCAGTTTATTATCTTTGGCCACAACGAACATGAAATTTCCGAAGCAAAAAAGAAAGCAAAAGAGCTGAATATGAAGTTCTATTTGAAGCTGAACTATAATCCGGAGTATTCCCCGATAATTAATCCTGAGCCGATTAGAAATGAGTTGGGAGGCTACGCAACAAGGGATGAGTTCAATGAAAAGATGGGGAGATTGCATACTGAGTTTATTTGCTGGCAATTATGGTACTACCCTCAGATAAATTGGGATGGAAAAGTTCTGGGCTGTTGTATTAATAAAAGTATCGATTTTGGCGGAAATGTGTTTGAGGATGGGCTCCTGAAATGTTTAAACAGCGAAAACATAAAATACGCCAGACTGATGCTGCTTGGCAAAAAAGAACTCAAGGAAGGAATACCATGTTCCGAATGCCAAAATTATCGCGGACTGATAGAGAGTGGAAGGATATTAAAGAGAGGGATTCTTATAAGTAAATTAATTGAAAAGGTACTGGAAAAGATAAATATACGGTAGTAGTGTCAAGGAGTTAGCGTAAAAAAGTGAAAGTGAATATAACTTAGAAAACGCAACCGATTTACAGAAACTAGATATAATAGCAAGGAACGGAAGATATTAAAAGAAAAAGACATATTGAAAAAACTTGATTTGATACATTTTCATTCCTCATTTCTTCTCCAATGGTAGATCTCGGCTCTTTTGTCCTGCTGATGAGCATATTTGGAACGAAGGTTGCTGTTTTATATGTGGTATTGGTGCGATTATTCATAACTGGATTCCTGATGAGTGGGTTGACGCGGAAAACAATTTTTTCTTCTTATATGGAATAAGGAGTTTATTCAAAAATTTAGGAAGATTGGGTACGAGGTATTATGGAAAAGAAAATACATCAAGGACACCGCCAAAGAGTGAAAGCGAGATATTTAAAAGAAGGGTTGGATGCGTTTGCCGACCATCAGGTCTTGGAAATGCTTTTGTTTTACTGCATCCCGATGAGGGACACCAATGAACTTGCGCACAAAATGATTCGCGAGTATGGTTCTCTAGCATACTTATTTGAAGCCGATCCTCAGGATATTGCGAATCGTTGTAAGGTTAGCGAAAACACAGCCCTTTTAGTCTCCTTAATTCCTTCTCTAGCCAGAAGGTATTTCAAGGGAAAATGGGGGGACAAGCCTATCCTGGATAACTCATCAAAAGCCGGGGATTATGCGCTATCTCTTTTTACCGGAAGGATTTATGAGGTTTTTTATGTCATCTGCTTAAATTCACAAAACAGAGTCAATTATGCCGCTCTGGTTCATGAAGGGACAATCAATGAAGCCCCTGTTTATCCGAGAATTATTGTGGAGACAGCCTTACGGCATCAAGCCAATAGCATCATTCTGGCACATAATCATCCGGGAGGAAGTTTACAGCCGTCGAGTGCGGATATCCAAATAACTCGAAAAATCATGACTGCCGTTGAAGCTCTTTCCATTAAAGTCGTGGATCATATCATCGTGGCCGGTGATAAATATTACAGCTTTGCGGAAAAAGGATTGCTTGTAACCCCAAAGGGGCAAGATGCAGATATTGCTAGTTGCTGGGAAAATGGGTACCCTTATTTTGACAATTAGTTGTAAGGGCACGAACGTCTTTCATTAGGTGAAAATAGAACACGATAATTTTTGACGAGTCTCAAAGTATTTTCAATATTGACGAGCAGAAAGTTGTGTTTACCGTTATCTAACGGAGATAAAAGTGTAGTAAATAGGCCAGAATAATAGGTTTTGTGTATGGTGTTATAAAAAGATTAAATCAAGATTAGGAAGAAGAAATGCAGTAATACATTTACTAAAATAATTTGTGGAGGTTGTGACTTTGGCTACTTTTGCAGACTTTTTAAAATTAGAGATTAGAGTGGGGGAAATTGTTAGAGCTGAGAATTTTACAGAGGCGAAAAAGCCAGCTTATAAGTTATGGGTTGATTTTGGAGAAAAAATTGGGATTAAGCAATCCAGTGCTCAAATTACGGAGTGCTACAAAACAGAAGAACTTATAGGGAAACAGGTATTAGGGGTAGTGAATTTTCCCGCGAAACAAATAGCTAGTTTTATATCAGAAGTATTGATATTAGGAGTTTATGCGGAACAAGGTGTCGTTTTGATTCAGCCGGAACAGCCCGTAAAAAAGGGAGATAGGTTAGGCTAAAAGAGAGTTTGCTTTTTTGTAGGTTCGGGGGGATTATATGACGGAAGAAAGTATTTATAAATATATAAACAAATTGTTAGTTGAAAATCCGAAATTGCCCTATGTCTTTCAAGATCTATATATTGCGGGGCGGAGAGATGTTAGCTATGTGTTATGGGAGGACGAGTTACTATTTTCCCTTAAAGAAAAATTGGCGATGGAATTGATGGAACAGATTGTAATTTGTACTAAAAGGCAAAGCCCCACAAAAAAACTTCGTCAAATGCTTGTGGAAAAACCAATTTTTCTGTATCTAATAAAGTTGAATAGCCGTATAAAACTTTATTTATCGGAAAAGTTAATTGATGAAAAACAACTGTATTCTTTGGGCATAAAGCTAGCAACACAAAGTACAATGGGGGAAGAAGTAAAGCTAGGAATGCTCCTTCTCGGTTTTTTTGAAAATGATATAGTGAGACAAATCATGAAAACCTTAGGCTTCCACAGTGAATTAACTCTTTATGCGGTGGAGGCCTCTAAAAATTTCAAAAATCATAACGAGTTCCTTTTTGAACTACTACAAAACACATGCGGTTTTGGGAAATTGGCCGCTCTGACGTTGTTTGAACCGGTAAAGCCGGAACAGAAAAAGTGGCTATTTGAGCAAGGGGCAATCAATAACGTAGCTCCCAACCTATCAGCGATTATGTGTCTTGAAAAAGCAGACATGGCAGTATTTTATCAGAATTTAATACTGAGCAAAGAAAATTTTTCTAAGTTATCTTATTTACTGGCATATGCTTCGGAAAGTAGCAATATAAAAAGATTCGAGCAGAGCTTAGTTCTCGTGGAAAAATATTTGCAAGATTTCCCTACATATGCGAAGTCTTTTCTTGACTTAGCAGGAGTAGTCATGTTTGCCAAGAGTATAGCGTCTTATGAGCATCAGGATGATGTAGATAGCGAACAGGAAAATGGTTGGACGGGCAATACAGAAAAGCACATTAGTAATCTTTGTCAAGAAATAATCAAACGACCTAAATGGCAAAAGATTGTCTTAGATGAATTAAGTAGTCCACAGGAGCAAACAAGTCTTATTGTATCAATATTAGAAAGACTAAAAATGGTTCCCCCTTTCGAAGAATTTATTCCTTTATTACAGAGAGATTTATTTGATATGAACCTTTTAAAACATTTCTTGATTGAGCATCCGCAGGCTTATTTAAGAGATGTTTTGACGTATCTGTATCATGTCTTGCCGGAGGAAGTTTTAAGTGAAGAGCCGCAGGTAATAGCGGAAGATGAGGTAGGGGATGAATACAAACCGGATCTTTGGCTTATTTTTTTACTTAAAGCTTTGCGCAAAGCAAAGAAAAATGAAGAGGCTTTATTTCTTCGTTGTTTGACGGCTCGTTTCCCGGATGTGCGTAGAGAGGCCATACAAGCATTACGTGTGTTTAAAACGGAATGGAGTGCCAAGGTTATCGTAGCCTTGGAGCAGGCTTACGAAAAAGAACCGGTAAAAAGCATCAGGAAGCGGTTGTCACGCTTAATGGGTAAAAAGAATGCCGGGAGGGAGAAAGAACAACGCTATTTAGATATTACCGAAAATAAGGTTACCCCGTCACCGTTTGATATCTGTATACTTAAGACAAAGGTGGCCGGCACTTTTTTCCGTGACCTGATGGTAGTGGAAGGTCAAGTCGAGGCTGGTGATATCCTCTATCTTATGCGTGAGCCGGAAAATAAATATGATCAAAAAGCGATAATTGTAACAACCGAGGATGGCTATGTCTTAGGATATGTACCCAAGGCTGATAATAATATGCCGGCTTCGCTGTTGGATGAGGGTGAAAAGCTATATGCGGTTTTACTTAGTGATAATTTAGAACAGGGGAAACCGGAGATTCAAATTATGTTAAGTAAAAAACCTAAACAGGTAGGGAAGATTATTCAACTTCCTTCTTTAGGTAATGAAGTGCGATATAACTAAAAGTTTTCTACAAAAAGAAAGGTTGATCAGATGCGTTTATTTATTGCAATTAATTTTAATGGGGAGATTAAAAACAATCTGTATGATATGATTAAAAGGCTTAAAGCACATGCGGTGCAGGGTAGTTTTACTCATTCGGAAAACTTACACCTAACCTTGGTTTTCCTGGGTGAGGTTGAGTCAGATAAAGTAGGCAGGATAAAGCAGACCATGGACAAAGTCACTGCAGAGCCATTTATACTAACGATGGGTGGTCTGGGGCGTTTCCAACGAGGTGGTGGAGACATTTACTGGCTGGGGATAGAGAGAAGTGAAACGCTTCTTAGTATCCATAATCAGTTGAGGAAGGAACTTGTGCGGGAAGGATTCGCTATCGAAAAACAAGAATACAAGCCACATTTGACTTTAGGCAGGGAGATTATCCTTAACCAACAGTTTAACCAAGCAGAGTTTTGCCAATCGATACTAGCTATGAAAGCTGAGATCGGCAAAATTAGCTTAATGAAGTCTGAACGGATCAAGGGAAAGCTAATTTATACAGAAATTTATGGAAAAAAATTAGGAGTATAAATATGTGTTTATGATGGTGACAGCGATGATTAAATTTGATTGGTGAAACTTTTAAAACTTGGATTGCGAGTTGTCTATGGTATAGAACGTCAGGGTAAGGTTATGAGAATTATTATTATATCTGTGTGCGACGATGAAGCGGTTTATAAAATGGCACAGGAACGAATTAAATGGCAGAATGAGTAGTCGTTGGAGACAGAGGTTTGATTATGCTGCTAATAAGTAGGGGGTAAAGATAAAAAGATGTCTTTGTTTTTCTATGATACTGCCATAGGAACAATAGGCATTGCGGATACGAATAATGGTGGTAGTATCTGTGGTGTTTATTTTCAAGGAGCGCAGTTACCGCAGGAGGCTGTTATTTACGAGTCAGCGTTAATCAGAGAAGCGGCCAATCAGTTGGAGAGATATTTGCGGGGTGAACTGCAGGTTTTTTCTTTACCTTTAACTCCCGAGGGAACACCTTTTATGAAAGAAGTATGGGGTATATTATGCGAAATTCCCTATGGGGAAACGGCTACGTATAAGCAGATTGCCGAAAAAGTGGGGAGACCTAAGGCGGTACGGGCAGTCGGTCTTGCTTGTAAGCGGAATCCGCTTCCGCTTTTTATTCCCTGTCATCGTGTTGTGGGTAGTAATGGTCATCTTACCGGGTACAGGGGAGGCTTAAAGATTAAAGAACAATTATTATTGTTAGAGGCAGAGGTGGAATAATCTACTTACATATACCGATACTGGGGATGGTGACAGAGTTATGATTAAATTTGATAATGACTGGGATGAATTGTTGCAAGATGAATTCGAGAAGGAATATTATTTACAATTAAGACAGTTTCTCATCAAAGAATATCAAACACAAATTATTTATCCTGATATGTACAGTATCTTTGCAGCTTTGAAATTGACGGCATATAGTCAAGTTAAAGTAGTACTTTTAGGGCAGGATCCCTATCACGGAAAAAACCAAGCACATGGCTTGGCTTTTTCTGTACAAAAAGGGGTGGCGATTCCCCCGTCCTTGCTTAATATTTATAAGGAGTTGGCTGCTGACTTAAATTGTGATATACCCAATAACGGTTATTTAGTACCTTGGGCTAAACAGGGCGTATTGCTTTTAAACACCAGTTTAACTGTACGCGCTAATTTAGCTAATTCACATCGCCATAAAGGGTGGGAAATCTTTACTGATGCTGTAATCAAATTGCTAAATGAAAAAGATACTCCTATTGTCTTTTTATTATGGGGGAATAATGCTAAAACTAAAGTAAAAGACATCACTAATCGGAGGCATTTGGTTTTGACAGCGGCACATCCCAGTCCCTTTTCGGCAGACAGAGGGTTTTTCGGTTGTCGTCATTTTTCCAAAGCTAATCAATTTTTAAAAGAAAACGGACAAACAGAAATAGATTGGCAAGTTCCCAATGTCTAATTTGTGACTATTGTTGAAATCGAGGTAAAAAGATGGAAGGTTTAATGGGAATTTATAATTTACTTTTGACAGCCTATGGCCCGAGAAAGTGGTGGCCCGCCCAAACTGCTTTTGAAATGATGGTAGGGGCCATCCTTACCCAGAATACAACATGGAATAATGTGAATAAGGCGATCGCTAATTTTGAAGATAAATTGGTTCCGGAATTTATAGAGACGGTTCCTTTGGAAGAACTTGCAGAAATTATCCGTCCCAGTGGGTTTTATAATCAAAAGGCAAACAGCTTAAAAGCTCTTACCGAATGGTTTAAAAAGTATGCGTATGACTTGCAAAAAGTGAAAAAAGTAGATGGGGAAATTTTGCGGGAGGAATTATTGGCTGTTAAAGGGATAGGCCGGGAAACGGCCGATTCTATTTTAACATATGCTTTGGACAAACCGTTTTTCATTATTGATACCTATACTAGGCGGATTTTATCACGGTTAGGATATGAACTCCCTAAAACCTACGACCAGGTAAGACTGAAAATTGAGGCGAACATCCCTAAGGATTTATATATCTATAATGAGTTTCACGCCTTACTTGTAGAACATGCTAAACGCTATTGTAAGAAGAAACCTCTATGTGCAGAGTGTCCCCTTTATTTCACCTGTGAAGCAAGAAGACAGGAATAAGTTGAAGGAGAGAATAATAATGAAGTTTTCCAATAGAATGGAACAGTTTGGTGAAAGCATTTTTTCTAATTTATTAGAAATAAAAAGGAAGAGGTTGAAAGATGGGGTGCCGGTTATCGATTTAAGTATAGGTGCTCCCAATATTCCTCCGGCAAAACATATCTTAGAAGCTTTATGTACAGCTGCTACCGATGCTCGAAACTATATTTATGCGATCAATGATCAAACAGCTTTATTAGAGGCAGTGTCTTTTTGGTACAAAAAAAGATATGGGGTAGATTTAAACCCGCAAACAGAGGTTTGCTCTTTATTAGGTTCACAGGAAGGATTTCTTCTCATCCCCATGACGATCCTTAATGAGGGAGATTTGGTACTTGTACCGGATCCTTGCTATCCTATTTTTGCCGATGGTCCGCGTCTAGCCGGGGCCCAGCTTTATTATCTGCCACAGAAAAAGGAAAACGATTATCTGCTTCAATTACAAGATATTCCGGAGAATATAGCCAGAAAGGCAAAACTTATGATCTTGTCTTATCCTAATAATCCAACTACGGCCATGGCACCACATAGTTTTTACAAGGATTTGATAGCTTTTGCTAAAAAATATGATATTATCGTTCTGCATGACAATGCCTATAGTGATTTGGTATTTGATAATAAAAAATGCGGTAGTTTTCTTTCCTTCCCGGGAGCAAAGGAGGTAGGTGTTGAATTTAATTCCCTGTCTAAAACTTATGGTTTGGCAGGTGCCAGAATTGGTTTCTGTATTGGCAATGCAGAGATTGTTTCTCGCCTCAAGATATTAAAATCCAATATTGATTATGGAATGTTTTTACCATTTCAAAAAGCTGCTATTGCCGCGATTACCGGTAATCAAAATTGCGTGGAAGAAACAAAAAAGGCCTATGAAAGGCGAAGAAACATTCTTTGTGATGGTTTTAATGCTATTGGATGGAAGATAGAAAAACCGGAAGCGACCATGTTTGTTTGGGCAATGATTCCCTCCCATTATCAGAAATCAATGGATTTTGCTATGGATATGGTAGAAAAAGCCGGCGTTATAGTAACACCGGGGAGTGCCTTTGGCCTGTCTGGTGAAGGCTATGTACGTATAGCCTTAGTTCAGGATGAAGAAATGTTGAAAAAGGCAATTCAAGCGGTTGACGAAAGTGGAATTTTGCAAGAAAGATTACGGACTTTTAATATCTGTGAAAAGAGTAACATATAGCGTGACAGGGGGACGGGATTGTTGTCACTACCTTAGGACTATGATATTAATAGTCCATCAAACCGGAATCAATAGAGGTGTTGTTACGAGGGTATAAGTAAATGTGACAACAACCCCGTCCCCCTGTCACAACAACCCTGTCTTTTTTACAAGTCTGGCAGGTTTTTGTTAGACTTTGGCGAAAAATATACTTTGGTGATGTTGTTTGAAGACGATGACTTCTTTAATTTGGAGGATTTGCAAGTTTATAAACAGCAGGGAAAAAATGATGATGAAATCAATAGTATTATGGGAATTAGGCTTGAAACCAGAAACCTGATTGAACAGATTGCTCCTTTGGAAAACTGTAAGGTAACGGTCTATAAACCGCGGCGGGAAACGATGATTA
>JAQVYD010000050.1 GCA_028709105.1 Clostridia bacterium
AGGAAAGGTCGGCGTCTCCGACATTCACAGGCACATATATCTTCGGATGAATAAACCCGCAGACAAACGCTGTACCGATCAGATCTGACTCATATATATTGTCTTTAACTAAAGTGGCAGTTAGAAGCTGCCTCTTTATTTTTATGTATGAGATCACACTGTAGGAAAGCAGAACAACAATACCTGCAAGCCAGATAAGGCTGAAAACATCCATCCATATCTGCATAGGGTTTACGCTTGCGATTGGTGTAGTCTGGGGCAAGGATGGGTTCACTGCGCTGTCTATGCTGCCTATGCCGGATTGAACAGTAGGTTCTTGCATAAAACCAATGTCATTGGACACATATTCCAAAACACCCGCATTGTTCTGCGAGTCAATATTCAGCAGTCCCAAAAAACTAAAAGCGGAAGTGAAGGATAAGGGGCAGATGAGCCGAAACAGCACCACACCCCATAAGGCATAAGAGAAGATCTTTGGGGCTTTTCTTAAAAGCAGGCGGACAAGAATTATGCCGACAGCCACATAGGATGCAGTGATGCTCATGTTAAGAATGGTTGTAAACAGTCCTGGCAAGGCACTCATTTTACCGCCTCCTCAATAATCTGCTTCAGCTCCTCAGCTTCCTGTTCGGTGATTTTTCTCTCACCAAGAAAAGAAGTTAGGAATTTCGGGAGAGAACCTTCAAAGGATTTTTCCACCACTGCATTACTCTCGTACTTCTGCACATCCTCCCGTTTGACAAGTGCGGTCACAACCGCATCCTTATTTTGCAGGATACCGCGGTCAGAGAGCTTTTTTAAAACCGTGTAGGTGGTGGATTTCTTCCAACCGAGTTTGTCTGTACAAAGCCGTACAAGCTCTGTTGAATTGATGGGTTCATTGTCCCAGACAATACTCGCAAATTTATACTCCGCATCAAACAGCTTATATTTTTCCATGTGTTATAAAACCTCCTCAAGTCTATCGCGATAAACCTCGCCTTTAGTTTATTGCAATAGACCTTATATGTCAATAGCATTAATAAAAGATTTAAGAAAATGAAATGTCTGGGCATAAATATAAAGCTATTAACAGTCTGACGGACAAGCAGTCCAAGCGTATTTATGCCTACTTCTTTTTGGGAATGAACAAAGCAGCCATTGCAAAAGCCGAAGGTGTCCGGGAAAGTACCATTTGGGAATCGATTGAACGTGGTTTACGGAATATCGAAAAATTCTTAAAAAATCTTTCCTAATGCCCCTAAGTTTTGCCCCAAAAATGAAATGGTTATTAGAGGGACAACTTCTACCCCCTCAGATGAACCTTGAAAATTGAATAGGTGTTTTCCGGTACATTCCCCGTATGTCCTGAAAGGGAAAGCCCGATTGCAGGTACGCCAAGACCACCTGTCCGACATCAGTCGGATTGCAGCCAATATATCCATGTCGTAGCGGATTAGATAAAGGTAAGGTGCGAGCGGTTAATGCCCGTGCAATGAATAAATGTTGGGTACATTTAAGGCGGTGACACATACGGAGGGATAATGATACTTCCGTCCAGCCACAGCCCCGCTTAAGCGGGATCACGCAATGGGGGCGGCTTGCAGAGAACCTGGGAGAGGTGAAATTCCTATGAGAAGGGTCAACCAACCTTCGCCGGAAAAACCATGAAATAATAAAACCAAAACAGAAATGCAAGTCAGAAGTGCGCCTGATTGTGCCTTTATATATGTGCATCCGACCTCAAGCGCATCTTCTACTGCATGATTATAAGCGTTGAAAGGAGGCTTTTATTTTGTCTATAGAAAGATTATCACAGGAAAAAGCCTACTGTATCATGCTAAAGGGATACCCTGATGTACTTGATATAAAGCAAATGTGTGAAATTCTTGGCATCAGCCTAAAGACTGGATACGGTTTGATACAAGAAAATAAGATTGAATGTTTAAAGGTTGGGAGAGCTTACAGAACTCCTAAGCCTTTTTTATTAAGCTACCTAAAATTTGGTGCAGGCGGCGACAGTAAATAAAAACGATCTGCACATTTTACGGTCTTTTTTTATTATGCTACACTCATTATGTCAATGGCAGGTGAGTGAATAATTTGAAAGGAGGAACCATATGGAACTTACCAAAATGCTTAAAATGGTCGGTCTGACCGATACCCTGCACAAAATTGAGAAATACAATGCGGCCACACTTAATGCCGACCAAATGCAATATTATCTCGAATTTATTGTAGGGGATATTATTGAAATTCCCATACTGCTCGGTGGCTTTTATGGGATGCGGCGCAGTGAGTGTGTTGGCATCAGGGAATCTCAACTTGACTTTCGGCACAAATTCTTCCAAGCCAATCATACCGTGACAAAGGCAGTAATCGACAAGAAGAAAATATATATTCCGTCCGACAAGCTCAAAACGGATTTGAGTAACCGTACTTATCCCTTAATCCCTTAATCCCTTAATCCCTTAATCCCTTACGTCGAAGAAAGGATAAAGGCAAAAATAGCTGAAAACAAGGAACTGAGGGAGCTTTGCGACAACTCGTACAGCAATAAGTGGCTTGGATATCTTTGCGTCCATCCCTTGGGGGAAATCATCGACCCGGACTATATAACCAACAGGCACGGCGATTTACTCAAAAAGACCGGATTGCCCCATGTTCGGTTTCATGATCTGCGGCATTCGTGCGTAGGCTTGATGATGGCCAACGAAGGGCCGATGGAGCGTATCCGCGATTGGGTTGGTCATAGCGACATCCGGACAACGGTGAACATCTACGGCCACTTAGAATACCACTCAAAGAAAAAAACAGCGAAGATTATTGAAAAATCTTTGCCGCTTAAAAAGGTAGGAGCTGTTAATCTTTGAAATTAACAGCTCCATGGCGGAGAGTCAGGGATTTGAACCCTGGGTACATTTACATGTACACTGGTTTTCGAGACCAGCTCCTTCAACCGCTCGGACAACTCTCCATACTTTATACACAAGGCAATAATTTACCCTTTATTTCTTTTTTCTTCTTTCTTGAAAAAATTCCTGCAAAAGGGCTGTCGCTTCATCAGCCAAGATACCTCCAGTTATTTTCACAAAATGATTCCAGCCCGGAAACTGAGGAATATTCAAAAGAGTACCCGCCGCACCTGCCTTGGGGTCATCGGCTCCATACACGACCTTGTCGAGACGGGCCTGCACTAAAGCCCCGGCACACATCGGACAAGGTTCCAAGGTCACATATAAAACAGCCCCCGCCAAACGCCAAGTCCCCAGTTTTCCCCCGGCTTCTCGCAACGCCATTATTTCTGCATGAGCCGTAGGATCGTGTTCTGTTTCCCGTAAATTATGACCTCTCCCGATAATTTCGCCTTCTAGGACAACAACGGCTCCTACAGGTATTTCCCCTTTAGCTAAGGCTTTCCGCGCTTCCAAAAGGGCTTCTTGCATAAAAATTTCATGATTTCTCATATCACACACCAGACACGCTCATAATCTTTATCCAGAAAACAAATGGTGCGCCCGGCAGGATTCGAACCTGCGGCAGACGCGGATTAGGAATCCGCCGCTCTATCCACCTGAGCTACGGGCGCAGCTTAAAGCATAGTCACATGATTTAAAAATGGTCAGAAACTGACCATTAAGTTAACATAAATGGCGTGCCCGGCAGGATTCGAACCTGCGACCCTTTGAGTCCAATTTAATGGTTTTGTATCGTTTCGCACAGTCCAAAAACGCCGATATATCAAGGTTTGTTGTTTCATGCAGTTTTATATTATCACATATCATCAAAAACTTAGTGGTTAAAAAGTGGTTAAATGCTGATTAAATGTTTTCTATTTTAAATTACCCCTCGAATTATAAGTATAAGTTTTTTCTAGTATCCTGTCAACCGCCCGCTTTTTCTTTTGTGGGTAATAAAAAAGTTAAAATATCTCAAAAAACCGCTTGATATACGTGTCATACGTGTTATAATTAAACCATAGAAAGGAGATGAAGAAACAATGAAATTCCGGGAAATAGAAAAAATAATTAAAGAAGATGGTTGGCAATACTTATACACGAAAGGCTCACACCGCTACTACATACATCCAACCAAACCCGGGAAAATAACAATACCATATCATCCAGGCAAAGACTTAAAAACTAAAACAGCAAACTCCATCCTCAAGCAAGCGGGGCTAAAATAGCTCCCGACTTGAGGATAATCAAAAATATAAAATAAAAATATAAGGAGGTCATTATAATGAAATTGGTTTATCCTGCTTGTTTCTATCCCTGTGAAGAAAGCGGTTATACCGTAACCTTTCCTGATTTACCGGGTTGTATAACAGAAGGTGATACTCTAGCTGAAGCTGTAGATATGGCCATTGATGCAGCATCAGGCTGGTTATTAGACGAAGTAGAAAATAATAAAGCATTACCTAAACCGTCAGACATTAAAAGTATTGTTGCTAATGAATACGAAAATGGTTTTGTAAGCCTTATTAGTGTGGACTTAGATGAGTACGCAAAAAAAATTGGAAACAAAGCGGTCAAAAAAACCTTAACTATACCAGCATGGCTAAATACTATTGCAGAAAAAGAAAATGTAAACTACTCTCAGCTTTTACAAAGAGCTTTAGCAAAACATCTTAAAATTAAGCAGCCATAATCGGCTGCTTTTTTCTTTTCATCTCCTCGCCCCACCCCGCGAACCCCATAGAGATGTACCTATCCGGCCCGTTAGGACCACCATTTCTTCAAATAGCGAGACCGGGGAACCGGTCTTTTTTTATTTTAACCAAAACTTAGTGGTTAAAAAGTGGCTAAATAATGGTTAAACACAATTTTTAGCGAAAATAAAAAAACCGCAATCGCTTGCGGCAGTAAGTTCATGGCGTGCCCGGCAGGATTCGAACCTGCGACCCTTTGATTCGTAGTCAAATACTCTATCCAGCTGAGCTACGGGCACAGCTAATTTTTGATGGCGGAGAGAGAGGGATTCGAACCCTCGATACAGGTTTTAGCCCGTATAATCGCTTAGCAGGCGATCGCCTTCAACCTACTCGGCCATCTCTCCCCACGAAGTTGACTCTTATTATTATACACAATAAGGAGTCCCTAAGTCAAACCCCGCTTTGCTTAAAAACTAAGTTGGCGGAACCAGCATTTAAGCAAATTTGCGAATGTTGGCAAGCATTAGTATAACAAGTTATTAGCAGATATGCAACTTTGTTTTGTTGATAAAAACAGGGGATATTATCCCCCTTAATTGTCCCTGTGTTTTTCTATTTCAGCTATACAGTGTTTACCTCAGATATTTTCGAACAAAGCGACATAATCGCTATAGATAAACACACGATTTCTTGCTGTTCCACTAATATTTTTCAATACTCCTGAACTACATAGCAAAAAAGTAATCAAAAGCCTACCCATTCTCCCATTGCCATCTAAAAATGGGTGGATTGTTTCAAATTGTGCATGTGCCAATCCAACTTTAATCAGCAATGGAAGTTTTACATTTCCATTATGTAAAAAAATTTCTAAATCTCCCATGGCATTATTCATTTCAAAGACCGGTGGTAGAACAAATGTAGCCTCATTTAAAGTACAACCTAATGGACCTATCCAGTTTTGTGTAGACCTAAATTCACCAGGATTTTTTTCACTCCCCGAGTACCCGAAAGTAATATTTGATGTATCTCTTTAATAAGACGCAATGATAATGGTAAAATATCTAGCCTTTTCAAGCCATAGTTTATTGCCTTAATATAGCTTACAACTTCTTTAATATCTTTTGTTTCTTGTGTTCCTTTGCTTTCAAATTCCAGAACATCCACCAGAGATGCCTGAGTTCCTTCAATTTGGCTAGAAAGAACTGCCTCTTGTTTGATATACATTGATACGAATAAATCCGGGTTGGGTAGAATTTCTGTAATTCCATCAAGTCTACCAAGTGCTCTATCTGCTTTTGAAAGCAATTCCTGTATTCCCCAATCAATAATTAAAGGCTCCGGTGGTAATGGCTTGGGAATAAAGGGCAGACATCCCTGTATTTGTTTTACACACGCTCCTGATCTCATAAGTAACTTACCTCGGTATTTGCATTTGAGTGATTATAGCTAAAGCATAACCTTTTTATTTGCAAAAACAAAGCAAAATGCAAATATAAATTTTTATTATAGCATCTGTGCAAATATAAATTTTAAAAAATACGAGAAGATGCAGGCATATTCTCGCTAAAAACTCTAAAATAAGTTTTTGTTCGTTGATATTGTCGCTTTTTATATGTTTTGTCTCTTCAGTGAAAGCCTCGTAAATGGCGGAGGGGGTGGGATTCGCGCCGGAAGCTTTCGCTTCCTTTCACGCCGGGGCGGGAAAATGTTTCTAAGGTCACATTTTCTTTTTCCGCCCGTTCGAATCCTTTATTTTTCATCTGCTTGTATAAAATAATTACCCAAGGGTAATTATTTCTCATCATGGCGGAGGGGGTGGGATTCGAACCCACGGAACCCGCAAAGATTCAACGGTTTTCAAGACCGCCTCCTTCAACCGCTCGGACACCCCTCCTTAAAACTAAAACAGCAAAATATAATATAGCACGTTGCCCCGCGAAAGTCAATCATCATAGGTCGCGATATCTCCCCAGCGGCTTACCTAAACTCTTTCAATACCGTGTAAATCAAAATAAACATTTCGGGCCCTAAAGGGACCGGGATTTGTATATTGCAATTTTAATTTATCAAAATCACTTATTCTTCTGCCATGATAATAAGGAGTCTTAAAAGCTAGCTTCTCATTTCTCAACCAATGGGGAACTTCCAGATTGTGAATCTGTAAATAATAATCTATGAGAGCTGATACTATCGTTAAATATTTTATTTTTTGGTCATCACATGCCTCTAAATCTACCGGTTCAAACAAACTATCGATGAATTCCCTATCCTTTGTTTTTAATAATTCCAGGAGTTGATTTAAGCCTGTATCCTTATCCGGATAATTAAATAAAGCTTGCAAATACTTATTCCCAATCATAGCCTAAATCCTTTCCTAAATATTTAATGAAATTCATCTGCCTCTCTCCCAAACGCCCCAAAATTACAGAATCCATTTCTATCTTAATTATACCACAGTCCGCACAAGTCTAGAACGAATGAGCTACGTAAATCTTAGAACTCCCGAGCCTGATAAAACTTAACCGAAAGCAAATAGGACATCAACAGCATCAAGAAGGGCACGATAATTAGGCCGCCAATTAACCAAGCAGGATGATTGTCTAAAAAAAAGATAGTCTGCCGGAACCATTCCTTTGTACTATTTTCCTGATAATAATTCATCACATAAGCAGGAACAAAGAAAAAGAGCAAAAACATAAAGGCATTAAAGAGGCGCGCCTGAATATAACCAAACTTAAAATAGAACGGTAGATAAAGAGAGGTCAAGAGAAGGGAACTAACCGCAACTCCCACCACATCAACCCAATTAAGATACCGCAGGGGGAATGGCAGACCTAGCCCTTTCATAATTGCTCCCCCCAAGCCAAAAATCACCAAAGATAAAAACATAAATACCCAAACAGAAAAATACCGGGCCCTAACGACATCTTTCCGGCGCAAAGGGAAGCTGTTCAAAACGATCTCACTGCCTCCTTTACCTTCGTACGCACAAGCACCTAAAATCAAAATGTAAGAACTCACCATTGCCCCCATAACATAAACCATCTCTGCCAGATCAGGGCTATTAAAAACAAACAAAAGGAGAATACTATACCCTAAAATAAACCCCAACGTCTTTTTTTGAATCAACAGATCTTTCAAAATCAGGCTATACATCTTTTTTCGCCCCCCTTACCAGATATAACATAATCTCCTCCAAAGTCGGCCGCTCCACGATAATTCCCTTATAGTTACAACGCAGACGATCAGCCTCGGCAGTTAAGGCTTCAAAACCGAAATTGCCCTCCCGCAGTCCAATCAAATACGGTGACAACTCCTGCTGCAAATGCTTTTTTTCACCTTTAACTAAACCGTAATTCTCCAATATTTTCTCCCTTGAAGAACTCAGAATAATGCGCCCTTGATTTATAAACGTAACGTAATCAGCAATTTTATCTAAGTCCGAGGTAATATGGGTGGAAAACAATACACCTTTCTGCTCATCCATAAAATCACGAAGAAGATCCAAAAATTCCTGCCTGAAGACCGGATCTAATCCCGAAGTCGGTTCATCCATAATTAATAACTCTGCTTGATGAGATAAAGCTACCGCCAAGGAGAATTTCATCTTCATCCCTTTGGAAAAATCTTTAACCTTTTTTGACTGAGGTAATTCAAAATCTTTTAGATGCCGAGTATAGACCTTGCTATCCCAGCTTCGATAAAACGGAGCGACAATCTTTTCTACCTCGCCCACTTTTAATTCATCATAGAATTCTTGATTATCATAGACAAACCCAATCCGCTCTTTAATGCTTCTTTCATGCCGCCGATGATCCTGATTAAAAATCCTGATTTCTCCTTCATCCTTTTGCAATAAATTCATCATTAATTTAATCGTGGTCGTTTTCCCTGCTCCATTAGGGCCAATAAAACCCATAATATCGCCTTTTTTTAAGTTAAAGCTAATCTCCTGCAAAGCAAATCCGGTAAATTTTTTACTTAATTTTTTTACCGCAATCAGGTTATCCCCTTGTTCTTCCATCTTCACTCCTCCTCACATAAAACTTCCAACATCTCGGTAAGCTCTTGGCGGCTGATTTGCAAAAGCTTAGCCTCTTTAATCACTTCCGTCAGTTTTTCTTCTAAAATACTAAGACGCTTCTCCCGTAAAAGCTCTTTGTTTTGTCCGGCGACAAAAGAACCTTTCCCTCCTACTGTTTCAAGCAAGCCCTCCCTTTCTAATTCCGCATAAGCCCGTTTCGTAGTAATCACGCTAATCTGCAGTTCCTTAGCTAAACTCCGGATGGAGGGCAAGGCTTCTCCCTCTTGCAGTTCCCCCGTCAGTATTTCTTTCTTAATCTGTTGCACAATCTGCTCATAAATAGGGTCTGCTGATGAATTGCTAATAATTATATCCATGAAGTCCCTCCTTCTGCCAACACCTTAACCGTACGTACCGTTCGCCC
>JAQVYD010000051.1 GCA_028709105.1 Clostridia bacterium
GCTTTTATTTTTATTAGTGGTTTGGTTCTGTCTTATAACTATCAAGATAAAACAGTTGATTATTTTAAGTTTATCAAAAAAAGAATCAAAAATATTGCTGTCCCTTACTTTTGCTGGACGGCAATATTTTATTTAATCTTTATTCAGCAAAGAATCTATAAAGTTTCTTTTGCCTTTTTTCTGGAGAAGCTCTTTTTAGGTGACATGGTTTATCATTTATATTTCGTGGTGATCATTATCCAGTTTTATTTATTATTCGGGGTTTTTAACCGGCTGTTTAAGAAATACAATCCTCTTTTCTTATTGGTGCTGATGGTTATTCTCAACGTTTTATTTATGAAATATGTCTATTTCCGTTATGTAGACAGATTCTTTATGCAGTACTTGTGTTTTTTTGCTTTAGGTTGCTATTTTGCCGGCAATTATCAACAAATTAAAGAAAAAATATACAGATATAAATATATTTTGGCCATTAGTTACCTGGCGATGAGTCTGCTGATTGCGCAACGATTTTATGAGCATGTTATTTTGCAAAACGCAGGTAATGCTTTTCTTGATAACCTCTTGTGGCTTTTGTTCTCCTTCATCGCGATACTTTTCTATTTTTGCCTGGCCCTTCTTTTGGCTAGCAGTAATCTGGGCAGATTTAAAAGTTTTCTGCAAAAAGTTAGTGTTAGCTCTTACGATATTTATTTAGGTCATCCTTTAATGTTGATGGTTGCTCAGAAAATTATTACATATCACTTGGTTCCTTCCACGACGATAAATTTTCTGCTTACTGTTTTATTTGTTGGGGGAACAATTGTGTCGGCAGCTTTCCTTTATCAAGCCCAAAAACGAAAATTGTTGTTAAAATAGCTTAATTTATTCAAAAAAAGGCTTGGAAGAAAAACCTTCCAAGCCTTTTTTGAATGTTTAACGCTGCCTGGTGATATCAGCATAGCTGATACTTCTGGTGTGCAGGGTATGAGACCAAGAAACTCGCGTACTACCAAAGAAACTAAGGAAGACAATAGGGACCCAACTATAAACAAAAATAAGATAATGGAAGACCATCCATTTGATAACATTACGGGGTAGGCGATCCATCCAGATTACCAAGAAAGGATAAATTATTTGTAGTGTACTGACTAGTTCCCAAATTAAAGGAGGCCAGATAAATTTAAAGATCGTAGTATACAGATCAATGATAAAAAGATCAATAAAACCAACAAGTGTAAAAAGCCCCATGAAAACTACAAGTAAAGGTTGGAGCGTTAAAATAGAAGCATCAAAGAGGACAATATTTTTTTTACAAAAAGCTTCTTTAATGAAACGGAAACTGTATGTTCTAAAAAGTTCAACATGACCAAGAGCCCAACGTTTTCTTTGCTTCCAAGCTTGTTTAAAAGTAAGTGGTTTTTCATCATAAACGATTGCTTCATGTGCCCAAGTAGTTTTATAGCCACTGAGCAGAGCCTTGAGGCTAAATTCTAAATCCTCGGTCAGCGAGGTAGCTCCCCACCCGATTTCTCGGAGGACATCTAAAGAAATGGTCATGCCTGTACCACCTAAGTAGTTGGAAAGCCCAAGGTTATATCTGGCTAATTGCAGCATACGATTAGCTACCCAAAAGGCCATGGCAAAGGATGCTGTTACCCAAGTATCTTGAGGGTTTTTCGCATCTATATAGCCTTGCACAATTTTGGCACCATCACAGAGGCGGTTGTTCATATGTTTTAAGAATTGAGGATGGACCAGGTTATCAGCGTCAAAAATTACTACGGCATCGTATTTTTTAGGTAGATTATAGAGCTTAGTAAAAAACCAATCTAAGGCATAGCCTTTCCCCTTTTGTTCTAAGTTCGTTCTTTCATAAACTAAAGCACCGTGATTTCTGGCAAGCTCGGCAGTGCTGTCATTACAATTATCGGCAATAACGAAAACATCATATAATTCTTTCGGGTAATCTAAGACCATCAAATTATCAAGCAGAGGTCCAATGACTAATTCTTCATTATGTGCGGGAATAATCACGGAAAACCTTTTTTGTGGTTGATAACTATTGGGGATACGAACCTGAACTAATCCTGAGATACCAAGAATAAAGAAATATATAGCTACTAGCGCCAGAATTATTTGGCAGGGAATCATGATAAAGTCTAAAGGCAGGTAAGAAAAATTTTGTAGATTCACTATTACTTTCCTCCATTTTTTACTTTGTAACTTAGTTATGTAAAGATGTCTTAATCATACACTATGTTATTATAACACAAAATTATAATAAATATTACTCTTTATTATCTGAGGCTAATATTTTTTCGTTTAAATCCTGGGCGGCATTATAGCCTGATTTTTTTAGCCTAAAATCTCTGGCAGCAGCTTCAATAATAATCGCTAGGTTACGTCCCGGTTTTACGGGAATAGTTATTTTATGAATATCTACGCCAAGTAAATTTAAAAAAGTCTCATCCAACCCTAATCTTTCACAATAACTTCCTTTTTCCCATGGCTCCAGTTCAACGATGAGGTCAATTCCTTTCGCATTAATGGTCGCTCCTACACCGTACATGGCTTGAACATTAATAATGCCTACACCACGAATTTCCATGAAATGGCGGATTGCTGCAGGAGCTTCTCCGATCAGACGTTTTCTGGCTACTTTTTTAATATTGACGACATCGTCACTGACTAGGCGGTGTCCTCTTTTGACTAGTTCTAAAGCTGTTTCGCTTTTTCCGATACCTGATTCACCTAGGAGAAGTACTCCTAAACCATAAACGTCTACGAGAACGCCGTGTTGAGTCATGTGAGGAGCTAATTTGCTATCCAGATAATTAGAAGCAATATTGATAAATTCGGTAGTAACCAGGTCTGTTTTGAGGAGGGGGCGTTTGTGTTTAAGCGCAGCTTCTTTGATATCCGGGAGTGGGTCTATTCCTCGGCAGAGGATTACACAGGGCAGTTGGTAACTGCAATATTTTTCTAATCTTTCTTTTCGTGTTTTCGCGTCAAGGTTGTTAAGAAAGGCGATTTCGATTAAGCCTATGACTTGCAGACGAGCTGCAGTTCCTTCGGCAAAAAAAGTAAAGTAATTGGCAAGTTGTAAGCCTGGTCTGTTAATGTCACTGGTATTAATAAATATTTTATTTTGTTCACCTTCGTAAACTACTTCTAGCTGCAGGTCTTTGATTAGTTCTGGAAGGGTTACGACTGTCATTAAAGTTCGCTCCTTTATAAAGTCCGTTCTTTTATTTTGCCTTTTTAGGGATAAAAATATTTGCTTCTTTTGATTATAGCATGAATTATCCTCAACGAATACATACTTGATACTCATAAAAATAGACGTTCGGAAGAAGAAAATTGTTCCGAGAATTTGTATTTCTTTTTTGTAGAGGTGACTGTATAATATAAAATAAGGACGTGACAGGATAATTCATTATTAATTATGAATTTTACATTGCTTTAAAGTGGGGTGGAGATGGTTGAACTTGCAAATTAAAAAACCAAAGAAAAAAGCAGTAATACTGGGGATAGCGATTATTATTTGTATTCTGATTTTTTCGTATCTTTTTTGGTTGTACTTAATCAATAAAAATTTACCTGTGGTGCAAGTGGCTAAAGTGCAAAAGCAGGAATTGATAGCGGAGATTAAAACTAGCGGTATCTTACAGTGTACTAAGCAACAAGATTTTTATGCAAGGACAGCTTCGATGGTGAAGGAAATAAGGAAAAATGAAGGTTCTCGAGTTACGTTAGGGGAAGTCGTTTTATTACTAGATAATAGTAATGTTTTGCGGGAACTTGGCAGAGCGGAGAATGCTTTAGTTATTCTGCAAAATGATTACCTACAGGCAGTTAGCAATAAGGTTTATCTGATGAATAGAAGAGATGAGGCCCGTAAAAAACAAGAGTGGTTAGAAGGGCTTTATAAACAGGAAACAGCTTCGCTTCAGGAAGTGGAAGCAGTCAAAGGAGAAGTGACTGCTTTAGAAAATCAGATTAAGGCGATAAATTTAAATACCTTAGAAAGTCAAGTCAATGAAGGACGTTTAGCTGTTCAGGCAGCTAGGGAAGAGTTGGCGGAAACGGTAGTCACCAGCCCTTTTGAAGGTACTGTTTTGAAGATGGCGGTTAATCGTGGCGAACCGGTAAGCAAGGATAAATTTCTTTTTAGTTTGGGGAAAACTGATTTTCTGGAGGTCGTAGTTTTTGTTAATGAATATGATGCGATTAAAGTGAAAAAAGATAACCTTGTAGAAATTTATAGTGATGCTTTAGAAGGAAAGATTTATAGGGGATATGTTTCTCAAATAGCCCCTTTGGCGGAAATTAAACAGACATCTATCGGGTTGGAAAATAAAGTGAAAGTGAAGATAACCTTGGAGGAAAGGGCAGAAGAATTCAAACCCGGCTTTACGGTAAATGTAAATATACCCTTGGATAAAAAGCCCCAAGCTTTATTGGTACCTAGTAATGCAGTGTTGGAGGAAGAGGGAAAAAGTATTGTTTTTGTTTATGACAATGGATTGGCGGAAAGACGTGAAGTACAAAAGGGCTTATCTACAGATTTGTTCCAAGAGATAACGGCAGGTTTACAAGAAGATGAAATCGTAATTATTGGTCCCTTTGAGGAACTACGAGATAAGATGAAGGTAAAAGCAAATGGCAATACACAAAAGAAGGGAAATTAGCAGGAAAAGAGAAAAAGGTGATTGGTTCATGGCAGAAAAAGACTTGGGGTTTTTAAAGGAAACGCAACGTTTAGTAGTCAAAGTTGGCAGCAGTACCTTGACTTATCCTACTGGGAAGCTCAATTTATACCAGTTGGAACGATTAGTAAGGGAGTTAGCAGATTTAAAGCATCAAGGATTAGAGATTATTCTTGTTACTTCAGGGGCAGTAGGGGCAGGTATGGGTAAGCTGGGACTTGAAGAAAGACCTAAGACTATTCCTGAGAAACAGGCTTTAGCGTCTATTGGGCAGGGTATTTTGATGCATATGTATGAAAAGTTTTTTAGTGAATATGGGGAAACTGTAGCTCAAGTTTTGTTAACGAGAGAAGACCTTACGAACAGAGGCAGATATTTGAATGCCCGCAACACTTTATTAACACTTTTAAGGTTGGGCGTGATCCCGATTGTTAATGAAAATGATACGGTTGTTTTTGAAGAAATTAAATTTGGTGATAATGATACTTTGGCTGCCCTGGTGGCGGGGTTAGTTGATGCAGACCTTTTAGTTCTTCTTTCTGATATTGACGGTTTATATACGGCAGATCCCCGTCAGGATTCTACAGCACAATTAATTAAGGTTGTGGAGGAATTAACTCCGGAGATTACCAAACAGGCGGGGGGTTCCGGTACGAAGCTGGGGACCGGCGGGATGATGACGAAACTGCAGGCGGCGAAGATTGCCAGTAATTCTGGGATCCCGATGATGGTAACTAATGGTTCCCGGGAGGGAGTAATGAGAGAAATTATTAGAGGAGTAAATCCTGGGACACTTTTTGTACCTCGTGACCATCGCATTAATACGCGGAAGACTTGGATTGCTTTTGCTTCTAAGATTAATGGACGGTTATATGTGGATAGCGGAGCGGAAAAAGCTCTTGTTGAAAAAGGGAAAAGCTTGTTACCTAGTGGTATTATTAAAGTCGAAGGTAATTTTAAGCGGGCTTGTGTAGTTAGCATTATGGGGCAGTCTGAGGAGATTGCGCGAGGTATTGTTAATTATGCCGCCTCTGAAATTAATAAAATTATGGGCTGCCAAAGCAAAGACATTACTGAGATTCTTGGGCATAAAGATTATGATGAGGTAATTCATCGCGATAATTTGACTTTAAAAGTATAAGTAACAAGGAGGGAATCTGATTTGTTTAATGAAGAATTACTTGTTAAGGGTGAATTGGCTAAAGAAGCAGCTGTTTGTTTGGCGGCTCTTTCTACAGTGTTAAAGGATCAAGCTCTTTTGGCGATGGCTTCGGCTTTGGAAGAGCAAGAAGAGTTAATTTTAACAGCTAATGAACAAGATGTCCTTGTGGCTAAAAAACAAGGGATGAGCACCGCACTTTTAGATCGGCTAACTTTAACTGCTGCCAGAATTAAGGATATGGCTGAGGGTTTGCGGGCTATTGCTGCTTTACAGGATCCTGTGGGTCAGGTGGAGGAAATGTGGAAAGGAGCTCAAGATATCGAAATTGGCAGGGTGCGTGTGCCTCTGGGGGTAATCGGGATTATTTATGAGGCTAGACCTAATGTTACGGCTGATGCGGCCGGACTCTGTCTTAAATCGGGTAATGCAGTGATTTTAAAAGGCGGTTCTGATGCGTTACACTCCAATAAGGCGATTACAAAGGTTATTGCTGAGGCGGCTGAAAATGTCGGTTTGCCTAAAGGGAGTATCCAATTAATAGAGAATACGAGCAGGGAAGTAGTTTCTCAATTGATGAAAATGAACGAATACCTAGATGTTTTGATCCCTAGGGGGGGAGCGGGATTAATTCGTTCTGTGATTCAAAATGCAACAGTCCCTGTAATTCAAACAGGGATAGGTAATTGTCATGTTTATGTGGATAGTGAAGCGGATTTAAAGATGGCTGAGGAAATCGTGCTTAATGCTAAAATACAACGACCAGGTGTTTGTAATGCTTTGGAAACTTTGCTTGTCCATGAAAAAGTGGCCTCCGAGTTTTTACCACAAGTCGCGGCAAGATTGTTGGAATTAGGGGTGGAGTTAAGGGGCGATGCTGTAACTCAGGAGCTTGTCCCGCAAGCAAAGGCGGCTAGTGAAGAAGATTACAAGACGGAATTTCTTGACCTTGTTTTGGCGGTTAAGGTAGTAGGCAGTTTGGATGAAGCGATAAAACATATCCGCTGCTATGGTACACAACATTCTGAAGCTATTGTTACGGAAAGTTATAGTAAGGCGAGAATATTCTTACAGAGTATTGATGCAGCCGCAGTATATGTGAATGCTTCTACTCGTTTTACGGATGGTTTCCAGTTTGGTTATGGTGCGGAAATAGGGATAAGTACGCAAAAGCTTCATGCCCGTGGACCGATGGGCTTAAAGGAACTTACCACCATCAAACATATCATCTATGGTCAGGGGCAGGTAAGAAAATAAATTAAGGAGAAGGAGGCACATTAACGTAAAAGATTGCGTAATTTATAATAGAGCAGTTTATAAAGACCCAGCCAATAAAATTTGGATTTTAGGAACCAAAAGATTCTCTTCAATAAATATTTCACGACATTCACCCTTTTTTATATATGGTATGTAAAAAATTTTTACCTGTTCATCAGCAGTAGTAAATGCTATACTAAAAGAAATCTTGTTTTATGGAGTAAGTTATGTTACATCATGATCTTATAAACTTACAAAGGAAAAAACGGATTGGACTAATGGGAGGTACTTTCGATCCTATTCACCAAGGTCATCTCGTGACAGCCGAGGCGGCTAGGTCAGAATTTTCTCTGGAAAAGGTGATTTTTGTGCCATCCGGGCAACCTCCTCATAAAAAGGGTTTATCAATTAGCAGTAAGGAAGCGCGCTATTTGATGACGGTATTAGCGACTTCGGGCAATCCTTTTTTCGAAGTGTCTCGCTTGGAATTAGAGCGTTTCGGTGAATCTTATGCTATTGATACTGTAAGATACTTTCGTAGTAAAATGGCGGAAGGAAGCGAGCTGTTTTTTATCACAGGTGCAGATGCTATTTTAGAAATAGTTACTTGGAAGGATATGGAGGAGCTTTTTGATCGCTGCACTTTTATTGCGGCGACTAGACCGGGCTATGATTTAGGTGCTCTAAGGGAAAAACTATTAAAAAAGTTAGCACCTCATTATTTGCAAAAGATTATCCCTTTAGAAGTACCGGCGATGGCTATTTCTTCTACTGATATTCGCGAACGGGTTAAAAATAATCGTACTGTTAAATATCTTCTTCCTGCAGAGGTGGAGAATTTTATTTATAAGAATAACTTGTATCATCCTTAAATTTTGGAGCTTAAATTGACGTTAAACTTGAATTTAAGGCTAAAGTATAATAAGCTAGGTTTAACACATAATAAATTAGGTTCGTATTTTCGAAGATGAGTGAGGTGATAGGAATTGGCAAAAACTTTGTATGTCGGTAATCTCCCTTGGGCTACTACTCCTGAAGATTTAACCTCATATTTTAGCGAATATGGTCAGGTTATCAGCAGCCGCATTATTAAAGAAAAGGAAACTAACCGTTCCAGAGGTTTTGGTTTTGTGGAAGTTGTTGATGAGGATGCTCCCAAGATGATTACTGAATTAGATGGTAAAGAGTTTAATGGCAGACCGCTTACGGTCAATGAAGCCAAAGTTCGAGAATAATGTTAAGTGCTGTTTTGCCCCCTCTGTGTCGAAGGGGGTTTTTATTTAATTTGTTTTTTGCAGAGGGAAAGAGGATGGATAAAAACTATTATATTAATATTCTTCAAACTAGGTTGCATATAACTAGATTTTCACATTCCTTGGCGGTAATGGAAACGGCCATGAAAATGGGGAAGAGGTTGAATTTAAATAGAGAGAAATTGTGGTTAGCTTCTTTGTTGCATGATTATGCGAAGAATTTGCCTCGTCAGAACTTGCTGGCTTTAGCTAGCGAAAATAAGCTGATTACATGTAAGGCGGAGGAGATTCAGCCTGACCTTTTACATGGTCCGGTGGGTGCTTTCTTATGCCGGCGTGATTTGCAGATAGAGGATTCGGAAGTGCTGCAGGCGATTTACTATCATACGACGGGGCATGAAAAGATGTCTTTACTGGATAAGGTTATCTTTTTGGCGGATTTAGTAGAGCCTAGCCGAGATGATACTGGTGTTGACGAATTGCGCAGAATATGCGAAGATGACTTAGACAAGGGTTTATTATTTGCTTTTGATCGTACTTTAAAATACGTGATTAAACGAAAACTATTAATTCATCCTTTGACTGTGCAGGCGAGAAACGCACATCTTTTGGCGATGGAGGGTAAAGAAGATAAATAGGGGAGGGTATGAAGTACGAAGATGGATAGTAAAGAAATAGCCCTTGGGGTGTGTAAGGCTCTTGATGATAAAAA
>JAQVYD010000052.1 GCA_028709105.1 Clostridia bacterium
AGATAGGGAATTAACGGTAGAAGGTGGTAGACCGGATACCCTTACTTATGGGAAATTGCAAGTATTAAAAGCACATCAGGTAACTCGTTTAAGTATTAATCCTCAAACGATGAGGGAGGAAACTCTTGTCGCCATTGGTCGTAGGCATACTATTCAGGCGATTCTAGATGCTTATGAGATGGCGAGGGAAATAGGGTTCTCCGTGATTAATATGGATTTGATTGTGGGGTTGCCGGGGGAAAACTGTACTATTTTACAAAATAGTATGGAAAAAGTTTTGCAACTCGCCCCGGAAAATATTACGCTTCACGCTTTGGCGATGAAACGGGGTGCTTACTATCATCAAGAAAATATTAAGTTGCCGTTTCCTGCTGAAGGACAGGCGATGATGAATTTAGCACATCATTGTTTGCAAGATGCCGGTTATTTCCCCTATTATCTTTATAGGCAGAAAGATATTTTTGCTCAGGGGGAAAATGTGGGCTATAGTGTAGCAGGAAATGCTTGTCTCTATAATCTGCAAATGATCGCTGAAAGACAGACAATTCTTGGTTTTGGTGTGGGTGCGGGTAGTAAGTTCGTCAATACGGAAGATTGGTCTTTGGAGAATCTTTATAATCCTAAAGATATCGTTTTTTATTTGGCAAGGCTGGAGAAAATTATTCAGCAAAAAGTTGACAAGTTGCAGGCTATTTTATAATCTATATTAGATATAGTTGGGGAGGTTGTATTAGTATGCTGACGACTAGGCCAAGAGGTACAAATGACCTTTTGCCGAAGGAAATAGAAAAGTGGCATTATCTAGAGAGCATTTTGCGTCAGGTAGCGGCTCTTTACGGTTATCAAGAAATCCGCACACCGATCTTTGAACATACGGAGCTTTTTCAACGAGGTGTGGGTGAAAGTACGGATATTGTGGAGAAGGAAATGTATACGTTTTTAGACAGAGGGGAGCGGTCTTTGACATTACGTCCGGAGGCCACTGCTTCTACAGTACGGGCTTTTTTGGAACATAAACTTTATGCAGGTTCTTTACCGCTTAAGTTTTATTATGTAGGTCCCATGTTTCGTTATGACCGTCCCCAGGCAGGGCGCTATCGGCAATTTCATCAGTTTGGGGTAGAGGCTTTTGGCTCTCAGGATCCCGGCTTAGATGCAGAGGTTATTGCTATGGCTATGGATATTTATGAACGTTTAGGGCTGCATGATTTAGTGGTAGAACTAAATAGTGTGGGTTGTCCTCATTGTCGTCAGGCTCATCGTCAAGTGTTACAGGAATATTTAAAAGAAAAGGTAACAGCTCTTTGTGTTACTTGTCAGGGGCGTTTTGCAAAAAATCCTTTACGTATTTTAGATTGTAAGAATGCTCACTGTCGGAAGCTTGTGGCTGAAGCTCCCACGATTGAGCAAATGTTGTGTGAGGAGTGCCGAGATCATTTTCAGTTGGTCCAGGAGTATTTGCAAGAATTGCAGGTACCCTATACTTTAAATCCTAGTTTAGTACGCGGACTGGATTATTATACAAAAACTGCTTTTGAGATTGTGGCTCAAGGGATTGGGGCACAAAGTTCTATCGGTGGCGGAGGCAGGTATGATGATCTGATTGAAGAATGTGGGGGTCCTGCCATGCCCGGTATTGGTTATGCGATGGGCTTAGAACGTATTCTGCTTACACTTGAAGAGCAGGGGGTTGTTTTGCCGACACAAGCTAAAACCCAGATCTTTCTTGCGGCTTTGGGAGAAGAAGCACAAAAGATAGGGGCTGGATTAGCTCAGGAATTACGGAAGGCTGGCGTAATTGTCGAACGTGATTATCTGGGACGTAGTTTAAAAGCACAGTTGAAAGCGGCGAACCGCTTGCAAACAGCCATCACCGTAATTTTAGGCGAAGAAGAATTAGCTAAAGGCGCAGCAGTTGTGCGGAAAATGCAGGAAGGTCGGCAGAAAGTCGTTCCTTTACCGGAGCTTGTTGCTTATTTAGTGCGGGAGAATAAAGGAGGAGATATGGATGAGTGAGTCCCTGCGAGGTTTAAAAAGGAGTCATTACTGTGGTGTTGTTAATAAAGACTTTGTTGGTCAAGAGGTGACCCTAATGGGGTGGGTCCATCGGCGGAGAGACCACGGTGGTGTAATTTTTGTAGATTTAAGGGATCGAGAGGGAAGGATACAGGTTGTTTTTAATCCCATAATAGGAACGGCTCTTTTTCAAAAGGCAGAAACGGTAAGAAATGAGGATGTTCTTGCGGTAGTTGGCACAGTAAATTTGCGACCGGAAGGTACGATTAATCCTAATTTAGCCACAGGGGAAATAGAGGTTGCGGCTAAGGATTTGCGGATTCTTAGTACGGCGAAAACCCCTCCTTTTTATATTGATGATGACGTAGAGGTTGATGAGAATATTCGTTTGAAGTATCGTTATTTGGATTTACGGCGTCCGGTGATGCAGAAAGGTTTGATTTTGCGAGATCAGGTTGTCAAGATAATTCGTGATTTTTTCCATGGAAAGGGCTTTTTAGAGATAGAAACACCGATGCTGACAAAAAGTACACCAGAAGGAGCTCGTGATTATTTAGTTCCCAGTCGTCTTCATGAGGGTGAGTTTTTTGCTCTTCCTCAATCCCCTCAGCTTTTTAAACAGCTTTTAATGGTGGCCGGTTTTGATAAATATTATCAGCTTGCCCGTTGTTTCCGTGATGAAGATTTACGTGCTGACCGTCAGCCGGAATTTACGCAATTGGATGTGGAGATGTCTTTCGTAGAACGAGAAGATGTTTTAACAGTGATGGAAGAAATGGTAAGTAGGCTTTTCCAGAAGTGTTTAGGGGTGGAGGTAAAAACCCCCTTGCCACGCTTAAGTTATCAAGAAGCGATCAATCGTTTCGGTGTGGATAAACCTGATTTACGGTTTGGGATGGAATTAGTGGATGTCGGGGAAGAAGTCAAGAATTGTCAATTTAAGGTATTCACCCAAGCTTTAGAGAAAGGGGGACAAGTCAAGGGGATTAAGGCTAAAGGTTGTGCTCATTATTCACGCAAGGATCTTGATGATTTGACAAGATTTGCAAGCATTTATGGCGCGAAAGGTTTGGCTTATTTTATGCTGACAGCAGAAGGGATAAAATCTCCGCTGACGAAGTTTTTTACGTCGGAAGAACTTGAGCGTATCGTGGCGAAAATGGAGGGAGAGCCGGGAGATTTACTTCTTTTTGTAGCTGATGAAGCTTCTGTGGTTGCGGCTTCTTTAGGTCATCTTCGTTTAGAGTTGGGGAAGCGGTTAGACTTGATTAATCAGGAGGAATTTAATTTTCTTTGGGTTGTAGATTTTCCTCTTTTCGAATATGATCAGGAAGAAAAAAGATGGGTGGCCATGCATCATCCTTTTACTTCCCCTAAGGATGAGGATCTTTCTTTAATGGAGACAGAGCCGCAAAAGGTACAGGCAAAGGCGTATGATCTAATTCTTAATGGTGTGGAAATCGGGGGAGGAAGTATTAGAATTCATCAAAGAGATGTTCAGGAATTAATGTTTAAGACTTTGGGGTTCTCATCCGCAGAAGCTCAAGAAAAGTTTGGTTTTCTTTTAGATGCTTTTGAATATGGTGTTCCTCCTCATGGTGGAATTGCCTTGGGTATAGATCGTTTGCTGATGTTGATGGCGGAAAGAAGTACGGTCCGAGATGTCATTGCTTTCCCTAAAACACAAAGTGCTATGGATTTGATGACTCAAGCGCCTTCAGCTGTCTCCCCTCGGCAGTTAAAGGAACTTCATCTTAGAATAAATACACGTGAAAACAAGTAAAATAAATTAAAAAGGTATTTTTGACCAGTGTTTTTTTGACCTTGAAAATTGATTGAGTTTATGTTAACATAAAAGTACAAAGAACTTATCCAGACATACCCTACAGTGCCCGTGAGATTGAGCCTTTAGTTTTGAGCCAACACCATTACCTAGGGAGTCTAGACTCTGGTTGTGGCTTGCAGGCCTACTTAGATGGGACACAAAAAGCAATCAGGAGGACACCCACCTGCTGAGCGCAGGTTCAAAACGACGGCACCACGGCATAGTGGGGTTAGTTAAGGGCAGTTCTAAAAGCATCGCTTCTTACAGTTGAGCAACCCTCAACTGTAAGAAGCATTTTTTATTTAAAAACATTTTAGTTTTAGAAGGAAAACTTAATATCTCTGTGGAATATTCTAAATACAAAATATTTTGTCGAATTATATGTGAAGTTCTGAAGTAAGAAAGAAAATTAGCTAATAAAATATTATTGGCGTGGAGGTATTAAATGTTTTTTAAGTGTCATCATTGTTATCAAGCTTTTTTAGTGGGCATTACAATTTTTTTATGTAGTATCATGTCTTTATATTATAGTTTGTATTTAAAAGCATATTTTTTTTACGGTGGCATTTTTTATCTTCCTATAACTCTGGCTGGATTTTGGTGTGGGAAAAAAGCTGGATTAGTTTCAGCACTTTTTTTTAGTGGTTTAATAATTTTAAATAGCACAGTTAGCTCGTCTGAATATTTATTTAATAATTTATTACAGATCATGATTTTTGTTTTAGTTGGTTATGTGGTGGGAGCATTAAAAGAAAAAGATTGGTATTCAGAAAAAATTATTGAACATCAGGCGTATCATGATTTATTAACAGGGTTGCCGAATAGATTAAGTTTTGAAGAATCTCTAGAAAAAGAGTTGGTGTTTGCCCAAGCCCAGAATCAACTGTTAGCTGTATATCTTATTGACTTAGATAGGTTTAAATATATTAATGATATTCTTGGTCATTTAGCGGGAGATAAATTATTAGTACAGGTAAGTAAAAGACTAATAGATGCTTTAGCTGAGGATGCTGTTATTGCTCGTTCCTCGGGAGATGAATTTCTTGTTTTTGTGCCGGGGGTTTCTGAAGAGCAAGCGATTATAGAGATAGCAATGAAGATTATTGATAGTTTTAAAAAGAAATTTATTATTCACGAACGCGAAGTTTATATTACTATAAGTGTAGGGATTAGTGTTTTCCCTGCACATGGTAAAGATTCTAAAAGTTTAATTTCACATACGGATATGGCGATGAATAAGGCAAAAGAAATGGGGATGAATGGCTATCGGTTTTTTAGTACGGAGATGAACAGGGATATTTCTGATAAATTATATATTGCCAATAATATGCGTCAAATGGTAGAAGAGAAGAAATATGATGCCTTTGAACTTCATTATCAGCCGATGGTTGAAGTAGGCAGTGGTCGAATTGTTGGTGTTGAGGCGCTTTTGCGTTGGCATCATCCTGATGAGGGCTTGTTGTACCCTGAACGGTTTATTGAGGTGGCGGAAGAGACAAGATTGATTGTACCTATAGGTAAATGGGTGTTGCAGACGGCCTGTGTGCAAATAAAAAAATGGCAGAAAAAAAGCTATACTTCTTTAAAATTATCGGTTAATATTTCGGAACAGCAGCTTCGCGATAAAGCGTTTTTAAATGATGTCCTAACTGTCTTGACAGAAACGAGATTTGACCCTAGTTGTTTGGAACTGGAGATTACAGAAACTGTAGCGATGAATAATTTTGGAAGGAATATTGAAGTTTTAGGTGAATTAAGAAGAATTGGGATTAGGATTGCTTTAGATGATTTTGGAAGTGGATATTCCTCGCTTAATTACTTAGGCACATTGCCGATTAATATATTAAAGGTGGATTATAATTTAGTAAAAGAAATTCCCTTTAATATCAAAAAGTCTGCTATTGCCACCTCCATTATTTCTCTGGCTACTTGTTTAAATTATGAAGTAGTAGCGGAAGGTGTAGAAACAGAGGCTCAATTAGTTTTTTTCCAGCAACAAAGATGCACGTATATTCAGGGGTATTTTTTCAGTAAACCTCTCCCTCCTAAGGAATTGGAGGCTTTGTTGGAAGAACAACAAAAAGAGGTTGCTTTTGTTGGAAATTAGGATTAAGTTTGTAGTAAGGATAATCATTAGTGTTATTAATAATTGCTTTGGATGAGGGATTGATTTGGAACAATTTGTACGAACGAAAATGTTAGTAGGGGAACAAGGGTTAAATTATTTGCAGCAAAGTAAAGTGATTGTTTTTGGCGTAGGCGGTGTAGGTTCTTATACTGTAGAAGCATTAGCTAGAACGGGTATCGGCTATCTGGTTTTAGTGGATTTTGATACAATAGATGTGACCAATATCAATAGACAGCTTCCTGCTTTATTTTCCACAGTAGGTAAATATAAGGTTGATATACTAAAGGAACGAATTAGAGATATAAATCCTCAGGCTGAAGTAGTTATTTATAAAGAGAAAGTGAGTTCGGAAAATGCCGGGGTTTTTTTTAAAGAGAATCCTGCTTATGTTGTTGATGCCATTGATATGATTAAAGGGAAAGTAGCGATAATTGAAACTGCTTTGCAATTAGAGGTTCCAATAATATCGGCGTTAGGTGCAGGAAATCGACTGGATCCCTCGAAGTTAAAGATAGGAGAGCTTAGTGAAACATCGGGTTCTGGTTGTCCTTTAGCTCGGATAATGCGCAGAGAATTGAAAAAGAGGGGAATTATCAAGGGCGTACAAGTAGTTTATTCCACGGAACAACCGCTAAAAAATGTTAGAATTTCTAGTTCGAGGGTTCCCGGGAGTATCTCTTTCGTGCCTTCTGTGGCTGGACTTCTTTTGGCTGCTCGGGTGATAAATGATTTACTTAAGAAGTGTTAATAATAGAAGATGATTATTTAGTAATGATTTTGTAAATAATAAAGTACAATTATGTAGGAATAGGCTTATAATATTATTGTTAATAATTTTATAAAGCTGGGAGGGAAAAGTTATGACTAATAATATTATCCATCTTTCCGACAATACTTTTAAAAGTGAAGTTCTGGAGACAGAGGAGCTTGTATTAGTAGACTTTTGGGCACCTTGGTGTGGACCTTGTAAAATGATTGGTCCTCTTATTGAGGAACTAAGTGGTGAATATCGGGGTAAAGCTAAAATTTGCAAGTTAGATGTAGATGAAAATAGTAAAACAGCCGGTGATTACGGGATTATGAGTATTCCGACGATGATTTTATTTAAGGGTGGGAAGGAAATTAATAGGCTAGTGGGTTTTGTGCCTAAAGCGAATATTGCTAAAACATTGGATTCTGCCTTATAAGAGGACTTGAAGTTAATTAGTTAGAAATAGATGAAGTTAAGGGGGGCTGTTAACGTGATTAGTTGACAGTCCTGTTTTTTAGATGTAGGGAAAGGGTGATGGTTAGATGGATCTTTTTTCCGGGGTGGGAGAGGCAGCTCGTCAGGGGCGAATTCCTTTGGCTACACGTATGCGCCCCACTAGTTTGAATGAAGTGGTGGGACAAAAACATTTGCTTGGGGAAGGGAAATTATTAAGACGAGCCATTGAGGCTGATCAGTTAGGCTCTTTGATTTTTTACGGTGCTCCCGGTACCGGTAAAACTACTTTAGCTTATGTTATTGCTCGAACAACAAAAGCACATTTTACGAGAATGAATGCGGTTACTTCCGGGGTTAGTGATTTACGCAAGGTTGTACGGGAAGCGGAAGAACAGTTAAAATATTATCAGCAGGGGACGATTTTATTTATTGACGAAATACATAGATTTAACAAAGCTCAACAGGACGCTTTGCTTCCGGCTGTGGAGGAAGGGAAACTTGTTTTGATCGGTGCGACTACGGAAAACCCTTATTTTAGTGTAAATTCCGCTTTGCTTTCTCGTTCGCGTCTTTTTAGGCTAGAACCATTGACTCAAGAAGATATTGGTGAGCTTTTACAGCGGGCTATAAAGGATTCAGAAAAAGGTTTGGGAAATTATCGTTTGCAAATATCCCAAGAGGCTTTACATCATTTTGCCGAAGCGGCACGGGGCGATGCCCGTCAAGCTTTGAATGGTCTGGAATTGGCTGTTTTGTCTACCTTGCCTAATGAAGAAGGGGTTAGGGTAATTGACTTGGCTGTAGCGGAAGAGTCAATTCAGGAAAAGGCTGTTGTGTATGACAAAATGGGTGATCAGCATTATGATGTCATCTCGGCTTTTATTAAAAGTATGCGCGGTTCTGACCCTGATGCGGTACTGCATTATTTGGCGCGGATGCTTCATGCCGGGGAGGATCCACGGTTTATAGCACGAAGGATGATTATTCACGCTGCTGAAGACGTCGGTTTGGCTGATCCCATGGCCTTGGTGGTGGCTCAGGCTGCTGCGCAAGGATTAGAAAGAGTAGGCTTGCCGGAAGGAAGGCTGCTTTTAGCGGAAGCCGCTCTTTATATTGCTTGTGCTCCGAAGAGTAATTCTCTTCTGTCTATTGATGAAGCCTTGGCCGATGTGCAAAAGGGGAAATATGGTGCGGTACCTCTTCATTTGCGGGATGCCGGTTATCCGGGGGCAGAGAAACTGGGGCATGGGCAAGGTTATCGTTATCCTCATGATTATGAAGGTCATTATGTCGAGCAAGATTATTTACCGAGGGAAATGAAGGGAACAAAATATTATCAACCCTCCGGGATGGGGAAAGATACAGGCGTTAAATAAATTATGCATTGATGTAGGAGGGTGTGTGATGGAGAGGAAAAAAGTTGTTATGGCGATGAGCGGCGGGGTGGATAGTTCGGTTGCGGCCGCACTTCTTCAGGAAGCAGGATATGAGGTTATAGGGATAACGATGGAACTGCAAGCGCAGGAAAAGGAAAGTGTTCCCGGTGACCGTTGTTCTTTAGATACAGTACAAGATGCCCGGCAGGTAGCAGAAAAATTGGCAATACCTTTTTATGTGGTAAATTTTCGGGAGGTATTTGAAAAGCAAGTTATTGCTTATTTTACGGCTGAATATTTAAGAGGAAGAACGCCTAATCCTTGTATTGCCTGTAATCAGCATCTTAAATTTTCTGCACTTTTACAAAAAGCTTTAGATTTAGAAGCTGATTATTTGGCGACAGGTCATTATGTTAAGATAGCGTATAGTAAGG
>JAQVYD010000053.1 GCA_028709105.1 Clostridia bacterium
CGAATCACTTCTGCCTTGCTTTTTTCTAAAGCCGTCCAAGTCTCCGGTAAGGTTAAATCTTGTACACACATCTGACCGCCAAGATTGCCCTCTTCCTTAATTTTCACTGTTATCTCTAGTGTCCCCTTTTTTATTTCCGGAACAACCTTACTCCTCGCCCTGGTTATTTCGAGAGAAGCTGTTCCTTTCCCCCCAGGACAGGGGGTAATGACAATCCCGCTTTTTACCTCACCTAAGACCCAAAGCAGACCTCGTGTTTCCGTCTTATCTAAGGAGCCCACCATTTGATCTTTTTTAAAAACGGCTGTCCCCATCAAACGGGCTATTTTTTCCTCTCCCTCACCTTCCACTTCCAGCAAGGAGGCTATCGGCGCTGTAGTCTTACTCATCAGACAGGTCATAAAATCGTGTAAATCAACAGCACTGGCTTCAGAAGTAGCTGCACGCGCCTCAATAAGCTGAGCAATATTTAGAGCCGGCACCTGTTCTAATTCCGCGTTTGTTTCTAGAGCCTCATCTGCTTTCCCTCGGGCGACAATAACCCAAGTGTTCAAACGCGGCTCCGGATCACGAAAAAAAAGATCAAGATATTTTCCTACTCCCGCTTCCGCCGCTTCCTGACCTATAATCAGGATTTGATTATGGGAGAAATAAAGCCGACGATTGACAACATGCGTAAATTCTCTTATTGTATCAAAAACTGCCTCCCCGCTATTCATTACATTCAGATAAGGTTTCCCCTTACCTCCGCCGCCATTACCGCCTCCACTAGGTCCCTTAATTTCTCCAGGCTTAACAATCTGCACGGTAATCTGAACCTGAGTAGGGTCTTCCTTACCTTTATCAATACCTGTCCCTAACACAATCCCTAAACTATCCAATTCGCGGCGATCCCAACAACCTGTCACAACAATTATGCTGAACAGCAAAAACAACAAAAAGCAAGTTTGCCTAGTTTTCATCACTTCCCTCCCTCTTAGCAAATCCGGGGACGGTTCTTGGCTCGCTGGAGAAGCATCCTCAACGCACACGCCGGGCAAGTCAGGAACCGTCCCGCAGGCTCGCCCAAGAACCGCCCTAAACTCACTCCGGTCTTAGTTCTGCCTGTTCCCCTCCTTTTGCGGTGGTCGAGGTAATAAGCCAAACTTTTGACGCTGACGATTAACCGAACTAATCGCTTCCGGTCGTGTCCCCATCGCCCAGAGAGGAGCCCTAATCACAGTATCCTTCAAGCCACTAAGATTTAAAGGCGTAAATGGTGCAAGATAAGGTGTCCCGAAAGACCTTAAGGTAATTAAATGAATTAAGAGCCCCAGTAAAAAAATGACAATCCCAAAACCTCCTAGAAACCCTGCCACAAGGATCAACAAAGTCCGCGAAAGCAGAGCCACATCAGCCTGTGAAATCACTACAAAGGAAGTTATTGCTGTCAAAGCGATCACAATAACTACCGGGGCCCCAATCAATCCCGCCGAAACAGCTGCCTCTCCAATAACCAGTGCCCCCACAATACTAATGGCCGAACCGATCGGTCGTGGCAACCGTACTCCTGCCTCCCGAATTATTTCAAAAAAAAGTCCCATAATCAAAATTTCCACGACAACAGGGAAAGGGGGCCTTTCCCTAGCTGCGGCTATGGTAAGCAGTAAAGACGTAGGGATTAACTCTTGATGAAATGTTGTTAAGGCTACATAAATACCTGGAGCCAGTATCGTTACGAAAAAAGAAAAAAACCTAAGGAATCTCACAAAACTAACATAATAAGGACGGGAATAATAATCTTCTGCTGTTTGGAAACTTTCCACAAAAAGCATCGGTACAGTGAGAACCATCGGTGTCCCATCAACTAAAATGGCTACTCGTCCTTCCAACAATTTAGCCGCCACGACGTCAGGCTTTTCACTATTTGCCACCGTCGCAAAGGGAGAAAGAGGAGCATCTTCGATAAATTGCTCAATATACCCAGATTCTAAAATCGCATCTGTTTTAATTCCTTGCAGGCGGCTCTTTACTTCTTCCACTAGTCCGGGACTAACTACCCCTTTTAGATAAGCAAGACAAACGTCTGTCCTCGTCTTTTCTCCTAACTGCATCTTTTCGATCACGAAATCAGGATGGCGAATTTTACGCCGCAATAAAGAAGTGTTGATATTCAAGGTTTCTGTAAAGCCTTCCCGAGGACCCCTCACTACGGCTTCAGTTTTCGGCTCTGTTACCCCACGGGATTGCCAACCTTTAGTATTAATAGTCAAGGCTTCCGCAAAACCATCTATTAAAAAAATAGTGTCTCCATATAAACAGTTATTTAATAAATCATCAACTGAAACTATTTTTTTGACCTCACCCACAGAAACCATTTTCTCCTTAAAAAAGTCGAGACTCTTCTGTCGTCTCAACTGCTGAGGACTAAACAAATGAAGATCATACATCAATGGTCTGATAATACTTTCATTAACAGTTTTTTTATCAATCAGACCATCAAAAAAAAGAAGCGCAGCCCTAACTTTTTCTCCTTCCCCAAAACTAAATTCACGGATAACCAAATCACTGTTCTGCCCTAAAATGTTTCTGAAAAGGATTAGATTGTCCTGAAGATGGCGAGAAAGTTGGGCTTGCTCCCTTGGCAACTGATCCTGGTCCTTTATCCCTGCACTTTGTTTCAGGATTTGTCTCAACCGTAATCTTTTAATTATTTTTCTGAACATACCTTTTCCCTGCTCCAACATTTTCTATCCTCTATTATGCTAAAAAACAGGTAAAAATATGTATAAAAAAAGAGGCTGTACCGTTTAACTTCCTCGAGGTTCGAAATTCGAAATTCCTCCGTACTGTTTTAGCCAGGATACTGCCGGAGGGTGCCTTATCCAAGTTTGGGGACGGTTCTTGCTCTTGCCTTGCCAAAAGACAATACATAATCATTGGGGACATATCTGTAAATAAAACAAAGTATTTACCTAAAGGACTCCATTAAAGCCATTGTTCAGAAGAATGTCCCTAACATAGCGCACTAGAACTATTCCAGTAATTTATAAACACATTGGGCAAATTCTTGAAAGTCCTGCAACTTATTTAAAGTAGCATAAACGATTTGCTGATCAATTTTCAAATAATCATGTACGAGAATATTACGAAACCCAGCTATCTTTTGCATATTCTCCGCTAAATCAGGCGATATAATCCCTTCTTCCCTAAGTACAACAAAACTTTCTGCATAAGTCAAAGGAGACATGAATCCATAATCAGCAATAAGATGATTCGCTAAATCAATACAGGCCTGAGCCGCAAGCTGAAGATTACGTTCAGCTCTATCCCTTAACCCCTCATCCTGACTATATTCTGCCCAAGAATAAGTAGCTATCTCCTTTAATTTCCGCACAGTCTGTTCCAATTTCATTAAACGCTGTTCAATTCTTTCCCTATCAACCACCAAAACTCCCCTCCTTGATCCGCTTAGCCAAAGCTGCAGAAAAAAGCTTCTGTACAGGCTGATAATCACAATATCGATCAAAAACTCGCGCCTTAAACCTAACCAACTGCTTTTCGATTCCCTTTTTTAAATACAGTAACTGTCCCTCCTGCAGCACACGATAAGCCAAACCTGCGGGAGCTTCGTTTAAAATAAGCACATCGATATTATCTGTCCCGATCATCATCGCTATCTCTGCCATTAAGCTTAATCTTTTATCTAAAGATGTTTCCCTGTCCACAACAGACAATAAAATAGCCAAATCTACATCACTTGTCGGTTTTGGGCATCCGGCAGCATAGGAACCGAAAAGATAGAAAGCACTTATTTCCTCTCTTTTGGCAAATTCCGCGACAACATTTGCCAACCGTTTCTTTAATTCTTTTTCTGTTAAGATCATCATTAATATCACCTACAAAAACTTTTGCTTTAATTATACCTTATTTCGGCTAAAAGATAAAAAAGAACTGCCCATAATCTAGTTATGAGACAGTTCCAGCAAACACTAAAAAATTAATTATTCGTGGTTACATAAAGAGAGGTACAAAAACCAGAGAAACGATAGTCATTAACTTAATTAAAATATTAATTGACGGTCCCGAAGTATCCTTAAAGGGGTCACCCACTGTATCGCCGGTCACAGCAGCAGCGTGAGCAGCAGACCCTTTACCCCCATATTCGCCGCCCTCAATATATTTCTTGGCATTATCCCAAGCGCCACCCGCATTAGCCATCATAATCGCCAAAAGGAAACCGGCAACCAGTGCACCTGCGAGCAGGCCCCCTAAACCCTCTTTACCCAAACCAGGAGTAATCCCTACCACAATCGGCACCACAATAGCCAAAAGACCAGGGATAATCATTTCTTTAATTGCGGCATCAGTACTGATACTAACACACTTCGCATATTCAGGCTTAGCTGTTCCTTCCATCAAACCATCAATTTCTTTAAACTGTCTTCTGACCTCATCAATCATCTGACTAGCCGCCCTGCCTACTGCACCCATGGTTAAAGCAGAGAAGAGGAAAGGCAAAGCACCACCCAGGAAAAGTCCAGCCACAACAGCAGGATTCAAGATGTTAAGAGTTTCCAACCCAGCAGCCTGCGTATAAGCACTAAAAAGAGCTAACGCGGTCAAAGCCGCAGAACCAATAGCAAAACCTTTACCAATAGCCGCAGTCGTATTACCTACTGAGTCTAAACCATCGGTAATTTTTCTAACTTTAGGATCAAGTTGCGCCATTTCGGCAATACCACCGGCATTATCAGCGATAGGACCATAAGCATCTACCGCTACCACCATCCCGGTAGTAGAAAGCATGCCTACTGCAGCCAAAGCAATACCATACAAACCAGCAAATTTATAAGAGATAATAATTGCTAAAACAATTACCAATACAGGTAAAACTGTACTACGCATCCCTACACCCAGACCTGAGATAATATTGGTAGCAGCCCCCGTCTGTGACGCCTTCGCTATACCTTTAACAGGGCTATAAGCATCCGAAGTATAATACTCAGTGATTTTCCCAATCACAAACCCGGCCAGTAAACCAGCTACCGTAGCCACAAAAACATTAAAGCCTATCTCGGGCAACAACCTTGTCGCCAAGAAATAAGTAGCCACCAGAGAAAGCACCATGGCCACGGTCTCTCCGGCATTTAAAGCCTTAGAGGCATTGGTCCCTTCTCCCGTTCGCACAAAAAAAGTACCAATAATCGAAGCAAGGATCCCTGCTGCTGCAATTAACATCGGTAAAATAATGCCATTCCTGCCTAAACCTAAAGCAACAGCTAAAGCTACCCCCGCAATAATCGAACCTACATAAGATTCAAAAAGATCCGCACCCATTCCCGCTACGTCGCCCACATTATCCCCTACATTATCAGCAATAACCGCAGGATTACGAGGGTCATCTTCAGGGATACCGGCCTCAACCTTACCTACGAGGTCAGCACCCACATCAGCAGCCTTCGTATAAATACCGCCACCCACACGTCCAAAAAGAGCAATCGAACTTGCACCTAAGGCAAAACCGTTAATTGTATTCGGGTCTGTAAATAAGAACGTTACAATCCCTAAGCCAATCAGTCCTAAACCAACCACAGACATCCCCATGACTGCGCCGCCGGAAAAAGCTACACCCAATGCCTTGTTGGCACTCTCCTGAGCGGCATTAGCCGTTCTGACATTAGCTCTTGTCGCTACATTCATCCCAATATAACCGGCCGACACAGAGCAAAGAGCACCGATAATAAAAGCGACAGCGGTCTGAGGCTGTAAACTATCCGCGCCTTCCGTAAAATAGCCGGCGAGAAAAATAAAAGCAGCTACCGATACCACAAAAATCACTAAGGCTCTATATTCCCGAAATAAAAAAGCCATCGCCCCTTCGTGAATCGCCTCAGAAATTTCCTGCATCTTCTGATTACCCGGATCAACTTTATAAATACGTTGAGTCAAATAATAAGCAAACAAAAGAGCGACCACCCCAGCAAGAGGTGCCCAAATAATAAAAGAACCGTTATTCATTTCCTCTTCCTCCCCCAAAACTAAATCATTAATGTACTATTGATAAAAGCAAGGTTAAAACCATAAAAGCAATTGCCGAAATCGTGGAAAGCTTAGCTAAAAAGTCATCTAGTCCCTTTTTTTTACCCCCGAATAAAGTTTCGGCACCTCCGGCAATCGAACCGGAAAGACCGGCACTTTTACCAGACTGCAACAATACTGTAGCAATAAGACCAAGGGATGCTAAAACTTGAAAAACAAGAATGACCGTCCTCATAGAAACCTCCCTCCTTAATATCAAAATAATTATTACTTAAATAAAACTGGTTACTCGATGTCATTTCTAAATTATATCATAAAAACAAAAAATTGCACTAACAAAAATACCAGGCAAAAGAAACAGCCTGATATTTTCCCTGATTTTCGCCTAAAACTTCACTAGTCTAGAGAATTTAACTATTTTAAATTATAAAAGGCGTCTCTGCCTCTATAAATAGCCGTTTCGTTAAGTTCTTCCTCGATTCTTAGCAGTTGATTATATTTAGCCACACGATCAGTACGTGATGGTGCTCCTGTCTTAATCTGTCCGGCATTTACACCGACAACAATATCAGCAATAGTAGCATCCTCTGTTTCCCCGGAACGGTGGGAAACAACCGCCGTATAACCGGCACGCTTCGCCATTTCAATCGTATTAAGCGTTTCCGTAAGGGTACCAATCTGATTGACCTTAATCAAAACACTATTGGCTACACCCATGGCGATCCCTTTAGAGACCCTCTCCGTATTCGTAACAAAAAGGTCATCCCCCACAATCTGGACTTTCTTACCTAAAGCCCGGGTCATCTTCTGCCAACCCTCCCAATCATCTTCAGCCAAACCATCCTCAATCGAGATAACCGGATACTTACGGCAGAGCTGATCATAAAACTCCACCATTTCTTCAGCATTCATGGTCAAGCCTTCACCTTCTAAAGAATAAACACCATCCTTAAAAAGTTCTGTAGCCGCTACGTCCAAACCTAAAAAGACGTCTTCACCCGGCTTGTACCCGGCTTTACTAATAGCTTCCACAATAACTTCTAAAGCCTCTTCATTCGATTTAAGGTTAGGAGCAAAACCACCTTCATCACCAACAGCAGTATTATAGCCCTTCTTTTTCAAAACGCTCTTCAGATTATGGAAAACCTCTGCCCCCATTCTGAAAGCTTCCGCGAAAGAAGAAGCACCGGCAGGTAAGATCATGAATTCCTGAATATCCACATTATTATCGGCATGTTTTCCGCCATTAAGAATATTCATCATCGGGACAGGAAGCTCTTTCGCATTAACCCCACCAAGATAACGGTAAAGAGGCAGCCCCACATAGTTCGCCGCAGCCTTCGCTACCGCTAAAGAAACACCTAAAATCGCATTAGCCCCTAACTTCCCCTTATTCGCCGTCCCATCCATTTCGATCATTAACTCATCAATAGCCACTTGGTTCAAGGCATCTTCGTCTAAAAGAGCCGGAGCGATAATTGTATTGACATTAGTGACAGCTTTCAGCACTCCCTTCCCCAGGAACCGCTCCTTTTCACCATCTCGTAACTCCACAGCCTCATAAGCCCCTGTAGAAGCCCCGGAAGGAACAGCAGCCCGGCCAAAAGAGCCGTCGTCCAAAGTCACATCAACTTCTACCGTCGGATTTCCTCGCGAATCTAAAATCTCTCGCGCATAAACATCAACAATTGTACTCATTTTTTTACCTCCTAATTATATAATGCATACATAATGCATAATGCACACAACAATAACCTTTTTAGCCAAAAGTGCATTAATCTCTATAATGAAACATGTTATGCTATTTATCGTTTCATTGCAGAATACAGCTAAACAGACTTCACGAAGGTGAAGTGAGAAGGCAGAGAGGCTGACAGGATGTCAGCCTCAACCCTCGCATGTACATGGACGTACAATCGAGGGTGGTCGGCTTTCTCCTGAGCCGAGTGCTAGTCTGTTCTGTATGCAGCACAGAAACGAGAATAGCATAACATGTTTCATTTTCTAATTAAGCTCTCTCCCGTCATCTCCGATGGTTTAGGTAGTCCCAGCAATTCCAAAAGAGTAGGCGCCAGATCCTGCAAAGACCCATCTCTTAAGCTCATTTCTTTCCTCTTGTGCCCTATCAACAAACACGGTACAGGATTTGAAGTATGTGCTGTTAACGGCTTCTTTATTTGGGGATCAAGCATCAATTCCGCATTACCATGGTCAGCCGTAACGATCACTACCCCTTCCTGCGCCAAAACAGTTGTGATTACTTCCTGCAAACATTGATCTACCGTTTCAATGGCCTTGAGACAAGCCGCCAAATATCCTGTATGACCAACCATATCAGGATTAGCATAATTCAAAACCACCAAAGCGTAAACATTTTCCTTTAATTTTTCTACAACCTGCTTCGTTATCTGACAGGCACTCATTTCCGGCTGCAAATTATATGTAGCTACTTTAGGCGAAGGAACCAAGACCCTTTCTTCACCGGGATAAGCCTTTTCTATCCCTCCATTAAAAAAGGAAGTCACATGCGCATATTTTTCCGTTTCCGCAATTCTTAATTGTTTTAGCCCTGCCTTACTCACTACTTCCCCTAAAGTGTTTTTTAAATCCTGTGGGGGAAAAGCTACAGGAGCGTTAAGCCTCAGATCATACTGAGTAAAACAGACATAATGCACATTAGGGCATCCCCCCGGTCTGGCAAAACCCGTAAATTCCTCTTCCGTAAAGGCATAGCTGATCTGACGAGCTCGATCTGCCCGGAAATTATACATCATCACCACATCGCCAGCCTGTATCTTACCTACAGGCTTACCATCCTCATCAACAATTACGGCAGGTTCCACGAATTCATCAGTAACTTTCATGCTATAAGCCTTGGCCAAAGCTTCCATCGCCAGACGGGCCTTGTCCCCTTCACCGACCACCATCGCCCGATAACCTTTTTCCACGCGCTCCCAACGCTT